>NZ_CP075185.1:4302137-4619274 GCF_020510685.1 Dechloromonas denitrificans
AGCGTCCGCTCCATGTGATGGGCAAAGCGGACCACCCGGCCGCCGGTGACTTCGCCGACCAGACCCGCCTCTTTCAGCGTTTCGATGGCGGCCAGCAGTTCCGGCTCGGTCGCTTCGAGCACCGGGTGGCGGCTGGTTTTCTGGTTGCAGCCGGCAGCCAGCGCATTGAGCGACAGCGGGTAGGTATCGGGTACGGTGCGCTGTTTTTCGACCAGGGTGCCGAGCACGCGGGTTTCGAGCAGCGAAAGGAGGGGAAGGGAATCAGCCATGCGGCGGTCTTTCTGAACAGGAAATGATCGAACGGAAACGGCTGCTCAGCCGGTCAGGCCCTCGCTGCTCAACCAGGCGCGGTAGAGCTGGAGCGCGACGTGGGCGTCGTTGGCGGCGTAGAGCAGCTGGCGTTCGGTGAGGTTGCGGTTGGCCCAGTTGCTGGTGCCGGTCTTCTTCGATTTTTGCAGTTTCTGGCCGAAAAAATGCGCCACCGCCACCTTTGCCCCGACCGTGCCCTTGTGGCCCGGCCCGCGCAGCGTTTCGCCGAGGTCGAGGACCTTGCCGAGGGTGATGCCGAGGCGCGATTTCAGCGCGCTGCGATCGTTGCCGAGGCCGAAGCCGACTTTCAATACCGTGGCCGACTCGAGAATCGCCCGCAGCACGGTGTGGTCGCCGGCCCGGGCAATCGGGAAGAGGTAGGCATGCGTGTCGGTGGCGAGCTGAACGAGATGCGGGCCGGTCGACACTTCGCCTTTCAGGAAAGTCGGTTTCGACTCGGTATCGAAGCCGATGGCGTCGGCGGCCAGCAATGCCGCCTGTGCTTCCGCCGCCAATTCTGCCGAGACGATCAGGCGCACCCGCTCGAGCGGCAGGCCGGCGTAGAGGGGCAATTCCGCCTCGGCCAGCGCCGCCCGGCTCATCACGACATCGCTCACCCGAGCCGTCCGTTCAGCCATTGGCCGATGGCCGCGATCTCTTCCAGACAGATCGAGTGCGGCATCGGGTATTCCTGCCAGGCCACGGCGTAGCCGCGTTCAACCAGGAAATCGCGCGCCGCCCGGCCGAGCACCGGGGCCACCACGTCGTCCTGACTGCCGTGCGCGACGAATACCGGTATCGCCCGATTGGCGGCGGTCGCCTCGCGTTCGACCAAGTCGCTTGTCGGCAGGTAGGTGGACAGCGCGATCAGGCCGGCCAGCGGCGCGGGATGGGTCAGCGCCGTCGTGTAGGCGACCGCGCCGCCCTGCGAAAAGCCGGCGAGAAAGATCCGTTCGCAGGGAATGCCGCGCGCGTTCTCGCGGGCGATCAAGCGGCGGATCGCCGTCCGCGAATTGACAATGCCGGCCTCGTCGATCCGCCGGCTGGTGCTGTCCAGCGAAATGATGTCGTACCAGGCCGGCATCACGTAGCCGCCGTTGCAGGTCACCGGAATGGCCGGCGCATCGGGAAAGATGAAGCGCACACCGGGCGTCGGCGCGAGGCCCAGCTCGGGCACCACCGGCACGAAATCGGAGCCGTCGGCGCCGAGGCCATGCAGCCAGATCACCGAAAACTGCGGATTGGGCGCGGACTCCATTTCGATGGCGGGCAACAAGTCTTCCACTGAATTCTCCTCTGTCCCGATCCGGAACATTCGATTGCATTGCGGCAGAACGCCTGGCGTTCTCCAGGCGGGCTGGCCGAAGTATCCTTGGCCTTTTGACGATGAGCAAGTTTATGCGACCGCGCCGCCCGAAAGGCTTTATCGACTGGCTGAAAAGCCTGCTCCCGGCAGCGCCGCCGCCCCCTTCCGAGATCGAGCAGGCGCGCCGGCTAATTGCCGCCATCGACCGCGGCGGCATTCCGCTCAACCCGGCCAGGGTCAATGCCATCGCCCGCGACCTCGGCCTCGAGGTGGCGAAAAACGCCCCGCTCGAAGCCACCATCCAGCGTCTCCGGGCCGCCATCGAACGCGCCGACTGAGCCAACAGCACCAATATTTTCAGTGCCTTAGCGCGCTTTTGCCGGTTAACAGCGTACACTGCACTCCTCACGCAGCAGCAAGCGCCCGCCGGGCCGTTTTTCCGCCGCCCGCCCCCCAGACTCCGAACGACAAAGCTTATTCCATGCACCCAATCCATGATGTTGACGCCCTCCTATTGCTGGCCACGGCTCTTTCTTCCAAGCGGCGCCCGGCCGAGCTGGTCGAAATCATGGCGGCGATCGACCTGATCAACGACAACATTCCGGCCGAGGCCAAACTGGCCGAAGCCATCTCCCGACTCGCCGTGCACGGCCTGATCTGCAGCGTCGACGGCCGCCTGGCACTGAGTCCGGCCGCCCAGCAGATCATCGAGAACCTGCCGCGCAAGGCGCCGAACGACGAACGCCTGTTCAGCATCAAGGACCAGTTGTCGATCTATACCCCGGCGGCCCTGTGCGCCCCGGTTGTCCTGACGACCGACGAACTGCGCGCCGCCATGCTGGCCCACCGCGCAGCCGCCGCCAGCACCGCCAAGAACCTGCTGGTGCCGAAGCCGAAGCCGGAAGACAAATCGCTGCAGCGGCCCGGCCAACGCCAGCGCAAACCGATGCCGACCGGCCGCAAGCCGCTCTCGCCGGCTGCCCGCAAACGCAAGCCCTGAGCCGCACCGTGAGCGATACCGAGAACCAACAACCCGCCGCCGGGCAAGCCTTCAGCGAACTGCCCCTGACGCCGGCCATGCTGGCCAACCTGAGCCAGCTCAATTACCTGACGATGACGCCGATCCAGGCGGCCAGCCTGCCGCTGGCCCTGGCCGGGCACGACCTGATCGCCCAGGCCAAGACCGGCAGCGGCAAGACCGCCGCCTTCGCGCTGCCCCTGCTGACCAAGCTGAACACCGCGCGCTTCGCCGTGCAGGCGATGGTGCTCTGCCCGACCCGCGAACTGGCCGACCAGGTGACGCAGGAAATCCGCCGGCTGGCGCGCTTCGAAGAGAACATCAAGGTGCTCTCACTGGTCGGCGGCTCGACCCTGCGCAACCAGGCGAACAGCCTGGAAAACGGCGTCCATATCGTGGTCGGCACGCCCGGCCGGATCATGGATCACATGGAACGCGGCTACCTGAAGCTCGACGAACTGACCACGCTGGTCCTCGATGAAGCCGACCGCATGCTCGACATGGGCTTTCACGACGACATCGCCTACATCGCCAAGCGTTGCCCGGCCAAGCGCCAGACCCTGCTGTTCTCGGCCACCTATCCGGAAGGCATCGCCCAGCTGGCCAAGCAGTTCCTCAAGCAGCCGCAGGAAGTGAAGCTGCTCGAACAGCACGCCGAAAGCAAGATCCGCCAGCGCTTCTACGAGGTCAAGAACGAGGAGCGGCTGGCCGCCGTCGCCACGCTGCTCAAGCATTACCGCCCGGTCAGCACGCTGGCCTTCTGCAACACCAAGCAGCAGTGCCGCGACCTGCTCAACGTGCTGCGCGAGAACGGCATCCACGCCCTGACCCTGAACGGCGACCTGGAACAGCGCGAGCGCGACCAGGTGCTGATCCAGTTCGTCAACAACAGCGTTTCGGTGCTCGTCGCGACCGATGTCGCGGCGCGCGGCCTCGACATCGCGCAACTCGAAGCGGTGATCAACGTCGACGTGACGCCCGATCCGGAAATCCACATCCACCGCATCGGCCGCACCGGCCGCGCCGATCAGGACGGTTGGGCACTCAGCCTGTTCAGCCCGAACGACCGCCGGCGCGTCGCGGCGATTGCCGAGGTGACCGGCTGCAAGCTGGAAACGCATCAGCTCGGCGACCTGCCGGCGGCCGACGAAACGCCGCTGATCCCGCCGATGGTGACGCTGCTGATCCTCGGCGGCCGCAAGGACAAGATCCGTCCCGGCGACATCATGGGCGCCCTGGCCGGTGAAGCCGGCCTGACCCGCGAGCAGGTCGGCAAGATCACCGTCACCGATCAAACCAGCTACGTCGCCGTGGCCCGTAACGTCGCCCGCGACACCGTGCGCAAACTGGGCGCCGGCAAGATCAAGGGCAAGTCGGTCAAGGTCAGGTCGCTGTAAACCGGGAGAGGGCGGCGCCCTCTCCGCCGGCGGCACTCAGGCTAGGTCTTGCCGAGCTGTAGTGGCCGGTCGGACCGTAAATACCTGCGGGTCGTCGCCGTGCTCCAGCAACAGGCAACGCACCCGCGCCTGCCACAGGCTGCCGAATCGTTGCAATGCGGCCGCGTCGCCGCGCCCTTCGAGGCACTGGCGCATCAGCAGCGGCATTTCCGGGGCGACCGGGATGGAGCCGGCGTCGCAGGCGACATCGACCGCCAAGACGCTGTCGAGACGCGAGAAGCGCAGCTCGAGCGGAATTTCGGCAGCGAAATGCATCAGGTTCTGCCGCCCGAACTGTCCGGCCAGCCCTTTGAACCCGCCCTGCGCCGCAGCGCCGGTAAGCAGCGAAACCACACTGCCGATCACGCCGGTGACGCCGGCCTCGACGCCGCCGCGCAAATTGACGCGGATGTTGCCGCGGCATGGCAGCTCATCCGGATAGAGCACCTGCAGCGCCAGACGGGTCATGTTCCAGGCGGCGGCCACCGTCGGACAGGAGTGCCCGGCCAGCCGGATGGCATCGAGATAGCGATATTCGAAAATGCCGTCGTCACTGGCACCGAGGAAGACGGCCAGCGGATCGCGCAGCCGGATAACGGGAATTTCAGCAAAGAATGCAGGATAGGACATGATCGGCCTTGTCTCGGAGAGTGGTTCGGCGCCGTGCATTGCCGCTTGGCTTGCCTCGCCGATTAGTTGAGCAGTTTACTCAAGCAATTGATCAAGGGTTTGATCCCCGTCACAAAATCGCGGCGCGATGAACCGGGCGACCGGCCGGCTTAACGACCACCGGGCGACGCCAGTCCGACCTTCTGCAACTCTCGGTGGATGCCTGCCGCCATCTGCCGATAGCCCTCGGCGTTGGGATGGATCTGGTCGGCGCAGAGCTCGGGCCGGCTCAGGATGCCGGAAAACACGTCGCTGACGATGACCACCCGCTCCTCTTCCGCCAGCTCCTGATAGATCGGCGCGTCGGACGGCTTGCCGGCCACTACGCCGAGCAGGGATAGTTCCGGCACGGCGACCAGCACAACTTGCGCCCCGGAGGCCCTGGCGGCCTGAACGAGATGGCGCACATCCTCCTTGACCACCTTGACCGAACGGCGGCGCAGGAAGTCATTGCCGCCGATTTCGATGATCACCACGGCTGGCCGGTGCGCATCGAGCAAGGCCGGCATGCGCGCCCGGGACGCTTCGGCGGTATCGCCCGGGATGCCGGCATTCTCGACTTGCCAGCCGGTCAGCCCGGCTAGCAATGTCGGCCAGTCCTCGCCAGCCGCGGCGCCGGTCCCGAAGGTGACGCTGTCACCGAAAGCGAGGACCGTTTTGCCCGGCGGGATGGTGGGCAAGCGCGGGGCTTTGCCGCAGCCGCCGAGGACGACCGAAACGGCCAGCCAGCCAAGCAGTGCCCGGCGTTTCATCGAAACCGGGCCCGGCCTTCGCGAATCGTCAGCGGCCAATCCGCTCAAATCACCCGGCGCACACTGCCGCGGCAATATCCAGCGAACGCAGCCGGAGATCGGCATCGAAGATGTCGCAAACCAGCATCAGCTCGTCCGCCTGCGTCGCCTGGAGCAAGCCGGTCAGACCGGCGCGCACCGCTTCCGGCCCGCCGATCACCGCCGCCCCGAGAAAGTCGTCAATCGCGCGGCGCTCCTGCGGCGCCAACTGGGCCAGGAAATCTGCGACCGGTGGCGGCAGGCAACGGCGGTCGCCGCGCAGGATGCCCAGGACGCGCTGATAGGTGCTGCTCGCCAGGAACTCGGCCTCCTCGTCGGTCGGCGCGGCAATCAGCGGCACGCCGATGATGACGTAAGGTTCGGCCAGACTCGGCGACGGCCGGAATTGGCTGCGGTACAGGGCTATGGCCTGGAGCAGCTGGGCCGGCGCGAAATGCGAAGCGAAGGCATAGGGCAAGCCGCGCTCGGCCGCCAGGCGGGCCGAGAACAGGCTGGAGCCGAGCAACCAGATCGGCACCCCGGTGCCGGCGCCCGGCATCGCGACGACCCGCTGACCGGCTTGCGGCGTGCCGAGCAATTGCTGCAACTCGGCGACATCGCGCGGAAAATCCGCTTCCGTCTCGACCCGGTCGCGGCGCAGCGCCCGCATGGTCAGCTGATCGGTGCCCGGGGCGCGGCCGAGGCCGAGATCGATACGGTTCGGGTAGAGCTCGGCCAGCGTGCCGAAGGCCTCGGCGACGACGAGCGGCGCGTGGTTGGGCAGCATGACGCCGCCCGAACCGACCCGCATGTGCTTTGTGCCACCGGCGATATAGCCGACCAGAACCGCCGTGGCGGAACTGGCGATCCCCGGCATGTTGTGATGCTCGGCCAGCCAGTAGCGGGTGAAGCCGAGCGCCTCGACATGCTGCGCCGTGCGCAGCGAAATCGCCAAAGCCTCGGCAACGGTCCCGCCCTCGCGCACGGCGACGAGGTCGAGCATGGACAACTTCACATCCTGCGGATTTTTCATGGGGCCGATTGTCCTTGCTTATCGCCGTTCTGGCGTCACTTTCATGGGCGCGGCGCGCATCAATCAGCCGCCGGCTGTGCCAGGCATCGGCACAGCCGGCCCTGGCAAACTAGCCGGCAACCGGCTTCGGTTGCGGTTTCTTGCCCTTCGATTCCTTCTTCTTGTCCTTGCTTCCCATGATGCTCTCCTAGTTAGATCGTGTTTGAACCACGTAATACGCTCGCT
This sequence comes from Dechloromonas denitrificans, assembly GCF_020510685.1. Lineage (NCBI taxonomy): Bacteria > Pseudomonadati > Pseudomonadota > Betaproteobacteria > Rhodocyclales > Azonexaceae > Dechloromonas > Dechloromonas denitrificans. Next base: position 4,308,904 of record NZ_CP075185.1, read on the forward strand.
CATCCTAGTATGGATGCCGGCTGTTGACCAGTTTTCGGACATGATCCGTCGTTGCCGGCAGTGGCGGCGGCCGGCCCGGTGGTATGCTGGCGGCCACCCAATTCAACGAGAAGCATCCATGGAGAATCTCCTTGCCGGCCTCGCCCTGGCCCTGCTGGTCGGCGCCTGTTACTTCATCTATAGCCGCTCGACCGCGGCCGCCGAAGCGACGGATGAAGGAGATCTGCAGCGCTACATGGTGGCCAACCGGGAACTGCACCTGCTGCGCATCGACCATGCCGTCTGGGACACCGCCATGCGTATCGCGCATGGCGACGAAGGCGTCGCCCGGGCCCGCTACATCCAGCTGCGGGTGCAGCAGATGAAGAACGAAGCCGCGGCGACCAAGGCCGCCCTGTAGACCAGGCTGGCGAGCGGCTGTTCGGCGCCGTCATGCGGAGCGACAGCCGCTCGCTGAATAATCCAAAAGCTCATTGACGGCCTGCTCCGTCGGCCAGAACCATCTGGCGGAAGAGCGCCGTTGCTTACCTTTAAACGCTCTTCAGCATGCTCGTGGCCACCGCTTCCGCCACCTTGATGCCATCGACCCCGGCCGACAGGATGCCGCCGGCGTAGCCGGCACCTTCGCCGGCCGGATAGAGGCCGCGCGTGTTCAGGCTCTGGAAGTCGTCGCCGCGCTTGATGCGGATCGGCGACGAGGTGCGGGTTTCGACGCCGGTCATCACCGCGTCGTCCATCGCAAAACCGCGGATCTGCTTGTCGAAGGCGGGCAGCGCTTCGCGCAGCGCAGTGACGACGAAGTCCGGCAGGCAGAGCGACAGGTCGGTCCAATGGACGCCCGGCGTGTAGGACGGCTCGACGCCACCCGGCGCGACCGACGGCCGGCCGGCGAGGAAATCGCCGACGCGCTGGGCTGGCGCCGCGTAGCTGCCGCCGCCGGCGACGAAGGCGGCCGATTCCCAGCGCCGCTGGAATTCGATGCCGGCCAGCGGATGACCGGGGTAATCGACCTCCGGCGAGATGTCGACGACGATGCCGCTGTTGGCGTTGCGTTCGGCGCGCGAATACTGGCTCATGCCGTTGGTCACGACGCGGCCGGGTTCCGAGGTGGCGGCGACCACCGTGCCGCCCGGGCACATGCAGAAGCTGTAGGCGGTGCGGCCGTTGGCGCAGTGATGAACCAGCTTGTAGTCGGCGGCGCCGAGCAGCGGGTGGCCGGCCGCCGGGCCGAAGCGGGCGCGGTCGATCAGCGACTGTGGGTGTTCGATGCGGACGCCGATCGAGAACGGCTTGGCCTCGATATAGACACCATGGTCGAACAGCATCTGGAAGGTGTCGCGAGCACTGTGCCCGACGGCCAGCACGACATGGTCAGTGGCGATGCGCTCGCCGCCGGCCAGCACGACGCCACGCACCTGACCGTTGCCGTCGGCATCGCGGTCAATGTCGATTTCCTCGACCTTGCTGCCGAAACGCACTTCGCCGCCCAGTTCGAAAATATTGGCGCGCATCTTCTCGACCATGCTGACCAGCCGGAAGGTGCCGATATGCGGCTTGTTCACATAGAGGATTTCCTCCGGCGCCCCGGCCTTGACGAATTCCTCCAGCACCTTGCGACCGTGGTGCAGCGGGTCCTTGATCTGGCTGTACAGCTTGCCGTCGGAAAAAGTGCCGGCGCCGCCCTCGCCGAACTGCACGTTGGAATCGGGATTCAGCTTGCCCTGGCGCCACAGGCCCCAGGTGTCCTTGGTCCGCTCGCGCACCGCCTTGCCGCGTTCGAGAATGATCGGGCGAAAGCCCATCTGGGCGAGCAGCAGCCCGGCGAACAGGCCGCACGGGCCGGTGCCGATGACCACCGGACGCGCCGCCAGGTCGGCCGGCGCGTGGGCGACGAAACGGTAGGTGGTGTCCGGCCTCGGCATGACGTTGCGCAGGTCCGCCAGGCGGGCGAGCAGCGCCGCCTCGTCACGCACTTCGACGTCGAGCGCGTAGATCAGCGCGATCGCCGTTTTTTTCCGCGCATCGCAACTGCGGCGGTAGATCGAATAGTTGACCACGTCGCCCGCCGCGACGCCCAAGCGCTGGCAGATGGCGGCAAGGATCTCGCCAGGGGCGTGATCGAGCGGGAGCTTTACTTCATTCAGTCTCAACATGCGAACAGATCCGGAAACCCCGGTGGCAACGGCACCACGACGGCGGCAAGCCGACTATTCTACCCGCTCGAAAACTTCCGGCCCGGCCGGCCGCCAAAACGGGGGCCGGCAGCCGGCTCAGGCATTCGCTGCCGGCGCGCTCGCCCAGAGCACCCGGCCGGTCGCCCCGAGATGGCAGAGATAGGCGCGCAGATCGAACTCCAGCTGGTGGTAGTCGGGTTCCATGTAGCGGCACAGCTGGTAGAAGGCCTTGTCGTGGTCGCCTTCCTTGAGATGGGCGATTTCATGGACCACGATCATCCGCAGGAACTCCGGCGGCATCTCCCGGAATACCGTGGCGACGCGGATCTCGCGCTTGGCCTTGAGCTTGCCGCCCTGCACCCGGGCAATATTGGTATGCGTGCCCAGCGCGTTGCGGAGCACCTGCAGCTTGCTGTCGAAAGCCACCTTGCTGACCAGCCCGACATTGCGCAGATACTCGCCCTTGATCTGCTGGACATAGTCGTAGAGCGCCTTGTCGGTGCGCACCGTGTGGGCCACCGGGTAGCGCTGCAACAGCACCTCGGCCAGACGGTCCTCGGCGATCAGGCGGTGTACCGGCTCGACCAGCGTCGGCGGATAACCGGCCAGATAGTTCGCGGGAGCTTTCGGCTGCATGCCCGCCGCCTACTCGTCGCCGCCGCGTCGCCCGGCCTTGATCGCGGCGCGCCTGCCCTTGCTCTCCAGACGCCGCTTGACCGAGCCACGGGTCGGCTTAGTCGGCCGGCGCGTCCGTGGCAGCACGGCGACGCTGGCGACCAGCAGTTCGAGGCGACGCAGCGCCTCGGCGCGGTTCTTCTCGAGACTGCGGAACTCCTGCGCCTTGATCACCACCACGCCGTCCTTGGTGATCCGCTGGTCACCAAGCTGCAGCAGACGCTGGCGAATCTCCTCCGGCAGCGACGAAGTGGCGATGGCGAAACGCAGGTGCACGGCATTCGACACCTTGTTGACGTTCTGCCCACCCGCCCCCTGGGCGCGGATCGCGGTGATTTCAATCTCTTCGGGCGGGATGGCGATGACGGGACGCATGCGGGCAAGTCGGAATTCAGTGAAGGGCGAGTGTAGACGAGGCTCGGGTTGTTACTGGAGCGGCGGCCGGCGCATGCTGCCCGGCCCACGCGGCACACTGGAGCAACGCGCTCTTGTACGGCGACTCGGCGAGCGGCGCGATGGCTGCGCTGGCCAGTGCGCTTTCCTCGCCGGCCAATTTTTCGGCCGCCCCGCTCACTGGGCCGGCCGGTTCGCGCCAGACCTGATAGGCGGAGCCCAGATGCAGGCCGTAAGCCGCCAGCATCTGCTCGACAGCCAGCGACGCGGCGGCGATGATCGCCGCGCACTGGCTGGCCGCCTCGAAAAGCTTGGCCGAGCGGGCGCGCAGTATCGCGATATGGCGCGCCAGATCCTGTTCCGGACTGGCCGGCTCGGTCAGGTGCATGACCTCGCCTTCGGCAATCATCGTCGTCGCGTCCGACAAGACCTGCATCAGGCGCATGTCGCCGATATCGACGATGATCCGGAAAGCCCCGGTGTACAGCAGATCGCCGAGCAGAATGTTGCCGGCGTTGCCGAGCAGGCTGGCGTTCTCGCTTGCCGCAGCGGCCCCGCCGGCGAGTTCATCGACCGCGTGATGCAGGACCAGCGAGCCATGAATCAGCTCGATGGCCGCCGCCAGTGCATGACGATGCGGCCCGGCGTAGCCGAGGGCGCCAGCCGTCAGCAGGGTGAGGGCCGGGCGGATGCGGAATTCGCCGGAATCGATGATCAATTCGACGGCGTGGCGAATCAGCACGACGTCCTGGTTCATGTATTTCCGGATGACCTCGTCGACCTGGGCGAAGTCGTCGCGGATCAAGGTGTCAAGTGCGGCAGGCAGCGTCACGATCAGCTCACCGCCAGCATTTCGACAGCCTGATTGCTGTCGAGCGCCGCCACCCATTGATGAATGTGCTCGGCGACGGCCTGCCAATTGCTGTCGATCGGCAGCATATGGCCGGCCCCCGGAATGCGAATGACCTCGGCCTGCCAGGGCAGCGCGGTGAAGAACAGCTGGGAGGAGGGAAAGATCGCGTCGGCCTCGCCACCGATCACCAGTGCCGGCAACTTGCGGCGCCGGACCGGCGGCCGGGCGAGCAGCATGGCCATTTCCATCACCGCCCGCTGCGACTCGGGGCCGACCGTCGGCAGGAAGCGCAGCACCTCGTCGCCGGTCGCCTCCGACGAAAAGTAGATCTTCGCCATCAGATCGTTGTTTTCCTCGGAGATGACGCCGCTGATGACCTCTTCGAGCGCATCGAAATAGGTCGGGAAACGCATTGCCAGTTGCGTCGCGCTACTCCCGGTGCCGGTGGACGGGACCGGCGAGAGAAAAATCGCCGCCCGGGCGGTCCCTTTTTCGAGATAACGCTGGGTCGCCAGAGAGCCCATCGAGTGGCCGATGATGGTGACCGGCTCGCCGATCAGGCGCACCGCGCAGGCAATATCCTCGGCGTAATCGTCGATGCCGAACTCATCGAGACGCTCCTGGCCGGCACTGCCCCCGTGGCCCGACAAATCGACTGCGAAGCAGTCGTAGCCGTGGCGCTGGAAGTAGGGAATGAAATTGAATTCCCAGTAGGAAGAGTGGGTGTAGGCGCCGTGCACGAACAGCAGGGCGCCCCGACCGGCGTGGGCGGTGGCCGGGTGACGATGGACTTGGATGTGGTGACGGGGCATGGGGACTCGATAGCGAAAAGTGGGGTGAGGGTAAGGCAAACGGCCGGCAGCGGTGCACAACATTGATCAAGGAACGCTAATCGGGCGCCTGGCCGCTGACGGCAATGACATAAGAAAGCGGCACTGGAACATCCTTGAGCTCGGAAACCGTTGTCTGCTGGCAGATGATCTTCTTCTGAATCACCTTGTTGTGTTCGATGACCAGACCGCTGCTTTTGCCGCCCACGCTGAAGACGACGAAACTGGTCTGGTCCATCGTGAAGCGCAGGTAGCGGCCGAGCGTACCGGCCAGGTAAACATTTCCCCTGGTCACATCCTGGCGCGGGTAACGAGCTTCCGGCCAGGCGATCATTTCATTGCTGCCCGGGGAACCATAACGAAACTGCACGTAACCGGCCTTCGGAGCGAGATCGCGGGCGGCGCAGATCGATACCAGACGCGCCTTGGTCGTACACGCGAACAGCACCTTCTCGTCGGCCCGGCACAGACTCTGTTCGGCCTGGGCCTGGGCCGTCGCTGGCCCGGCACAAGCCAGGCCGGCGATGGCCAGGCAGGACATGCGCAGCGCCAGGGATGAAAAAGGGGGGCAGGCAAACATCGGTGCCGGTCGTTCAACGTGGGGAAGACAAGCATTATGGCGCAAGGCGCAAAACAGCAGGCGCAAAAAAAGCCGGCACGCGGCCGGCTCTTCTCGGTAACGACCGTTTATTTGGCCGCGTCAGCTTCGCATTTCTTGATGAAAGCCGTCTTGGCTGCGCCGGCCAGCGGCTTACCGCTCTTGCTGACGGCCTTGCCGGCACAGTCGGACGGCGCAGCAGCGGCACCGCCTTCGCACTTCTTGATGTAAGCGGTCTTGGCGGCGCCAGCCAGCGGCTTGCCGCTCTTGCTGACGGCCTTCGCTTCGCAGTTACCGGCGGCAGGCGCCGCAGCAGCCGCCGGAGCGGCCGGGCTGGCCGGCGTTGCCGGGGCCTGGGCGTAGGCCATGTTTACCGCAAACAGTGCAACCAGGGCTGAGGCAAAAAATTTGTTCATCGCAGGTATCTCCTTTGGTATCAGGCATGCCGCCTTAAGCACTCAACGTTCGATGGACCGATGCGTTGACGCTGGAATAATAATCCGGAATCGGCTGAACGCTAGGCTGCCCGCTTCTGTTCGGCCGCCGCCGCTTCGCGCGAGCGCTTGGCTTCGTCGAGCAGATAGCGTTGATAGTCGTCGAGATCGCCGTCGAACGGTTCGATGCCGCCGCGCGAAACCAGCCAGAATTCGTCGCACACGGCGCGCAGCAGCGAGCGGTCGTGGCTGACCAGCATGACGGTGCCTTCGAACTCGTTGAGGGCGACGCTGAGCGCTTCGCGGGTGGACAGATCGAGGTGGTTGGTCGGCTCGTCCATGAGCAGCAGGTTCGGCCGTTGCCAGACCAGCATGCACAGCACCAGCCGGGCCTTTTCGCCACCGCTCATGGTGCCGACCGCCTGCTTGACCATCTCGCCGCTGAAATTGAAGGTGCCGAGGAAGTTGCGCAACTCCTGCTCGCGACCGGGCACGTTGCCCTTGCCGGAAGCGATGGCTTCCTTGGCCAGGCGGACCATGTGTTCGAGCGGCGTGTCCTGCGGGCGCAGCACGTCGAGTTCCTGCTGGGCGAAGTAGCCGATGCTCAGCCCCTTGCCTTCGGTCACTTCGCCGCTGATCGGCTGTAGGTCACGGGCAATGGTCTTGACCAGCGTGGACTTGCCCTGGCCGTTGGCGCCGAGGATGCCGATACGCTGGCCGGCATGCACCGAGCGGTTGATATTGCGCACGATGACGGTCGGCGGCGTGCCGGCCGGCGCATCTTCGGCCGGCGGATAGCCGATGACGGTATCGACCATCGACAACATCGGGTTGGGCAGGTTGGCCGGTTCCTGGAATTCGAAAGTGAATTCGGCATCGGCCAGCACCGGGGCGATCTTTTCCATCCGCTCCAGCGCCTTGACCCGGCTCTGCGCCTGCTTGGCCTTGCTGGCCTTGGCCTTGAAGCGGGTGATGAAGGACTGCAGGTGGGCGATCTTGTCGGCCTGCTTGGCCATCGTCGCCTGCTGCAGCAGCATCTGTTCGGCGCGCATGTCTTCGAACTTGCTGTAGTTGCCGCCGTAGCGGACCAGCTTGGCGTGGTCGATATGCAGCGTCACCTGGGTAATGGCGTCGAGGAATTCGCGGTCGTGGCTGATCATCACCAGCGTGCCGGGATAACGCTTGAGCCAGGCTTCGAGCCAGACCAGCGCGTCGAGGTCCAAGTGGTTGGTCGGTTCGTCGAGCAGCAGGATGTCGGACGGGCACATCAGGGCGCGGGCCAGTTGCAGGCGCATCCGCCAGCCGCCGGAGAAGCTGTTGACCGGGTTGGCCAGTTCCGAGACCTTGAAGCCGAGGCCGAGAATCAGCGCCTGGGCGCGCGCTTCGGCGTCGTGTTCGCCGGCATCGTGCAGCGCCATGTAGGCTTCGGCCATGCGCATGCCGTCGTCGCTGGCTTCGGCGTCGTGCACCTCGTTGCGGGCGGCGAGCAGCGTGGTGTCGCCGTCGATCACGAAGTCGGTCGCGCTCTGCTCGGTTTCCGGCATGTCCTGCGCCACCTGCCCCATCCGCCACTGGCTGGGGATCGAGTAGTCGCCGCCGTCTTCATGCAGCGTGCCGTTGAGCAGGCCGAACAGGGTCGATTTGCCGGCGCCATTGCGGCCGACCAGGCCGACTTTTTCACCGGGGTTGATGGTGACGGAGGTCTTGTCCAGCAGCACCTTGTTACCGCGGCGCAGCGTGACATTCTTCAGGATAATCATGAGCAAAACTTTCGGGGAGGTCGAGCATGATAGCCACCCCGGCGTGCTGCTCCTATTACTATTTGCCGATCGGCGAAGCGCCACGGATGTTCTGTTGTGCGGCGCACCAATCAAAACCGCAAAACAGGCCGCCCGGCGGTTTATCGCCGGGCGGCGCGGACCGTCATTCCGTTTTTTTCGTTCTCGGCGTCTCGGTATCGGCTATCGAATGCCCTTCCTCGGCCGCCGCGCGCAGCCACCAGCAGAGATCGCCGCCCTGCACCGGGGTCGGGATCATCTGGTTCCATTGCCAGCGAAATACCGGGCCGAAGGCGACGTAGCGCGCCAATACGTCACCTTGCGGCGTGACGCCGAAAAACGGCCAGCCGGAGGTGATCGCGTTCTGTATCTGTGTCTCAGTCATGGCCAGACTCCTTCCTTGACGGGTTGAAAAAATCCCCCTCGGGCGAACCGCTGATCCCCGCTGTCACCATGAACCTTTTCCGCTGGCGGATCAATGCTGCACGGCATCATTCCGCGGCCGGTTTGCGCCGCAGGACGTAGAGGTAGAGCGACTCGACGCGCTCGCGCGCCCACGGCGTGCGGCGGAGAAACTTCAGGCTGGAGGAAATGCTCGGATCGTGGGTGAAGCAGCGGATCTCGATCTCCCGGCCGAGCGCCTCCCAGCCGTAATGGGCGACCAGTTCGTTAAGGATGGCTTCCAGCGTGACGCCGTGCAGCGGGTTCTTCGGTTGTGCCGTGGTCATCGGATGGCCTCTTTAGGGGGGAGCAGCCGGACGCGCTGCTCCAGGCAGTCGTAATCGCCGGCCTGGTAATCGCGGCAGATGTCGGGCCGGTATTCGTAGATGGTGCACAACATGGTCTGCCGATCGAGCGCCGCGCACCAGCCATCGTCGAGGAGCTTCATGACCCAGCCGCCCCATTCGTTCTGGGCGGTCAGTTCGTCCGGCACGTCGGCGTCGCCGATCAGCATGACTTCCAGCCGGCAGCAGCAGGCCCGGCAGGTGGCGCAGGTGATCTCCGGCGATTCGGCGGCGCTCAAAACAGGCCCTCGAAGAGCTGGACCTCGACGCTGTCGCCGGCCTGCACGCCGGCACAGTCTTCCGGCAACACGACGAAACAGTTGGCTTCGGCCATCGACCGCAACATGCCCGAGCCCTGGCTGGCGGTGGTTCTGACCTGCCAGCGGCCGTCCACCGCGGCCACTGCGCCGCGCAGGTATTCGCGCCGGCCGGGCTGCTTCTTGATCGCATTGGCCGCCGGCACGGTGAGCAGCGGCCGCTCGGGGAGCGGGTCGCAGCCTGCCAGGCGGAGCAGCGCATCGAGCGCGAACTGGGTATAGCTGACCAGCGTCGCCACCGGGTTGCCGGGCAGGCCGAACAGCCAGGCCTCGCCGACCTTGCCGAAGGCCATCGGCCGGCCGGGCTTGACATCCAGCTTCCAGAACTTGACCTCGCCGACCCTGGCGAGAATTTCCCGGACGAAATCGGCTTCGCCGACCGAGACGCCACCGGTGGTGATGATCGCGTCGGCCATCCGGGCCGCTTCGCGCAGCGTCGCCTCAAGGGCTTCCGGCCGGTCCGCCACGACGCCCAGGTCGATGATCTCGGCACCGAGGCGGGCGAGCAGGCCGTGCAGGGTGTAGCGGTTGCTGTCGTAGATTTGCCCCGGGGCCAGCGCCGTGCCGAGCGCCGTCAGTTCGTCGCCGGTCGAGAAGAAGGCGACGCGCAGCCGCCGCTTGACGGCGACATCGACCAGGCCGAGCGAGGCGAGCAACCCGAGTTCGGCCGGACCGATGCGCCGGCCGGCGGCCAGGGCGACCGCGCCCCGCGCCAGATCCTCGCCGGCCCGGCGGATGTTCTGGCCGCTGCGCTGACCGGCCGGAACGACCACCCCATTGGCCTCGACGCGTGTCACTTCCTGGACGACCACGGCATCGGCACCAGCCGGCAGCACGCCGCCGGTCATGATGCGCACCGCCTGCCCCGGCCCGACTGAACCGGCAAAGGCATGGCCGGCAAAGGAGGAGCCGACCACCGTCAGCTTGCTATCACCGGCGCCGGCCAGGCTGGCGCAGCTGACCGCGTAGCCGTCCATCGCCGAGTTGTCGTGGGGCGGCACGTCATGCGGCGCAATGATGTCGGCGGCCAGGATGCGGCCGAGGGCGCTGCGCAGCGCCACGAATTCGTGCCCGGCGATCGGCACGACTTCGGCCAGCAGGCGCGCCCGGGCTTCGGCAGCGGACAGGGAACGATGGTCTTGAGCGGTCATGACGGGCAAATTTCCGGGGGAATCAAGGTTTGAAGGCAATACGCAAGGGCTGGCCGGCATGGGCCGGAGCGCGCACCACGCATGGCTCGGGCAGGATAACACTGGCCGGGCGGGTGGCTATAATGCCGCACGCGGTCTGTGTACCGCAGCGAAAAGGTGGCGCTTCGGCGCTTGGTAAGCTGCCGTGACATCCGCACGGTGGCGGTTGCTGTAGAAATCGGAGCTTTATATGACCCTGTCCACCGTGCGCCGCCTGGCGCTCAAGGGGGCGCTGGCCTGCGCCTTTGCCGCAACCTCGGCCGGCGCGGCCGACGCCGTCCTGCGCGTTTCGGCCATCCCCGATGAGGCGCCGACCGAACTGCAACGCAAGTTCGCGCCGCTCGGCAAATATCTCGAAGCGCAGACCGGCATGAAAGTCGTGTTCACCCCGGTTTCCGACTACGCCGCCGTCGTCGAATCGCTGGCCACCAAGAAGATCGATCTCGCCTGGCTCGGCGGCTTCACCTTCGTGCAGGCCAGGATCCGCACCAACGGCACGGCCATCCCTATCGTCCAGCGCGAGGAAGATGCAAAATTCACTTCCAAGTTCATCACCGCCGATCCGGCGATCAAGACACTCGCCGACCTGAAAGGCAAGACCTTCGCCTTCGGCGCCCCGTCCTCGACCTCGGGCAGCCTGATGCCGCGCTTCTTCCTGCTGCAGGCCGGCCTGAATCCGGAAAAGGACTTCAAGAACGTCGCCTTCTCCGGCGCCCATGACGCCACCGTCGCCTTCGTCGCGGCCGGCAAGGCCGAAGCCGGTGTGTTGAACGCCTCGGTCTGGGACAAGCTGGTCGAACAGAAGAAAGTCGATACCGACAAGGTCCGCGTCTTCGCCACCACGCCGCCCTATTTCGACTACAACTGGACGGTGCGCGGCGATCTCGACCCGGCACTGATCAAGAAGCTGACCGACGCCTTCCTCAAGCTCGACCCGGCCAATCCGGAACACAAGGAAATCCTCGGCCTGCAACGCGCCGCGAAGTTCATCCCGACCCGCAAGGAAAACTACGACGGCATCGAAAAGGCAGCCCAGGCGGCCGGCCTGCTGAAGTGAGCCTGGCGCTCGACGGCGTCGGGCTGACCCACGCCAACGGCTTCACGGCGCTGGCCGGAATTACGCTCAAGGCCGATCAGGGCGAACATATCGCCCTGATCGGCCCGTCCGGCGCCGGCAAGACTTCGCTGATTTCCGTACTCGGCACGGCGCTGGCGCCGACCACGGGCCAGGCGCGGGTGCTCGGTACGCGGCTCGAGGCCGGGGCGACCACGCCGGGCAAGGCACTGCGCCGGCGCATCGGCACCGTCCATCAGGCACCGCCGATCCCGGCCCGGCAACGCGTCGTCACCGCCGTGCTGGCCGGCAAGCTCGGCCAATGGCCAGCCTGGAAAGCGCTGGCATCGCTGCTTTACCCGCTCGATGTGGCCGGTGCCCGGGCCGCGCTCGGTCGCGTCGATCTGGCCGACAAGCTGTTCGCCCGCTGCGACCAGCTGTCCGGCGGCCAGTTGCAGCGCGTCGGCATCGCCCGCGTGCTCTACCAGCAAGCCGATCTGATCCTGGCCGACGAGCCGGTTTCGGCGCTCGATCCGGCCCTCGCCCTGGCCACCATCCGCCTGCTGATAGCAGAAGCCACGGCGCGCGGCGCGACGCTGGTGGCCAGCCTGCATGCGGTCGACCTGGCCGTCGGCAACTTTTCGCGCATCGTCGGTATCAAGACCGGGGGAATCGCCTTCGACCTGCCGGCCGGCGAAGTGACGGTGCCCTTGCTGCACGAGCTGTACGCCAGCGAGGGCGAAGAACTGCCGGTCCAGGCGCACGAACCGCATTTCCTTTTGCAAACGACCGCCAGCGACGCGGCGAACCGGGCGGCATGCTGCTGAATCGCGCTGACCGCGACCCGGCCGTCGGTAGTCGCCTGACCGGCGCCATCGTCGCGCTGCTCGTTCTCTGGCCGCTGTTCCACAGCGCCGAAGTCAAACCCGGCGCGCTGTTCGACCCCGCCAACCTGAAAGTCATCGGCCACTTCCTGGCCGGCTTCCTGCCGCCGGAGACCGGCGCCGAGTTCCTCGGCCATCTCGGCCGGGCGACGCTGGAAACGCTGGCCATCGCCACGGCCGGCATGGCGTTGGCCTGGGCCATCGCGGTCCCGCTGGCCTATCTGGCGAGCGCCGCCGGCCGCGAGCGGCCGACCCTGAACCCGCTGACCCGCGGTCTGCTGACCATCTTGCGCGGCATCCCGGAACTGGTCTGGGCGCTGCTTTTCGTCCGCGTCTTCGGCCTCGGCCCGGCGGCCGGCGTACTGGCCCTCGGCCTGACCTACGGCGGCATGCTGGCCAAGGTCTATGCCGAAATTCTCGAATCGGCTGATGCCGCACCGGCCCTGGCCCTCCGCCACAACGGCGCGAGCCGGCCGCTGGCCATCCTCTACGGCCTGCTTCCGCAGGCCTCAAAGGAACTCGCCTCATACACCGTGTACCGCTGGGAATGCGCCATCCGGGCCTCGGTGGTGATGGGCTTCGTCGGCGCCGGCGGTCTCGGCCAGTTGATGGACCAGGCGATGAAGATGCTGAACGGCGGCGAAGCGGCCTCCATCCTGCTCACTTTCATGCTCCTGGTGTTCGCCGCCGACGGCATGTCCGGCTGGCTGCGCCGGGCCCTCGACACCTCGCCGGCCGCCCGGCCGTCGCCCTTCGGCTGGCGCAGCAGCGGCCTGCTGCTCGGGCTGATGGCGGCGATCATCGCCAGCTTCGGCCTGCTCGATATCGGCTTCGCCGCGTTGTTCACCGGGGAAGCGGCCGACAGCATCGGCGCCTTCGTCGGCGAATTCTTCCCGCCCGACCTGTCCGCCGGGTGGCTGACCAAGGTCGGGCGCGGCATCTGGGAAACCTTGGCCATCTCGGTGGTCGGCACACTGCTCGCGGCACTGGCCGGCCTGTTGCTGGCCCTGCCGAAATGGCGGGCGCCGTTCAGTTTCCTGCTCAATACGCTGCGCTCGGTGCCGGAACTGGTCTGGGCGACGATCACCGCGCTGGCTGTCGGCCTCGGCCCGTTCGCCGGCGCCCTGGCGCTGGCCCTGCACACCACCGGGGTGCTCGGCCGGCTCTATGCCGAAGCCCTCGCCAACGCCCCCGCCACCCCCGGCAACGCGCTCCGGCTGGCCGGCGCGCCGGGCGGCCTGGCTTTCCTCTACGGCACGCTGCCCGGCGCCGCGCCGCAATTGATCGCCTATACGCTGTACCGCTGGGAGATGAACATCCGCATGGCGGCCATCCTCGGTTTTGTCGGAGCCGGCGGCCTCGGCCAACTGCTATATTTCGAGCTGTCGCTTTTTCACCATGCCCAGGCGTCGACCGTGATCATCGCCATGCTGGCATTGTCGATCGCCGTCGACCAGGCCAGCGCCTGGCTGCGCCAACGCATGCATTAACCCGGAGACCTTCCCATGCAGAACATCCTGATCATCATCCACGCCGCCCCGTATGGCAGCGAGCGCTGCCTGTCCGCCCTGCGCCTGGCTACCGCGCTGGCCGGCAACGACGCGAAGCCGGCCGTCCGTATTTTCCTGATGTCCGACGCCACGGTGCTCGGCCTACCCAATCAGATCGACGGCGCCGGCAACGGCCTGCAAGGCATGGTCGAGCAGCTGGTCGCCCAGGGCGTCGAGATCCGCCTCTGCCGGACCTGCGCCCTGGCCCGCGGCCTCGGCGAGCTGCCGCTGATTGCCGGCACCGCCATCGGCACGCTGGTCGAGCTGGCCGATGCGACGCTGGCGGCCGACAAGGTGATTACTTTCTAGGCCACCAAGCGGGACATTTTGTCCGGCAAAACCCGGAGCGAGACAAAATGTCCCATGGCAATTGCCCTGCACCAGAGGGCGATTGCCAATTGCTCAATGACTTACGCTCTGTGGCATGGTCGTTGCGGTATTCTTCCCTTGCGACATGGCGTCGCAATCAGGAGGAAAACACAATGAACATGAATAGGCGGCAGTTCTTCAGGGTCTGCTCCGCCGGGCTAGGGGGGTCGTCCATCGCACTGATGGGATTCTCACCGACCGCAGCCCTCGCGGAAGTACGCACCTTCAAGCTCGCCCGCGCCATCGAAACGCGCAATACCTGCCCGTATTGCTCGGTGGCCTGCGGCGTCCTGATGTATTCGATTGGCGACAAGTCGAAAAACGTCCATCAGGAAATCATCCATATCGAAGGCGACCCGGACAATCCGGTCAATCGCGGCTCGCTCTGCCCGAAGGGCGCCGGCCTGCTCGATTTCGTCCATAGCCCGAACCGCCTCAAGCACCCGGAAGTGCGCGAAGCCGGCAGCAATGAATGGAAGCGCATCTCCTGGGATGAAGCCTTTACCCGCATCGCGACCCTGATGAAGGAAGACCGCGACGCCAACTTCATCGCCAAGAATGCCGACGGCGTCACCGTCAATCGCTGGCTGAGCACCGGTTTTCTCGCCGCCTCGGCCTCCAGCAACGAATCCGGATACATCACCCACAAGGTCGTTCGATCGACCGGGATGATCGCCTTCGACAACCAGGCGCGTGTTTGACACGGTCCGACGGTAGCCAGTCTGGCTCCGACATTTGGCCGTGGCGCAATGACCAACCACTGGGTCGACATCAAGAACGCCGATGTCGTGCTGGTGATGGGTGGTAACGCCGCAGAAGCACACCCGGTAGGATTCAAGTGGGTTATTGAAGCGAAGAAGCAGAACAAGGCGAAACTCCTCGTCGTCGACCCGCGTTTCACGCGCTCGGCCTCGGTCGCCGATTTCTACGCGCCCATCCGTACCGGCACCGACATCGCCTTCCTCGGCGGCGTCATCAATTACCTGTTGACCAACGACAAGATTCATCACGAATACGTCAAGGCCTACACCGACTTCACCTTCCTGGTGAATGGCGACTACGCCTTCGATAACGGCCTATTCTCCGGCTACAACGCCGAAAAGCGCAATTACGACAAAGCCAGCTGGTCCTACCAGAAGGGCGAGGACGGCTACGTCAAGACCGATCCGACGCTGCAGGATCCGCGTTGCGTCTTTCAGCTGATGAAGCAGCACTACAGCCGCTATACGCCGGAGATGGTGGAAAAGATCTGCGGCACGCCAAAGGACGCCTTCCTCAAGGTGGCCGAAATAATGGCCTCGACCGCCGGTGGCGAGCGGACCATGACCATCCTGTACGCGCTGGGCTGGACCCAGCACTCGCAGGGTTCGCAGATGATCCGCACCGGGGCCATGGTGCAGTTGCTGCTCGGCAATATCGGCATGGCCGGCGGCGGCATGAACGCGCTACGCGGTCACTCGAACATCCAGGGCCTGACCGATCTTGGCCTGATGTCCAACTTGCTGCCGGGTTACATGACCCTGCCCGGCGAGAAGGAAACGGACTATGCCGAGTACATCGCCAAGCGGGCACCCAAGCCGCTGCGTCCGAACCAGATGTCGTACTTGCAGAACTACGAGAAGTTCCACGTCAGCCTGATGAAAGCCTGGTTCGGCGACGCCGCGACCAAGGAAAACAACTGGGGCTTCGACATGCTGCCCAAGCTGGACAAGATACATGACGTGCTGATGGTGATGGACGACATGTACCAGGGCAAGATGACCGGCTACTTCTGCCAGGGCTTCAATCCGCTCGCCTCGTTCCCGAACAAGGCCAAGCTGGGTGTGGCGATGGCCAAGCTCAAGTACATGGTCATCATCGATCCGCTGGCCACCGAGACTTCCGAGTTCTGGAAGAATTACGGCGAGTACAACGACGTCGATCCGAGCCAGATCCAGACCACGGTGTTCCGTCTGCCGTCGTCGTGCTTTGCCGAAGAAGATGGTTCATTGGTCAGCTCCAGTCGCCTGCTGCAATGGCACTGGAAGGGTGCCGAGCCACCCGGCGAAGCCAAGACCGACCCGGCGATCATGGCCGGCATCTTCATGAAGCTCAAGGCCATGTACAAGGAAAAGGGCGGCGCCTATCCGGATGCCATCCTCAACCTGACCTGGGGCTACAAGGATCCGCACGAGCCTTCAGCGGAAGAAGTCGCCAAGGAGTACAACGGCAAGGCGCTGGTCGACCTCTACGATCCGAAAGACCCGAGCAAGCTGCTGCGCAAGGCCGGCGAACAACTGGACAGTTTTGCCCAGTTGCGCGACGACGGCACGACGACCAGCGGCTGCTGGATTTTCAGCGGGGCGTGGACGCAGGCCGGCAACAACATGGCGCGCCGTGACAACAGCGATCCGTGGGGCAATGGTCAGACCCTGAACTGGGCCTGGGCCTGGCCGGTCAATCGCCGCATCCTCTACAACCGGGCCTCGGCTGATCCGAGCGGCAAGCCGTTCAATCCGAAGAAAAAGCAGATCTGGTGGAACGGTACGGCGTGGACCGGTTCGGACATTCCCGACTTCAAAGGGGACTCCAATCCGGCCGATGGTATGGGACCGTTCATCATGAACCCGGAGGGCATCGCCCGCTTCTTCGCCGTCGACAAGATGGCCGAAGGGCCGTTCCCCGAGCATTACGAGCCGTTTGAAACGCCGATCGGCACCAACCCGATGAACAGCAACCCCAAGGCCATCAGCAATCCGGCCGCCCGGGTGTTCAAGGGTGATATGGAAGTGTTCGGCAATGCCAAGGACTTCCCGTATGCCGCGACGACCTACCGCCTGACCGAGCATTTCCACTACTGGACCAAGCACTGCAAGATCAATGCGGTCCTGCAGCCGGAACAGTTCGTCGAAATCGGCGAGGAACTGGCCAAGGAAAAGGGCATCGCCAGTGGCGACAAGGTCAAGGTGCGCTCCAACCGGGGCTTCATCAAAGCCGTGGCGGTGGTCACCAAGCGGATCAAGGGGCTGGATGTGAACGGTCAGCGCGTGCATCACGTCGGCATTCCCATTCACTGGGGCTTCAAGGGCGTGGCGCGGATGGGCTTCCTGTCCAACACGCTGACGCCGTTCGTCGGTGATGCGAACTCGCAGACGCCGGAGTTCAAGTCCTTTCTCGTCAACATCGAGAAGATCTAAGGGAGAACTGTTATGGCACTGCAATCGCTAGACATCAAACAGCGCTCCGCGACCACCACGCCGTCCACCCAGGCCCGGCAGACGGTCGAGATCGCCAAGTTGATCGACGTATCGACCTGCATCGGCTGCAAGGCCTGCCAGTCGGCGTGCATGGAATGGAACGACCTGCGGCCGGAAATCGGCCACAACGTCGGCGTACACGACAATCCGACCGATCTTGGGGCGGAATCGTGGACCGTCATGCGCTTCTCGGAAGTGGAACAGAACAACACGCTGGAATGGCTGATCCGCAAGGATGGCTGCATGCACTGTTCCGACCCGGGTTGCCTGAAGGCCTGCCCGTCACCCGGCGCGATCATTCAGTACAGCAACGGCATTGTCGATTTCCATCAGGAAAACTGCATCGGCTGCGGCTACTGCGTGACCGGTTGTCCGTTCAACGTCCCCCGGATTTCCGAGAAGGACAGCAAGGCCTACAAGTGCTCGCTGTGTTCCGACCGGATTGCGGTGAACCAGGCCCCGGCCTGCGCCAAGGCCTGCCCGACCGGAGCGATCCAGTTCGGCACCAAGGAGGATATGAAGGACTTCGCCGAGACGCGGATCGCCGACCTCAAGGAACGCGGTTTCGACAAGGCCGGCCTGTACGATCCGGAAGGCGTCGGCGGCACGCACGTCATGTACGTGCTGCACCATGCCGACCAGCCGGGGCTGTACGCCGGCCTGCCAACCAACCCGTCGATCAGCCCGCTGGTCGGCCTGTGGAAGGGCTTTGCCAAGCCGCTGGCGACGCTGGCCCTGGCCGGTGTCGCGCTGGGCAGCCTGTTCCATTACGTGACCAAGGGTCCGAACGAGGTCTCGAAAGAGATCGAGGACGAGATCGAAAAGGAGGATGCCCAATGATCCGCGATCCGAAAGACCTGAAACGTTACGAGGCCTCGGAACGGGCCAATCACTGGATCGTCGGCATCAGCTTCATCCTGCTCGCGCTCTCCGGTCTGGCCTTCTTCCATCCGGCCTTCTTCCCGCTCACCCAACTGTTCGGCGGCCCGGTCTGGGCCCGCATCATCCACCCCTACATCGGGGCGTTGATGGCGATCGCCTTCCTGATCATCTTTTTCCGCTTCAAGCATCTGAACAAGATGACGCCGGCGGACAAGGAATGGTTGGCGAAGGCGAAGCAGATGGTGGACGGCGACGACCACAACATGCCGGAACAGGGCAAGTACAACGGCGGCCAGAAGGTGATGTTCTGGGCCCTCGCCGTGTGCATGCTGCTGATGACGGTATCGGGCATTTTCATCTGGCGCGCCTGGTTCGGCTTCGACATCACGCTCGTCCGGATCGGCGCCGTGGTCCATGCCGCCTCGGCGGCGGTGATGATCGGCCTGATCATGGTGCACGTCTATGCCGCCATCTGGGTCAAGGGCACCATCCGCGCCATGTGGTACGGCACGGTGACCCGCGGCTGGGCCAAGCAGCATCATCGTGGCTGGTACCGTCAGGTGACCGGCAAGTAGGTTTCAGTTGTACCTTGCGTTCGGGGGCTCTGCGGTTAATCTGCCGCATCCCCCATTTTTTTGCCGCAATGCAGTGTGGACCGCAATACCAATAACCAGCAACTAACGACCAGCGACCAAAAATGCCGACCCAAGCAATCGATTTCCATCCGCCAGTCGACGAGGCTGCCCCCTATCTGCTGCCGGTTCCCGCGACGCTCTTCGCCGAGCGCGCCGAGCGTTTTGCGGCGCTGGCCGCCGGACACAGCCTGGGCGAATGGCTGGCCTTCCTCGGCCGGCTGAGCCGCGCCCAGCATGAAATCCTCAAGGGCCTGCCGGCCTTGCCGTTACCCGACGCCGCCAGCCTCGAACAAGCGCGCACCCATCGCATGCCGCCGCTCAATGCGTCCTCGCTGAGCCGCCCGGTAGCTTGGCGCTTCGCGCTGCAGCAACTGATCCTGCGCCTCGATAGCGATGCGCCGGAAGCCGCCAAAGGCGCGTTGAAGGTGCTGTTCACCATCTCCGATGGCGAGCTCGAGCGGCTGGCCGACATCGTGCTGGGCGGCGAACCCGATGCCGAGCAGGCGGCCCTGTTGCCTTTCATCGGCGCCGCGCTGCAAATCGTCTTCACCGGGCTGGCCAGCCAGCTCGACGCCCACCAGCTGCAGCCGCTCGACGCCCATGGCGTCTGCCCGTGCTGCGGCAGCCTGCCGGTCGCCAGCGTCGTCCGCCTGGGCGCCACGATCAACAATCTGCGCTACCTGCACTGTTCGCTGTGCAACACCGAATGGAACGTCGCCCGCGCCACCTGCACGACCTGCGCGACCGACCAGGGCGTCGCCCTGCTTGAGCTCGAAGGCAGCAAGGGCGCCGTCCGCGCCGAAACCTGCGATGCCTGCAAGAGCTACCTGAAGATCGTCTATCAGGAAAAAGACCCGCAGGTCGATCCGGTCGCCGACGACCTCGCCACGCTGGCTCTCGACATGCTGGTTGACGAGGCCGGCTATGGCCGCAGCGGCCCCAATCTGTTGCTGGTCGGCGCGTATGGCAGCTAGATCATTTGATTAACCTTTCTGCCCGGTGCGGGTGAAAGCCATGAACGAAAACAAACGTCTTCCCGCGGTCGACCGCGTTCTGCAACAGCTCCCCGAACTGATCGATAGGCACGGCCGCCAGCTGGTCACCGGCTGTGTCCGGGCAGAGCTGGCGGCCGCCCGCGAGGGCCTGAAACACGGCCTGGCGCTGCCCGGCGAGGCCGCGCTGCTCGCCGCCATCGGCCGCCGCGCCGACGAGGCCGGGCGGGCCAGGCTGCGTCCGGTGTTCAATCTGACCGGCACGGTCTTGCACACCAATCTCGGCCGCGCCCAGCTGGCCGAGGAAGCCATCGCCGCGATGGTCGCAGCGGCCCGTTCGCCCTGCGCGCTGGAATACGACCTCGCCTCCGGCGGCCGCGGCGACCGCGACGACTTGGTTTCCGGCCTGCTCGCCGAACTAATCGCCGGCGGTTCGCCGGACATCGCCGCGACCATCGTCAACAACAACGCCGCCGCCGTGCTGCTGACGCTCAATGCGCTGGCCCAGGGCAAGGAGGCCGTCGTCTCGCGCGGCGAACTGGTCGAAATCGGCGGCGCCTTCCGCATTCCCGACGTGATGCGCCGGGCCCAGGTCAAGCTGCACGAGATCGGCACCACCAACCGCACCCACGCCAAAGACTTCCAGGAAGCGATCGGCCCGAAGACAGCGCTGCTGATGAAGGTGCATACCAGCAATTACGCCGTCACCGGCTTCACCGCCGCGGTCGACGAGAGGGAAATCGCCGCCATCGCCCACGCCGCCGGCCTGCCCTTCATCATCGACCTGGGCAGCGGCACGCTGTGCGATTTCGCCGCCCACGGCCTGCCGGCCGAACCGACGCCGCAACAGGCGCTGGCCGCCGGCGCCGACCTCGTCACCTTCTCCGGCGACAAGCTGCTCGGCGGCCCGCAGGCCGGGCTGATCGTCGGCCGCAAGGAGCTGATCGCCAGGATCAAGAAGAACCCGCTGAAGCGCGCCCTGCGCGTCGGCAAGACGACGCTGGCCGCCCTCGAGGCGACGCTGCGCCTGTACCGCGACCCGGACCGCCTGGCCGAGCGCCTGCCGACGCTGCGCCTGCTGACCCGGCCGCTGGCCGAGATCGCCGCCCTCGGCGAACGTCTGCAGCCAGCCGTGCAAGCCGCGCTCGGCCCCCTCGCCAGCGTTGCGGTGGCGCCGTGCAGCAGCCAGATCGGCAGCGGCGCCTTGCCGGTCGAGCGCCTGCCGTCGGTCGCGCTGGTCTGCCGGCCCACGGCGAAAAAGCCGGGAAAAGCACTGTTGGGCATCGAAGCCGCCTTCCGCGGCCTGCCGGTGCCGGTCATCGGCTACATCCGCGACGATGCCTACCACCTCGACCTGCGCTGCCTGGAAGCCGGGGACGAAGCGCGCTTCGTCGCTCAACTGCCAGAATTGAAGTTTTGAAAACAGCCTCGCCGGGCGGTCTGCGTACCGCCTGCTGTTTTCTTCGGCGCCCGCCAGGGTGCACCTGTAAATCCGGGCATCTCCGTGTCCGGGTGGTTTATCGAATGGAGAAGAACCGATGACTTTCAACCGCCGACAATTCCTGGCCGCCGGTACGGCCCTTGGGGCCACCGCCGCCCTCGCCCAACCGACCAGCCCGCTGCCCTTCCTGATCACCATGCAGTCCGACCCCTTGCTGCCGAAAGCCAGCGGCAAGCGCGTCGTCGTCTGCGGCGGCGGCTGGGGCGGCATCAGCGCCGCCAAGCACCTGAAGAAGCTCGACCCGACGCTCGACGTCGTCGTTCTCGAACGCAACCCGGTGTTCTTCTCCTGCCCGATGAGCAACAAGTGGCTGGTCGATGTCGTCGACGCCCAGTTCCTGACTTTCAGCTACCTGAAAGTCGCCCAGAAATACGACTACAAGTTCATCCAGACCGAAGTCACCGCCTTCGAGCGCGACAAAAAGCGCGTCATCACCGCCCAGGGCTGGATCGACTACGACTACCTGATCGTCGGCGCCGGCATCCGCTACAACTACGAGACCTGGTTCGGCAACGACCGCAAGGCGGCCGAATACACCCGCGCCCATTTCCCGGCCGCCTACATCCCGAGTGCCGAGCATTTCCAGTTGAAGCAGAGCATCCAGAACTTCACCGGCGGCGAACTGGTGATGACCCTGCCGCCCCCGCCGCACCGCTGTCCGCCGTCGCCTTACGAGCGCGCCTGTCTGATCGCCGGCCTGTTCAAGGAACGCAAGATCAAGGGCCACATCACCATCCTCGATCCGAAGGACAGCCCGCGGCCGATCACCGGCGGCTTCACCGAAGCCTTCGAGAACCTCTACAAGGACCAGATCACCTACGTGCCGAAGGCGGTAATCAAGGAGGTCGATCCGTTCAACAAGAAGATCAAGACGGCGGTCGGCGATTTCAACTTCGACCATAGCATCCTGATGGCCCCGCACCAGGCCGGCGACATGGCCTGGAAGGCTGGCGTCATCGGCAAGAACGCCGAAGGCAAGCCGACCGGCTGGGCCGGCGTCGATCCCTTCTTCCTGAACATGAAGGACGATCCGGACGTGTACGTGATCGGCGACTCAGTCGGCATGGTCTCGCCGCAGTTCCTGTTCTATCCGAAGGCCGGCCACGTCGCCAACTACCAAGGCAGGATCGTCGCCAAGTACATCGCCGAGCGGGTCAAGGGCCGCGAACCGAAATACGCGCTGCCCGACAACCTCTGCTTCATGATGGTCAACACCAAGCCGCGCGAGGATGTCGCGGTGCGCTTCCAGTACCATGTGAACGACAAGGGCATCATCATCCAGGATCAGGATGACGACAATCTGCGCCGCGACGACCTGGTGACCGAGGACTTCGCCTGGGCCGGGCGCATGTATGAGGACATGTTTGGATGATCATCGGCACGGCCGGACATATCGACCACGGCAAGACGACGCTGGTGAAGGCACTCACCGGCGTCGACTGCGACCGCCTGAAGGAAGAGAAGGCGCGCGGCATCACCGTTGATCTCGGTTATGCCTACACGCCGACGCTCGGCTTCATCGATGTACCCGGCCACGAAAAACTGATCCACAACATGCTGGCCGGCGCCACCGGCATCGATTTCGCGCTGCTGGTGATTGCCGCCGACGACGGCCCGATGCCGCAGACCCGCGAGCATCTGGAAATCATCGAACTGCTCGGCATCAAGCGCGGCGCAGTGGCGCTGACCAAGATCGACCGGGTCAGCGTCGACCGGCAGAACGCCGCGCAAGGCGAAATCGCCGCCTTGCTGGCCGGCACGGTACTAGCCGACGCGCCGATCTTTCCGGTCGCCGCCGCGCAAGGCACCGGCATCGCCGAACTGCGCGCCTATCTCGAAGCGGCCACCGCCGACCAGGGCGAACGCCAACTGGCTGGCGGCTTCCGGCTGGCCATCGACCGCTGCTTCACGCTCTCCGGTGCCGGTACCGTCGTCACCGGCACGGCCTTCGCCGGCGCCGTCAAGGTCGGCGACCAGTTGCTGCTCTCGCCGCCCCAAATCCCGGTCCGCGTGCGCAGCCTGCGCGTTCAGGACAGCCCCGCCGAGTCCGGCCACGCCGGACAACGGATCGCCCTGGCGCTGGCCGGTGTCGACAAGGCCGACGTTGAGCGCGGCATGTGGGTCGTCGCCCCGGCGCTGCACGCCCCGATCAAGCGCTTCGATGCCAGGCTCCGGGTGCTCGCCGGCCAGCCGCCGCTCAAGCACTGGACGCCGGTGCATCTGCACCTCGGCGCCGAAGACGTGCCGGCCCGCGTCGCGCTGCTCGGCGCCGACGAAATTCCGCCCGGCACGGAAAACTGGGCGCAAATCACCGTCGACCGCGAAATCGGCACGCTGGCCGGCGACCGCTTCATCCTGCGCGATGCCTCGGCCCGCCACACCATCGGCGGTGGCCGCGTGCTCGACATTTTCCCGCCCAACCGCAAGAAGCGCAGCCCGGAACGCCTGGCCATGCTTGCTGCGCTGGCCGCCGACGACCCGGCGACGGCGCTGCGCGAGGCGGCCGAACAGCAGCCGGCCGGCGTCGACCTGACCGCCCATGCGCTGAACCGCAATCTCGATGCCGCGACGCTGGCCGGACTTTGCACCCGCCAGAAGCTCAAACTGGTCGGCACCACCGCCTTTGCCACCAGCCGCTGGCAGGAACTGCAAGCCCGTCTGCTCGCCGCGCTGGCCGCCGAGCACGAACGCGCCCCCGATCTGCCCGGCGTCGAGCGCGACCGCCTGCGCCGCCTGACCCTGCCGACGCTGCCCCGCCCCGCCTTCGACGCACTGCTCGCCGCCCCGCTGGCCGACGGCCGCATCGCCCAGAGCAACGCCTGGCTGCACCTGCCGGAACACCGCGTCCAGTTGGCCAGTAGCGACCGCGATCTGTGGCTGACCCTGAAGCCGCTGCTCGATGCCGAACCGTACAACCCGCCGCGCGTCCGCGATGTGGCCCGGGCCACCGGCATCGCCGAAGACACCGTGCGTGCGCTGTTCAAGCGCATCGCCCGCTACGGCGCGGCATGGCCGGTCGCGCACGATCATTACTTCACGGCCGAAGCGGTCGCCGACCTGGCGCATCGGGTGGCCGCACTCAACGCCAGCGACGGCTGCGCCCGGGCGGCAAGCTTGCGCGACCAGATCGGCGGCGGGCGCAAGGTCGCCATCCATATCCTCGAATTCTTCGATCGCATCGGCTACACTCGCCGCGCGCGCGACACCCACGTTCTGCGCGGCTCGCCGGAGCAATTCGGTTCATGAACAACGGAAGAGATCGTTCCCCGGTGGGGCGACCGGTCTTCAAAACCGGTAGGGCTTGTCAGACAAGCCTTGGTAGGTTCGACTCCTGCTCTCTTCCGCCACCTTTCTTGCCCTAAATGGCCCATCAACCCTTCTCCGGCTCCATTCCCGACGACCGCCTGTACTGCCCCCGCTACGACATGTGGGTGCAGGAAACGGCGGACGGCGCAGTGCTGATCGGCGCCACCGCTTTCGGCCTCTTCCTGGCCGGCGAAATCATCGCCTTCACCAGCAAGCCGCAAGGCGCCGAGGTCGATTGCGGACGCGGCATGGGCACGGTTGAATCCCGCAAGACGGTACAGGCGCTCCACGCCCCGATTTCCTTCGTCCTGCTCGAAGGCAACGAGGCCGCCGAGGAACGGCCGAAACTGGTCAACGCCGAACCTTACGGCGCCGGCTGGCTGGCCCGTACCCGGCCGACCCGCTGGGTCGCGGAAAAACCGACGCTGGTCGATGCCGCAGCCTACCGTCAGCACATTTTGAAGATCGAACCGGAGGCCACTTTTGACTGACAAGCTGGCCTTGCTGATCTGGGCCGCCACACCTGAGCACCCGGAACTGCTGGTGACGCCGCTGATTCACGCGCTGGCGGCGCGAGCGCTCGACGCCGAAGTCGAAATCCACTTCGCCGGCCCGGCCGTGCGCTGGCTGGTCGAAGGTGTCGCCGACGCCGCGTATGCCACGCCGAGCCGGGAAAAAGCCATCGGCGACTTTCTCCGCGAAGTGGTCTCCGAAGACGTCCGCCTGCTCGCCTGCGGCATGGCCCGCGCCGCCTGGGTCGGCGCCGGCGAAACCCTGATTCCGCCGGCCGGTGCCGCCGGTGCCACCGCCTTTGTCGGCCGCGCGCTCGATCCGGCGTGGCGGACGCTGGTCTTCTGATGCGGCGCCCGCCGATCACCGGCGTCATCCTGGCCGGCGGCCTCGGCCGGCGCATGGGTGGCGTCGACAAGGGCCTGCAATTGCTCAACGGCCGGCCGCTGGTCGCGCACGTCGTCGAACGTCTGGCGCCGCAGGTCGATGAACTGCTGATCAATGCCAATCAGAATGCCGGGCGCTACGCCGAATTCGGCCACCGCGTCATAGCCGATGCCATTCCCGATTTCGCCGGCCCGCTGGCCGGCCTGCATGCCGCACTGACTGCGGCGACCCATCCGCTGATCGCCACCGCCCCCTGCGATTCGCCCTTCCTGCCAGCCGACCTGATTTCCCGCCTTTGGGCCGCATTCACCGCCGCCGGGGCCGACCTCGCCGTCGCCCGCACCTTCGACCAGCCGCATCCGGTGTTCTGCCTGTGCCGGCGCAGCCTGTTGCCGAATTTGACCGACTACCTGGCCAGCGGCCAACGCAAGATGGCCGACTGGTATGCCCCGCTGAAAGTCGTCGAAGTCGCCTTCGACGACGAAGCCGCAGCTTTCGAAAACATCAACACCCGCGCCGAACTCGGGCGCTTCGAAAGGCCCGGCACGGCTGACTGAACGTGGCTGTCGTCCGGGGTTGCGCGGCCGGTTTCTCAATGCCCAACCTGTGGAAACCACTTATTGCGCTGCACAAAATCCTGCCTAAACTGCCCGGGCAGGATCAAAAAACAGACATAAAAGGTTAACAGCAATGAACGTCAAAGTTCACTACCGCATCACCCAGGATCGCGCCGGCATTCCGCAGGATTTCACCGGGGCACGCCGCTTCGTCACGATGGCCGGCCAGGCCGTTGAAGACATGGCCAAAACCCAGCTGGCAGCCGATTACCAGATCCCGACCAGCGCCGTCGTGATCTGCAACATCGAGCACTGATCTGTAACGTAGCGGCTCGCCCGGGCGAGCCGCGCCGGTAGCCCGCCGGCCGCCGCTGCTGTCCATACGCAGCGCCGTTTGCTGCCGCGCAACAATCCACCGAAACATTTCACCCAGCGGTGTGAAATGAAGCAGCCTGCTGCGCCGGCCGCCTGTCAAGTCGCGACGGTCGATGCTGCTGGCCACGCGGCTGGCCGGAACAGCGCGCCAGACCTCATGCCGCAACGCAACAATCTGTTACAGAAGGCTACGAAAGAACGACAGACGCATTGTCCGAGGAGGCCTAGACTGCAATTGTGAATTGAACCCCTCCTCTCGAAATCCCCCCTTTCGAGAATTTCAACCCCGCCGCTGGCGGGGTTTTTTTTGCCCGTAGCGCCAGCTCAAGCCGTTATAATTGCGCACTTTTATTTTTGCGCACAAGGGTATTCAGCATGGCCGACAAGCACTCCTCGACTGGCATCATGTGGGCAACGATCATCGTTGCCATCGTCCTGATCGCCATCATTTACCCGCTCACCGTCAAACACTCCACGTCCGCTGCCGACGCAGCCGGCGGCAATGACGCAGCGGAAGTCCGTATCCAGCCGGTCGCCAAGTTCGAACTGGCCAAGGCCGAAGCGCCTGCCACCGGCAGCGCACCGAAAGATGGCCCGACCGTCTTCAACAGCGTCTGTGGCGCCTGCCACAATACCGGCGCAGCCGGTGCCCCGAAGATTGACGACAAGGCCGCCTGGGCGCCGCGCGTCGCGCAAGGCAAGGAAGCGCTGTACAAGAGCGCGCTCGGCGGCAAGAACGCCATGCCGGCCAAGGGCGGTGCCCCCTCGCTGTCCGACGACGAAGTCAAGGGCGCCGTCGATTACGTGCTGAGCAAGGTCAAGTAAGCCGGCTTGAACGGCCCAAAACAAAGGGAGGCTGCGGCCTCCCTTTTTCGTGGACGAAGAAAAGGCGCCTCATGGGCGCCCCGGTTGGATCTGCTTGTTGAAGACCCGAACCGATTTTGCTCGACGAGCTTACTTCTTGGCCGGTTCGACGACTGGCGCGCTATCAGCCTTGGCGGCTTCCGGTGCGGCTGCAGGTACGGCCTTCTTCGCTTTCTTGACCTTCTTGGCGACCAGCTTGGCGGCCGGGGTATTCACTTCTGCCTTGACAGCACTTTCGGCAGCAACCGGCTCGGCCGGCTTGACGTCAGCAGCGTGAGCGATGCCAAAGGTGGCGGCGATAACGAGAGCGAGAAGTTGCTTGGTCATTTTGAAGCTCCTTGATTGGTTTATTCGGTTTTTCGTCCGGCTTCGCAAAATTGCGCTGCCTTGTGCCGAATAACGCGGGCCGTGGGCGCCGCGATGTCATCAGGAGAGTGACCACTTGTAACGACAGGTGACCGAGTTGTTAGCTCTTGTTGCCGGCCAGCATCGCCTTCATCGCATCCAGCCGCGCGTTGCCGGTCGCCTTGTCGGGCGGAAGATCCTGCTTGCCGCCGGCAAACCGGATGTCTTCCTTGCCCATTTCATCGATAAAGCGCGACGGCTCGCAGGGCACGAACTCGCGGGCCTGCTTGCGCCGTTCGCAATAGCTGATGTACAGCGATTGCTGGGCGCGGGTGATGCCGACGTACATGAGGCGGCGCTCTTCCTCGATCTTGGCCGGATCGACCGACTCGCGGTGCGGCAGGATGCCTTCTTCGATACCGACCAGGAAAACGTGCTTGTACTCCAGCCCTTTGGCGGCATGCAGCGTCGATAGCTGCACGGCGTCGACCTCGTCGTCGTTCTGTTTGTCGAGCAGGTTGATCAACGCAATGCTTTGCGTCAGGTCGATCAGCGTCTTGCCATCCAGTTCGCCCTTCTTGTTCAGCCAGCTGGAAAATTCGCAGACATTGCCCCAGCGCGTTTGTGCCGTGCGCTCCTCTTCCAGATCGAAAAGATAGGTCTCGTAGTCGATGGCCTTGAGCAGATCGGGCAGCACCTGATGCGCCGGTTCGCGAACGGCGCGCTCCTGGATACGGTTGATGAAGTGGCAGAATTCAAGCAGCGGCTCGATCTGCCGGGCCTGGACGCGCTGCGCGAAGCCCTCTTCGAAAGCGGCATGGAACAGCGAAATATGTCGCTCGCCGGCATAGGTTCCGAGCACCTGCAGGGTGGCCGCGCCGATGCCGCGCTTCGGCGTCGTGGCGGCGCGGATGAAAGCGGGATCGTCGTCCTCGTTGGTCAGCAGGCGCAGGTAGGCGGTGATGTCCTTGATTTCCGCCTTGTCGAAAAAGGACTTGCCGCCGGACAACAGGTAGGGAATGCGGTGGTCGCGCAGATATTCCTCGAAACCGCGCGCCTGATGATTCGAGCGGTAGAGGATGGCGTAGTCCTTGAACTTGGTACGATTCTCGAAGCGGTGGGCCTGCAACTTCATGACCACGCCTTCGGCTTCGGCATCGTTGTCACGACAGGCGGTGACGGTGATCTGCTCGCCGTGGCCGAGTTCGGACCAGAGTTTCTTGTCGAACAGTTTCTCGTTGTGCGAGATGACGTTGTTGGCGGCCTTCAGGATGCGCACGGTCGACCGGTAATTCTGCTCAAGCTTGATCACCTTGAGGGCCGGAAACTCGTTCGGCAGCTTCTTCAGGTTCTCGATATCGGCGCCGCGCCAGCCGTAGATCGCCTGATCGTCGTCGCCGACGGCGGTGAATTGCTGGCGGACGCCGGTCAGCAGCTTGAGCACCTGGTACTGGCAGGCATTGGTGTCCTGGTACTCGTCGACCAGCAGGTAGCGCAGGCGGTTCTGCCACTTCTCGGCGATCTCCGGATGTTCGTTGAACAGCTTGACCGGCAAACCGATCAGGTCGTCGAAGTCCACCGCCTGGTAGGCCTTCAGCGTCGCCTCGTAGGACAGGTAGGCTTCGGCCGCCAGAACTTCATGGTCGTTGCTGGTCAGGTGGCGCGCCGCTTCCGGGCTGACCAGCGCATTCTTCCAGTTGGAAATGATCGACTGCAGATTACGCAGGGTTGCCTTGTCGACGGTCTTGGCCACCTCGCTGATGATGCCGGCGCAATCGGCCGAATCGAAAATCGAGAAACGCGGCTTGTAACCGAGCGCCTTGGCTTCTTCGCGCAGGATGCGAACGCCGAGCGAATGGAAGGTCGAAATCTGCAACTGGTCGGCCTGCTGTTTCGAGAGAATCTTGCCGATCCGCTCCTGCATTTCCTTCGCCGCCTTGTTGGTGAAGGTAATGGCCGCCACGTTGCGCGGCTGAAAGCCACAATCCTGCACCAGATAGGCGATTTTCTGCGTGATTACCCGCGTTTTGCCCGAGCCGGCCCCCGCCAACACCAATAGTGGACCGTCGAGGTAATGGATTGCTTCGCGTTGCTGGGGATTGAGGCCGGACATAAATAACGACACCCCGCAGAACGGGGCGTGGGGGCAAGGGGGTGAATTTTAACCCGATAGCCGACCGGCTCAGACCTTATCGTCAATCCGCCGGCGGGGCAGGCTGAGCGCCCGCAACTTGAGCAACCCGCTGGCATTGGTGCTCAACAAAGTGAGCTGCGAAGCCAGTTGCCGGGCGTCCTGCAATATCCGTTCGCTGCCCTTGAAGGGCCCGACGGCATTCGGGGCGACTTCGGCGATCTCCTGCTGCAGGCTGCGCTGACGGTCGCCGGCCAGACCCTCGGCGGCTTCGACCCGACGCAGGCTGTCGGTCGACGCCTGACGCGGCCGCTCGACCGCATCGTGCTGAAGGCTCTGGGTGGTCGAGGTGAGGCGGTTCAGGGTCATTGGCGGGGCTCCTGTACCTGTCAACGGCCAACCCGGCCAGCGGCTTTAGCTCAGAGCGCGCCGAACACCTTTTTCAGCAGATCGCTGCCAGCCCCAACCGGGTTAGCCCGCAGCTTCTTCTCTTCTTCGGCAATGATCAGGAAGAGGCCATCCATCGCCTTCTGCGTGACATAGCTGTCGACATCGGCGTCTTTCTGATCGATCAGGCCGGCGCTCGCCGCCTTGCCGGCAAAACTGTTGTATTGCTCGGCCAGTTGCAGCTTCTTGGTCTCCGTCTTGACGATGGGCATGAATTTCCGAGTCAGTTGCTCGCTCGAGGTCCGCTTGAAATACTGCGTCACGCTGTCCTCGCCGCCGGTCAGGATGCCCTTAGCGTCCTGCACACTCATCTTCTTGATCGAGTCGCTGAGAATCGGTTTGGCCTCGGCCACGGCATTTTCCGCCGCGTGGTTCATGGTATTGACCAGTTCGTCGGCCTGCTTGCCCATGCCGAACATGCGCAAGCCCTTCTCGGCTTTTTGCAGATAACCGGGTAACGGAATCTTGACCTTGCTGTTGCCGAGAAAACCGTTGTCCTTGCCGAGCGACGCCACCGCGTAATCGGCGCCCTTGGCCAGCGCTTCCTTGACGCCGGCGCTGGCATCGCCGGTCGAAATGGCATCGAGCGCGCCGGCTTGGACAAACCCGGCGGTGAGCATCAGGAAAAGGGCAAAGATCGGGCTGCGCAGGTTTTTCATGACGAACCTCTCTCAAACAATATCGAGGTGACCGATCCCGGTGCTCAGGTCACGGTCCTTGGATTCCTTGCCGTGCAGCTTGATCTGCAGGCGCAGGTCGTTCAGCGAATCGGCATTGCGCAGCGCATCTTCATAGGTGATCTTGCCCGCCTCGTAGAGGTCGAACAGCGCCTGGTCGAAAGTCTGCATGCCGAGTTCGCGGGACTTCTTCATGATTTCCTTGATCTCATGGACTTCGCCCTTGAAGATCAGGTCGGAAATCAGCGGCGAGTTGAGCATCACTTCAATGGCCGCCATCCGGCCCTTGCCGTCCTTTTTCGGGATCAGGCGCTGCGACACCAGGGCACGCAGGTTCAGCGAAAGGTCCATCAGCAGTTGCTGACGGCGCTCTTCCGGGAAGAAGTTGATGATCCGGTCGATCGCCTGGTTGGCACTGTTGGCGTGCAGCGTAGCCAGCGCCAGGTGGCCGGTTTCGGCGAAGGCGATGGCGTAGTCCATCGTATCGCGGTCGCGGATTTCGCCCATCAGGATG
Organism: Dechloromonas denitrificans; assembly: GCF_020510685.1. Lineage (NCBI taxonomy): Bacteria > Pseudomonadati > Pseudomonadota > Betaproteobacteria > Rhodocyclales > Azonexaceae > Dechloromonas > Dechloromonas denitrificans. The sequence continues at coordinate 4,340,147 of NZ_CP075185.1, forward strand.
ACGTCCGGCGCCTGACGCAGCGTGTTCTTCAGCGCCGGTCCCCAGTCGTCGGTATCGACACCGACTTCGCGCTGCGTGACGATGCAGTTCTTGTGTTCGTGCACATACTCGATCGGATCCTCGATCGTGATGATGTGGCCGTAGGTATTTTCATTGCGGTAATCGACCAGTGCCGCCAGCGAGGTCGTCTTGCCGGTACCGGTACCGCCGACGAAGATGATCAGGCCGCGCTTGGTCATCGCCAGGTCCTTGAGGACCGGTGGCAATTGCAGTTCGTCGAGCGTCGGGATGGTCATGTTGATGGTTCGGCAGACGACGCCGACGCGGCCCTGCTGAACCAGCGCATTGACCCGGAAACGGCCGATGCCGGCCGGCGAGATGGCGAAGTTGCATTCCTTGGTCGCCTCGAACTCGGCGGCCTGCCGGTCGTTCATGATCGAACGGGCGAGTTCGGCGGTGTGCGAGGAAGTCAGCACCTGATTCGATACCGGCGTGATCTTGCCGTCTATCTTGATCGCCGGCGGGAAGCCGGCAGTGATGAAAAGGTCCGATCCTTTTTTTTGCGACATCAGGCGCAAAAGATCGTGCATGAATTTCATTGCCTGATCGCGTTCCATACCTACCCCTTGAATGTTCTATTTGACAGCAACTCAGCCCGGGAAAGCATCCTTGTTGGCTGCCTTGTTACGCGCTTCGGCACTCGATACGACATTGCGGCGAACCATGTCCAGCAGATTCTGATCGAGCGTCTGCATGCCGACGTTCTGGCCGGTCTGGATCGCCGAATACATCTGCGCCACCTTGTTTTCGCGGATCAGGTTGCGGATGGCCGGCGTGCCGATCATGATCTCGTGCGCCGCAACCCGGCCCTGCCCATCCTTGGTCTTCAACAGCGTTTGCGAGATGACGGCACGCAGCGACTCGGACAACATCGAACGGACCATTTCCTTTTCCGCCGCCGGGAAGACGTCGACGATACGGTCGACGGTCTTGGCCGCCGACGAGGTATGCAGCGTGCCGAACACCAGGTGGCCGGTTTCAGCGGCGGTCAGCGCCAGGCGGATGGTTTCCAGGTCGCGCATTTCGCCGACCAGGATGACGTCCGGATCCTCGCGCAGCGCCGAGCGCAAGGCGTTCGAGAAGGACAGCGTGTGCGGTCCGACTTCGCGCTGGTTGATCAGGCACTTCTTGGCTTCATGGACGAATTCAATCGGATCTTCGACGGTCAGGATATGACCGTATTCGTTTTCATTGACATGATTGACCATGGCGGCCAGCGTCGTCGATTTGCCGGAACCGGTCGGCCCGGTGACCAGCACGATACCGCGCGGGTACTCGGAAATATCCTTGAAAATCTTCGGGCAGTTGAGCTCTTCCAGGGTCAGCACCTTGGATGGAATGGTCCGGAAGACCGCGCCGGCGCCCCGTTGCTGATTGAAGGCATTGACCCGAAAACGCGCCAGATTGGGGATTTCGAAGGAAAAGTCGCACTCCAGCGTTTCTTCGTACACCTTGCGCTGGCCGTCGTTCATGATGTCATAGACCATGCCGTGCACATCCTTGTGCTCCATCGCCGGCAGATTGATGCGGCGCACGTCGCCATGCACGCGGATCATCGGCGGCAATCCGCTCGAAAGATGGAGGTCGGAGGCCTTGTTCTTGACGCTGAAGGCCAGCAGTTCGGTGATGTCCATTCGGATCGTCCTTGGAGCGCGTGTATACTGAAATTATTGGGAATTCCAAAGGGATTATGAGCGCAATCGCCAGCAACCTGCAAGCCGTCCAGGCTCAGATCGCAGCCGCCGCAATAGCCGCCGGTCGGTCGCCTGACAGCGTTCGACTATTGGCAGTGAGCAAAACCTGGCCGCTGCCCTGCGTGCTGGAAGCGGCCGGTGCCGGACAACGCGCTTTCGGCGAGAACTATGTCCAGGAGGGCGTCGACAAGGTGCTCGCCGCGCAGGGTCAAAACCTCGAGTGGCATTTCATCGGACCGCTGCAAAGCAACAAGACGCGGCCGGTTGCCGAACGCTTCGACTGGGTGCATTCGATTGAGCGACTGAAAATCGCCGAGCGCCTCTCCGCCCAGCGCCCGACCTACCTGCCGCCGCTGCAGGTCTGCGTTCAGGTCAATGTATCCGGCGAAGCCAGCAAGAGCGGCTGCGCGCCGGACGAAGCCCTGCGGCTGTGCCAGGAGATCAGCACGCTGCCCGGCCTCCGGGTGCGCGGCCTGATGGCCATCCCCGAAGCGAGCGACGACTTTTCGGCGCAGCGCCTGCCCTTCCGGCAGTTGCGGGAAATTTACGAACAGATTCGGGCGGCAGGATTGCCGCTCGATACCCTTTCCATGGGCATGTCCCACGATCTTGAAGCTGCCGTGGCCGAAGGGGCGACGATCGTCCGCATCGGCACGGCCATTTTTGGTGAGAGAAATTACGCATGAAAATTACCTTTCTCGGCGGTGGCAACATGGCCAACGCGCTGATTGGCGGCATGTTGAAACAGGGCTACAGCGCCAGCGACATCACGGTTATCGACCCGGGCAGCGAAGCACGGCGCAAGCTGGCCGAGACCTATGCGGTGAACTGTGTCGACGCGGCGGACAAGCTGCCTGGCGCCGGCGATCTGCTGGTCCTGGCGGTCAAGCCACAGCAGATGAAGGAAGCCGTCGTGCCGCTCGTCGGCAAGCTCGGCCAGGCCGTCGTCGTCAGCATTGCGGCTGGCCTCGACCTGACCACGCTGGCGCGCTTCCTGGGCGGCCACCGCAAGATCGTTCGCTGCATGCCCAACACCCCGGCCCTGATTGGCGCCGGCATTACCGGCCTATGCCCGCTGCCGGAAGTCAGCACCGTCGAACGCGAGGCCGCCAACCGGCTGCTGAGCGCCGTCGGCAGTACCGTCTGGATCGACGACGAGACCAAGATGGATGGCGTGACCGCGTTGTCCGGCAGTGGCCCGGCTTACGTTTTTCTGTTCATCGAAGCCCTGCAGCAGGCGGCTGCCGACCTCGGCTTCACGCCGGAGCAAGGACGCCAGCTGGCCATCGAAACCGTCCAGGGAGCTGCCGCACTGGCCGCCCAATCGAGCGATCCGGCCGCGGTACTGCGGGAGCGTGTCACTTCGAAAGGCGGCACGACGGAAGCAGCGCTGCGCACGATGGCCGATAGCGGCGTCAAGGAAGGCATCATCGCCGGGGTGAAAGCCGCCGAGGCGCGCGGCCGGGAACTCGGCAAACTGCTCGGGGCCGCCTGATGCAAGCGGTCACTTTCCTGCTCGATGCGGTAGTCAGTTTCTTCTGCGCGCTGTTCCTGTTGCGCTTCATGATGCAGGCGATGCGGGTGTCGTTTGCCGGCCAGCTCGGCAATTTCGTCGTGGCCCTGACCAACTGGGCGGTCAAGCCGCTGCGCCGGATCATCCCCGGGCTTGGCGGACTCGACTGGTCGAGCCTGTTTGCCGCCTTTGTTCTGCAACTGCTATTGGCCGGGGTGCTGATCGGATTGTCCGGCCAGCTGATCGAAACCGACGGGGCGACGCTGGCCATGATGATCGGCTGGTTCTCGCTGCGCGGCCTGCTCCGGATGGCCGTCTATATCCTGATTGGCGCGCTGATCCTGCAAGCCGTCCTGTCGTGGATCAATCCCTACTCGCCGCTCTCGGCGCCAGCCCACCAACTGACCCGGCCGCTGCTCGATCCGATCCGCCGCGTTGTGCCGCTGATTTCCGGCATCGACCTGTCGCCGCTGGTCGCCATCCTGCTGCTGCAAGTGGTCTTGATGTTCCTGTGAACGACTGGTTTCGCGTCGCCGGTGACGGCCGGATCACGCTCACGCTGCACATCCAGCCCGGTGCGAAAAAGACCGAGTTCGCCGGGCGGCATGGCGATGCGCTGAAAATCCGCCTCGCCGCCCCACCGGTCGATGGCAAGGCCAACGAAGCGCTGCTCAAGTTCATTGCCGAAACATTGGGCTTGGCCAAGTCGGCAGTCAACCTGAAAAGCGGCCAGACTTCCCGACGCAAGGTGGTCGAGGTTGGCGGGGCAACGACCGAGGCCGTTGCCCGTCTGATCGGCGCCTAGGGCGCCATCTGGAAATCGGCGTTATTTCTTGGCCGCTGGTTTGGCGGCAGGGGCCGACGATTCCGATGCGGTCAGTTCGCTGCGCAGCTTGGCAACACTCTTCTCACCAAAGCCCTTGACCTCCTTCAAGTCATCGACCGACTTGAACGGTCCGTTCTTGCTGCGGTAGTCGACAATCGCCTTGGCCTTGCCAGGGCCGATGCCTTTCACCGAATCCAGCTCATCGACGGTGGCGGTATTGATATTGACGGCGGCCAGGGCAAAGCCAATACCGGCAAAAAACATCAGGATCACAGACAGGATACGTTGCATCGGATCTTCCTCCAGGTTGATTACGGTTTTGCCACATTCAAAAAATTCGGCCCCGCCAGTTTCCTGGCAGGGCCGAATTATTCTAATTGAATATGACAAATAAATTCAACGTGGAGTTTCCGGCAATCAGGCTCCGAATACGACCCGCCCGCCGACCAGCGTCGCCTTGACCTTGCCGGTCATCGGGTAGCCAAGCCACGGCGAATTCTTGCCGCGGCTCTTCAGGGCCTCGGGCGTCAGTTGCCAGGTGGCCTCGGGGTCGAAGATGCAGACATCGGCCGGCGCGCCAACTGCCAGCTGGCCGGTGGCCAGGCCAAGCACCTGGGCCGGGGCGGCGGTGATCCGGGCCAAGGCCTGGGCCAGATCGACGCCCGCCGCTTCGGCCCATTTCAGGGTCAGCGGCAGCAGGACTTCGAGTCCGGTGGCCCCCGGTTTAGCTTCGCCGAAGGGCAACAGCTTGTCGTCGGCACCTACCGGAGTATGGTCGGAGCAGATGGCGGCCAGCCCTGAGGCGGCGGCCGCCGACAGCGCCTGACGGTCATTCTGGGCACGCAGCGGCGGGCTGAAGCGGGCATGCGGATTGAAGAAGCCGATATCGTTTTCGGTCAGCAGCAGGTGGTGCACGCCAATATCAAAGCTCACCGGCAAGCCCTCGGCCTTGGCTTGGGCGACAAGCGCCACGCCGGCCGCCGACGAAAGCCGGGTCAGGTGAACCCGGCAGCCGGTATCGCGCACCAGCTGGACGATGGTGGCGATGGCAATGGTTTCCGCCGCGACTGGAATGCCGGCCAGCCCGAGGCGGCTGGCGACTTCGCCTTCGTGCGCGATGCCATTGCGCGCCAGCCAGTAGTCCTGCGGCTGCAGCCACACCGCGAAATCGAAGGTGGCGGCGTATTCCATGGCCCGAAGCAGGGCCTCGGTATCGATCACCGGCGCATTGGCTTGCGAGAAGGCGACACAGCCGGCTTTCTTCAGGCCGGCCAGCTCGGCCAGGCGCTCGCCCTTGAGGCCGAGCGTCAGCGCGCCGAGCGGCAGGACGCGCGCCTTGCCGATTTCGGTACCGCGGTGCACCAGGCGGTCGGCCAGTTCCGGTTCGTCGAGCGGCGGGTCGGCGTCGGGCGGCACGACGACGGTGGTCACCCCGCCGGCGACGGCTGCGGCCAGTTCGGCTTCGATGCTGTTCAGCCGGGCGCCAAGGTCGATCAGCCCGGGACAGACGACACAGCCGGCGGCGTCGATGGTTTGGTCGGCGGCGAAGCCGGCCGGCGTGCCACCCAGCCCGACGACCTTGCCATCGGCAATGAACAACGAAGCGCTGCGGTCGACGCCGTTTTTCGGGTCAATTAGACGGCCATTCTTGATTTCGATCTGCATTTCAGTTCCCCGCAACGATGCTCATCACCGCCATCCGGACGGCAATGCCGAAGGTGACCTGGGGCAGGATCACGGCCTGCGCTCCGTCGGCCACCGCCGAGTGGATTTCGACACCGCGATTCATCGGCCCGGGGTGCATCACGATGGCATCCGGCTTGGCCAGCGCCAGCTTCTGCGGGGTCAGGCCGTAATGGCGGAAGTATTCGCTGGCCGAGGGCAACAGGGCCCCGGTCATCCGCTCGTTTTGCAGGCGCAGCATGATGATCACGTCGCAATCCTTGAGCCCTTCGTTCATGTCGTGGAAAACATGCACGCCCAGTTTGTCGAGATGCTTGGGCAGCAGCGTTTCCGGCCCGATGGCACGGACCTCGGGGACGCCCAGCGAGGTCAGGGCGTGAATATCGGAGCGAGCGACGCGCGAATGCAGGATATCGCCAACGATGGCCACACGCAGTTGCGTGAAATCCTTCTTGTAGTGGCGGATCGTGTACATGTCGAGCAGGCCCTGCGTCGGATGGGCGTGGCGTCCGTCGCCGGCATTGACGACATGCACGTCGTCCCGGCCGATGCGCTGCAGATGCTCGGCAATCAGGTAAGGCGCGCCGCTCGAAGCGTGGCGCACGACGAACAGGTTGGCGTGCATGGCGCACAGGTTGTCGATGGTATCGAGCAGTGTCTCGCCCTTGCTGGCCGACGACTTGTTGATGTCGAGATTGATCACGTCGGCCGACAGGCGCTTGGCGGCGATCTCAAACGTCGTGCGGGTGCGCGTCGAATTTTCGAAGAACAGGTTGAAGATGCTCTTGCCGCGCAGCAGAGGCACCTTCTTGACCTCGCGCGCCGAGACTTCCATGAAGGAGGCGGCGGTGTCGAGTATCTGCATCAGTATCCGGGTCGGCAAGCCCTCGATCGAGAGCAGGTGGGACAGCTCGCCGTCCTTGTTCAACTGCGGGTTATGCATGTTCCAGCCTCCAGGCGAGTTGACCGTTGTCCTGTTTGCCCAGCACCAGGTTCTGACCATCCTGCAACTCGACATCCCAGACGCAGTAGGTCGCGCCAATCGGCAGCTCGCGCTCGCCGCGATCAGCCAGCACGGCCATCGCCACCGAGGCCGGACGGCCGTAGTCAAACAGTTCGTTGAGCGCGGCACGGGTCGTCCGACCGGTATAGAGCACGTCATCGACCAGGATCAGGTGGCGCCCTTCGACATCGAAGGGAATGACTGTCGGCTTGACCTGGGGATGCAGGCCTTTTTCGGCAAAGTCGTCGCGATAGAAGGAGACGTCGATCAAGCCGATTTCTTCCGGCAGGCCGAGGAGTTCCTTCAAGCGTTCGGCGATCCAGGCGCCGCCGCTGTAAATACCGATCAGCGCCGGCTGGCGATGGAGATGCGGACGAATCAGGTCGGCCAGTTGGCGACACTGGGCCTCGGCATCAGGCAGGGGGTTAGGCAGGGGTGACATGGTGCGGGCTTTCGAACCAGGTTTGAAGAATGAGTTGGGCGGCGACGGCATCGAGCAGCGGCTTGGCCGATCGGCTGTTGCGGCCGGTTTCGCGCAATCGGGATTCGGCATCGACCGAGGTCAGCCGCTCGTCGGCAAAACCGATCGGCAGTTTGAAGCGGCGTTCGAGACGTTCGGCGAATTTTTGTGCCCGGCGGGTCATCTCGTGCGGAGTCCCGTCGGTGTGCGAAGGCAAACCCACCACCAATTGCACCGGCTGCCATTCGGCAACCAGCTTGCCGATGGCGGCAAAGCGGTCATCGTTCGACTCGGCATGGATCACCGTCAGCGGATGGGCGTTGCGCAGCAGGGTTTCGCCGGTGGCAACGCCGATGCGCTTTTCACCGAAGTCAAAGGCGAGGACTGTGCCCTCAGGCATGTCCGGCAGTATCGGAAAGCTGCGAAAAGCTGATGCCGAGTTTTTGCATTGCGGCCGGCAGGCGCTCTTCCGGCGGCATGTCGAACAGGATTTCGGACTTGGCCGGCACGGTCAGCCAGGAATTTTGGGCCAGCTCATCCTCGAGCTGACCGGCCTCCCAGCCCGCGTAGCCGAGCGTGACGATGATCTCGGACGGCAGACCGGCGCTGCCGACCGAGGTCAGCACGTCACGCGAACTGGTCAGGCCGACCTCGCTATTCACCGCCAGCGTCGATTGCCATTGCCCGATCGGGCGATGCAGCACGAAGCCGCGGTCGAGTTGCACCGGGCCACCAAAATAGACCGGCAATTTGGCCAGTCCTTCGGCATCAAGCTTGATCTCGATTTTTTCCAGCAAACCGGCCAGATTCATGTCGAGCGGCCGGTTGACGATAATCCCCAGCGCGCCGTTCTCGTTGTGTTCGCAGATATAAACGAGGGCGTTGGAAAAATACGGGTCTTCCAGAGTCGGCATGGCGATCAGGAAGTTATCGGTGAGGTTGACGCTATCCATGCTGGAATTTTAATCGCCGGCGCGGTACAAACCAACCATGAATAACGAAAAAGCCCTCGTCTGGTTCCGCCGCGACCTGCGCGACAACGACCATGCCGCCCTGAGTGCGGCACTTGCCGATGGGCAGGAGGTGTATTGCGCCTTTGTGTTCGACAGCGAAATTCTCGATGCACTGCCTTCAAAACACGATCGCCGCGTCCATTTCATCCGCGAATCACTGCTTGAGCTCGACGCCGCACTGCGTGCCAAGGGGGGCGGACTGATCGTTCGCCATGGCCGGGCCACCGAGGAAATTCCCGGGCTCGCCCGCCAGCTCGGCGTGACAACCGTGTTCGCCAACCGCGATTACGAGCCGGCCGCCAAACGACGCGATGCCGAGGTCGCAACCAGGCTCGCGGCATCCGGCATCGCATTTGTGCACATGAAAGACCAGGCCATCTTCGATGGTCACGAAGTACTGACCCAGGCCGGCAAGCCGTTCTCGGTATTCACGCCTTACAAAAATGCCTGGCTGAAACGCCTGACCGCCGCCGACTGCGCCAGCTGGCCCGATCAAGGACGCTACGCCGGCAGGGAACTGGCAGGCGTCCCCCGTCTTGACGAGATCGGTTTCGAGGCGACCGACCTCCCCGAACTGGGCATCCGTCCCGGCATGTCCGGCGCCCGAGCATTGTGGGAAGAGTTCGCTGCCGGCCGCATCCAGCGCTACGGCGCGCTGCGCGATTTCCCGGCCATCAAGGGCGTCTCCTACCTCTCGGTACATCTCCGCTTCGGCACCCTCTCGATCCGCGAACTGGTCCGCACCGCCCTGGCGAGCGGCGCCGATACCTGGCTCAGCGAACTGATCTGGCGCGACTTCTATTTCATGATCCTCGACCACTTTCCGCACGTGGTCGGCCACGCCTTCAAGCCGGACTACGATGCCATTCAATGGGAAAGCTGGCCGGCCGGCTACGCCGCCTGGTGTCAGGGACGCACCGGCTACCCGCTGGTCGACGCCGCGATGCGCCAACTGAACCACTGCGGCTGGATGCACAACCGGCTACGCATGGTCGTCGCCTCGTTCCTGACCAAGGATCTCGGCCTCGACTGGCGGCTCGGCGAGAAATACTTTGCCGAGCAGCTCAACGACTTCGACCTGTCGGCCAACAATGGCGGCTGGCAGTGGGCATCGTCGAGTGGCTGTGACGCCCAGCCGTATTTCCGTATCTTCAACCCGGTAACCCAATCGGAGAAATTCGACCCGGAAGGCAGCTTTATCCGGCGCTACGTGCCGGAACTGGCCAAGCTTGCCAACAAATATATCCACGCGCCCTGGCAAATGGAACGCGGCGAACAGGAAGCACTGGGTGTGGTGATCGGCCGGGACTACCCGGCACCGCTCGTCGACCATGGCCGGGCCAGGGAAAAAACCCTGGCCCGTTACGCCGTGGTCAAAAAGGCTGTCTAAACGCCGGGCTTGACCTTGACGAAGCTGGCGACTAGGGCGAGCAACGCGTCCTCGTCGTAAGGCTTGCCGAGGTAATGGTTGGCGCCGATTTCGAAGGCATAGTTGCGATGCTTGTCGGCGGTCCGCGAGGTGATCATGATCACCGGCAGCGACTTCAGGCGCTCGTCGGCGCGGAGGTTGCGGACGAAGTCGAAACCGTCCATGCGCGGCATTTCGATGTCGGACAGAATCACGTCGGGCATCACGTCGAGCAATTGTTCCAGCGCATCGACGCCATCCTTGGCCAACACCACCTGATAACCTTCGCGGGCAAGCAGGCGGCTGGTGATCTTGCGCACGGTCAATGAGTCATCGACCACCATTACCGTCGGCAGCTTGGCACCGCGCGGCGCGACTGGCGCCAGCGGCGCCGGAATCGGACTCGCCCCCGCGACAGCCGGCAGGCGGCTGGCCAGAGCAACCGGATTGAGGATCAGCACGACCTGGCCATCGCCCAGTACCGTTGCCCCGGCAATGCCGACCACCCGGGCGAGTTGGGCGCCAATGTTCTTGACGACGACTTCCTGGTTGCCCTTCAGTTCATCGACCTGCACCGCGACGCGCTGGCTTCCCGAACGCAGCAGCAGCACCCAGTAGCGGCGACGGGCTTCCGGCACGGCGCTGGCATCGCCAAGCAAATTGGGCAGAAAATGGAAGGGATAGTGGTTGCCCAGCCATTCCGCTTCGCCCTTTTCGCGCAAGGCGAGGAGCGGCTTTTCCTTCATCTCCATTACCTGCTCGATCATCGTCGACGGCACGGCATAAAGCTGCGTGCCGACGCGGACCAGCAAGGTCTGCGTCACCGCCAGCGTGAGCGGCAGATAGAGGCGGAAGGTCGTGCCCTTGCCCGGCTGCGAAACAATTTCGATACGGCCGCCAACGGCCGCGACTTCGGTTTTCACGACATCCATGCCGACGCCACGCCCGGATACCTGGGTCAGCTCGGAGGCCGTCGAGAAGCCGGGCTGGAAAATGAAATCGTACAGCGTCGCTTCATCGACGCTCTGCCCCGGCTGGAGCAGGCCCATCGCTTCGGCCCGCGAACGGATGCGCTCGAGATTGAGGCCCTTGCCGTCATCCGTCATGCTCAGGATGATTTCATTGCCTTCCTGGGTCAGGGCCAGGGTTATTTCGCCGACTTCCCCCTTGCCGGCCGCAAGGCGCTCCTCACGGGTTTCGATGCCGTGGGTGACAGCATTGCGCAGCATGTGTTCGATCGGCGCCAGCATCTTGTCGAGAACCGAACGGTCGACTTCGACCTGCCCGCCGAGGACGTCGAGATTGGCCCGTTTGCCGACATCCTTGGCGGTCTGCCGGACGATGCGGTAAAGACGCTCGGCCTGGCTGGCAAACGGAATCATCCGCACGCCCATCAGTTCCTGCTGCAAGCCACGGTTCAGGCGCGACTGGGCGAGAATCGCCGCATTGGCATCATCGAGATTCTTCAACAGGTTTTGCTGGACTGTCGCCACGTCGTTGACCGACTCGGCCATGAAGCGGGTGAGTTCCTGGAACCGGGTAAAGCGGTCGAGTTCGAGCGGATCGAATTCGGCCTCGCCATCGGGCGACTGGGCAACGCGCGCCTGAATCTGGCCTTCGGCCTGGATTTCGATTTCGCGCAACTGGCGACGCAGCCGAATGACGTTTTCCGTCAAATCGAGCAGCGAAGTCTTCAGGCTGCGCATTTCGCCCTCGATCCGGGTGCGCGCAATCGACAGCTCGCCGGCTTCGTTGACCAGCCGGTCGATCAGGTCGGCACGAACGCGCAGCGTTGCCCGCTGACCACCCGCTTCGCCTTCCGGTTCGCTCTCCGCCACGACAGGCACGGCCACCGGCACGGTTACCGCCGTTACGCCATCCGTATCGACCGCCGTGGCAATCTCTTCGGCAACCTCCTCGGCCTGCGGTCCGGCGCGCAGTCGCTCGACCGCCTGGGCCAGCGTATCGCAACCGCTCTCAAGCTCGTCGATAAAGGCATCGGTTGCCGGTCCGGCCCGCATCGCCTGGTCAACCCGCGATTCGAGCAGGTGAGTCACTTCGCCGAGGTTCATCGCCCCGGCCATCCGGGCATTTCCCTTGAAGGTATGCAACAGCCGGGCAATCGCATGAGGTGCCGCGTCCCCGGCCGGTTCGGCGCGCCAGGCGCGGGACTGGGCCGTCAGGTCACGGAGCTGATCGGCAGCCTCTTCGAGGAAGATCGGCAGCAATTGCTCGTCGAGCTCATCGGTGAGTTGCGGCAAGGGCGGCGGTGATACTGTGGGCAGCGGCTCGGCAGGGGCAGCGGCGGGCTCGGGCTGCTCTGGCTGCTCGACAATTTCATCGCCGAGCGATTCGACCACCGGCTCGGCGACGAGCGGCGCATGAAATACGTCTTCAAGAGCGACGATCAACTGCGGCTGCTCGGTCGGCTCCTGCTGACTGGCCAGCCCGGCAAACATGCTTTCCAGCGTGATAATCGCCTGGCGGACGGTCTCCAGGCCTTCGATACTATCCGGGTGCGCCGAACCATCACGGCGGAGCAGCGCATGTTCCAGGGCGATCGCCAGATGATTGAGCGGCATCAAGCCGACCGTCGCGGCGATGCCACCCAGCGTGTGGGCCGCGCGGGTCATCTCGAAAGTCGTCGGGCCGCCCGGGTTGGCGTCGAGCATGGCGTAGCTATCGACCAAGGTCTGCAAATGGCCGCGCGCTTCTTCGCAAAAAATATCGTAAAGCGTTGGCGAGGCGGTCACCGTCGGCGGCAGTTGTTCAACCTCCGGCGTCGGCTCCGGCAATTGCTCTGGTTCGTCCGGCACCAGCAGATCTTCCAGCGCTTCGCTGGTCGCCCGCAAGTGCGTCTTGTCGGCGAGCGGGGTCACCGCAATGCCTTCCGGATACTCCGGCAAGACGTCCTCGAGCATCGGCAGGTCGAGCACGATGGACGGCGCCTCGTCGGCCGACTCGGGAACCGGCAACTCGATCATCTCGCCGACCGGCGAGGTTTCTTCTGGTGGTGCTTCGAGTACCGGCGCGACGACGGGCAGCGCAGCCGGCACATCAGGCGGCGCTTCAACACCCCGCAAGCGGGCGGCCAGGGCAACCAGTGCGTGGGTATCAGGCGCCAGCCCGTCACCGGATTCAAGATGCTCGACCCAGACCGAGAACAGCGTGTGCGCATCATCGATCATGCGCATCAGCTCGGGCGTCACCGATTGATCCTGGCGCAGCCAGAGATTCAGGGTTTGTTCCAGCTCCCAGGCCGTCTCGCCCAGATCGTTCAGGCCGACCATGCGGCCGCTGCCTTTCAGCGTATGGGCAGAGCGCCGGATATTGGTCAGCGCATCGACATTGTGCGGATCGTCGGCGAGCAGCGCCCCCATCTCGGCCATGCTGGCCAGCACCTCACCAGCCTCTTCAAGGAAGATGGCGAGCAGTTCGGCATCGATTTCCTCGTGGCTGGACTCGGCCAGTTGCAGCGTTTGCACGGATGGCTGCGGCGCTGCGGAGATTTGCGGCTTAAGTCCGGACAGTGCGGCATCAACCGCAGCATCGGCAACCCCGCCGGAAGCCAGCGCTTCGAGCGCCGCCTTGGCCGTTTCGCCGAGTTCGTGGTTGGCCACCAGATCGGCATCCTGCTGGATCGATTGCAGGTTGTGCTTGAGTTCATCCTGCAGGCGGCTGTCTTGCGGCGTTTCCTTGAGCGCTTCGACCAGGGCGTGGGTATCGCGCGCCTGCTGGGCGAGCTGAGCCTCGACCGTCGGCGCGGGCGGCGCTTCCGTTTCGTTCTCTTCGCTGGCTGTCTTTTCGCCCTTCATCCGCCGGACAAAAGCCTCGAAATCGGTCTCGCCATGCTGCAGCGCGTCAACGAAGAAGCCAAGCATCGACAGCTGGTTGGCCACCGTTTCGAAATCGCTACCGTCCGGCTGGTATTCCGGCTGAGCAAATTGCCGGACGCGGGCACTGCATTCATTGAGGCTGTTGACCGCACCAAAGTGGCCAAGCATGGCCAGCGCCCCGCCGATTTGCTTGAGCGGGCCGTCGAGCAGCGCGAGATCATGGCCTTTGGCCGGATCGCGGAAGAAGGCATCGAGCGCCTGCTCGATCTGCGCCAGATTGTTCTGGATTTCGCGTCCGACCTGACCGATCAACAGCTTTTCCTGAGCCCGCCGGGTCATTTCATCGAGCAACGGAATGGCCTCGTCAGCCGCCGCCGGTTTCCCGGCAATGCAGGCGTACAGGCGGGCAATCATCAGGTCGACCTGCTGGGCAAAGTCGGTACCGAGGCGCTTGAACCCTTCCTGAGCGTTCTGCAACAGCAGGATCGTCGTGGCGACTTCCATCGCCACCATGTCGTTATAGCGCGTAGTGTCTTCAGCCAGCCAGCTGGCGACGGCACCCAGACCCTGACCGAGCCGCTTGAGATCGGTCTGGCCGATTTCCTCGGTGACCTGGGCGCAGTTGCGGGCATTATCGGCAAAACCATTCAGGCTGCCGGCGTTACCGGTACAGAACTTGTTCCACAACTCTTCGGTGGCGACCAGCACCTCGCGCAACTTGCGCAAGGCCGTCTCCTGCGGTTGCGGCGCGTGCGCCACGGCTTCCGGCATCAGCGCCGGCAAGGCAAAAGTAGACTGGACCTCGGCGATCAACGGCGCCAGATCGGCGGGCGCTTGCGCAATATAGTAAAGCGCCTCGCGCATCACCCGTTCGGCGACATTGCTCGAACCATTGAGCAAGCGGCGAATCTGGGCATCGATCCGCGAACACAGATAGCGGACAGCGCTATCCTTGCCCAGAACCGGATCAGCCAGGGCGTCGAGAAAGGCCAGCGCGACCCACCAGAAGGCGCGCGCCCCCTGCGTATCCTGGAGCGACTCGATCCCAGCCAGGGCATCGCGCATCATCTGCCGGCCATGCTCGCTTTCCGCCGGATTTGTCAGCAAGCGGAGCAAACCCTTCTGGTAGTCCATGCGTGCCGTCTTGAGCGTCTGCTTCATCTGCTCGGGCGTCAGTAGCGGTGGCGCTGCCCGGCGGGGCGGACGCAGTGACAGGTCGGGATAAAACAGATCGGCCGCATGGCTGAGCGGCATGCCGCGCGCCGCAGCCAGCGCCTGATAGACCGGCAGCAAGCGCAAAGGCTGATTTGGCTCACCGACCATCAGGTCGTCGAGATACTGGCGCATCGCCGCCAATGCCTGACGCAGGGCAGCAATTCCCGAGGCATCGGGGACCAGACGCCCCTCCTCGAACATCGCCAGAAGTGCTTCAAGCGACTCGGCGACCTGGGTGACGCCATCCAGCCCGACAATCGAGAGCGCGCCATAAACCTGGTGCACATGGGTGCGGCAAAACTTGAGCTGGGTGACGTCACCGCTCGCTTCAAACTGGCCAAGCACCTCCTCGGCCCGCTGGAGCGCCAGATCGATTTCACCCTTGACCCAGGTGAGCGGGCCCAAATCAAATTCCGTTGCCGCGTTCATGGTCTCTCGCTATGCCTATCAATCCACCTTGAAGCCGGCAACCGAACCCTTCAGTTCGGAAGCCAGAGCGGTCAGTTCGTCGACCGCCTGGGCCGTGCGCTGGGTACCCGCCGTAGCCTGTTCGGTTACGTGCAGAATGTCCTGCATCAGGCGCGCCACACTGGTCGCCGAATCCGCCTGACTTTGGGTCGAGGTGGAAATATCCTGAATCAGGTCGGCCAGATTGCGCGACACATCGCCGATCTCGGACAGCGCCTGCCCGGCGGCATCGGAAAGCTTGGCGCCTTCGACCACGCCCTGAGTCGATTGCTCCATGGCGGAAACCGCATCCTGGGTATCGGTCTGAATCGTTTTCACAATGGCCGCAATCTGCTTGGTCGCCTCGGCCGAACGTTCAGCCAGGCGCTGCACTTCTTCGGCAACCACGGTAAAACCGCGCCCGGCATCGCCGGCCGACGCGGCCTGGATGGCGGCGTTCAAGGCCAGCACGTTGGTCTGCTCGGTAATGTCGGAAATCAGTTCGACGATTTCGCCGATTTCCTGCGAGCTTTCGCCGAGACGCTTGATTCGCTTCGAGGTTTCCTGAATCTGGTTGCGAATTTCGTTCATACCCTTGATCGAATCCTGCACCGCCAGCGTACCTTTTTCGGCGGCGGTCAGCGATTGCCGGGCAACCTGGGCTGACTGCATCGCGTTGCCCGACACTTCGCTCATCGAGCGCGCCATGTCGAGAGCCGACTGACCGGCTTCCTGAATTTCGCTGGACTGACGCTCGGCCGCATCGAGCAGCTCGGCCGAAGTCTGCCGGGCGATTTCGGTCGCCGCCGTGACGCGATTCGCCGCGTCATTGATCCGGCCGACCAGCACGCGAAGTTCTTCAATCGTGTAGTTGATCGAGTCAGCGATCGCCCCGGTAATGTTTTCACTGACCGTTGCCGTCACCGTCAGGTCGCCGTCGGCAAGGTCGCCCAACTCGTTCATCAGACGCAAAATGGCATCCTGATTCTCGCGGTTGACCTGCTCCGAAGCATGGCGCTGCAACTCGGCTTCCAGACCCCGACGCTTGGTATCCTCAAGATAGATCTTGGCCAGCAAG
The DNA here is from genome assembly GCF_020510685.1 of Dechloromonas denitrificans. Lineage (NCBI taxonomy): Bacteria > Pseudomonadati > Pseudomonadota > Betaproteobacteria > Rhodocyclales > Azonexaceae > Dechloromonas > Dechloromonas denitrificans. Next base: position 4,356,383 of record NZ_CP075185.1, read on the forward strand.
GCGAGCGTGCCCAGCGCGACAACGGTCATCACGATCAACAGCACGATGTACAGGCCGCGCTCGGACAAGGTGCCCTGATAAGCCAGCACCAGGTCATCCGTCGCCTTGAGCATGTCCTCGCTCTCACGGAAAATCCGTGAGCCGGCCTGTTTGGAAAGGACCAGCGGCTGCATGTTGCCGAGAATGCTGGCAATGGCTTCCTGATACTGATTGAAGGCACCATCGAGAGTGTTCAGCTTCTCGCGGCTCTCGGCGTCGTTGTTGCCGGAAAGACGCAGCGACTCGCTCCCTTTGGCCAGGCCATGCAGGATGTCACGGAAGGCGTTGGTGTCCTTGCCAAGCAGGAAGGCGACTTCCGGACTGATTTCGTCGCCGACGCGCAGGGCCGATGCATTCTTCGCAATCCGCTGGGTCAGCATCACCAACTGGTTGGCCGCGGCAATTTCACGCGACGAGCCCCCGGCCTGCAACTTGAGCGCTGCAACCTGTTCGGTCAATTCGAGCATCTCGGCATTCTTGTTGTCGATGATCGCCACGCTGTTGCCCAGTGCGACAAGGTTCTTTTCCTGACCGATCACGGTCATTGCATCCTTGTCGGCCCCTGCCCAGCGCTGGCTCAACGCGTCGAGTTGCGGCCGGACCGCTTCGGGCGAGGCCGGGACGCTGACGCCGCTGATTTCACCACCGGACGTCAGTCGGTCGAGCAGTTGGGCAAAAGTGTCGCGCGACTCCTTCAACTGGGCAAAGGCCACCGTGTTGCCCTGCAAGGCGAGCAAGGAGGCCTTGGCCAGGCGCTGCGAAAGCATCCGCATTTCACCCGAGGCGGCGATGTATGCCGTACCGTGCGTCGACTCGCGATTGTCGTGATAGACAAGACTGGCGATCAGCAGCAACAGCACGACGAAAATTGCCCCGAGGGTTTTCATCTGCTGAATGACCGGTTGCTTGGCCAGGAAGCCGGGCAACGGCGTTTTTCCTGAGACGCCTGGCTCGCCAGGAAGATCGGCTGAAACCGTCAACTGCGCAGATGTGCCGCTTTTGGCAAGCGCGCCGAGTTTCGGGAGTTTGAAACTGAAAGCCATGGAGATCCTCCGCTTGGGGCCTGGGGCTTCACGCCCTCGATCAAACCCCGATATTCATGAAATCGTGATCGGCAAGCAGTTCGCGTACCGAAAGTTTTCGCCAGATTTTGCCTTGCGTATCTGCGAAACGCTGCGCCCCCCACACAGGCACCGAACCATCCGGCACTTCCGGCGAAAAATCTTCCGGATTCTTCAAGCCCAACATGCGCGACACCAGCAATGCCGCGTTGGCGCCGTACTTGGCGCCGACCAGCAGCAGGCGGGCGTTGGCATTTTGCGGCGTCGCCACCCCGCCGCGAAACACTGAAAAATCGGTCACGGCATGCAGATTGCCGCGAATATTGGCAATTCCGGCAAACCACGGCCGGGTCAGCGGCACCGGGGCGAGTCGCGGCGCCTGAACGATTTCGCCGCTATCGGAAAGATCAACGAGCCATGGCTCGTTGCCAACCTCGATACCGAGCCAGGACGATGCGCCACGGCCTTGCGCCGCCGTGGTCAGGCGGGCAGCGAGGTATTCCTGAAAATCGCGAAGACTGGTTTTTCGTGCCATCTGGCTCAGGGCAGCGCAGCAATCCGCTGCAGCAACTCTTCAGGATTGAGCGGCTTGACCAGATAATCAACGGCGCCCTGCCGCAAGCCCCATATCTTGTCGGTTTCCTGGCCCTTGGAGGTACAGACGATAACCGGAATATGCTTGGTGTCCTCATCGCGCGTCAGCGTCCGTGTCGCCTGATAGCCATTCAGGCCAGGCATCACGACGTCCATCAGGATCAGGTCTGGTTTGTTGGCCTTGGCCTTGGCGATCCCCTCTTCGCCATTTTCGGCGGTGATTACCTGGTAACCCGCCTTGGTCAGGATATCGACCGTAAAGAAGCGTTCGGTTGGGGAATCGTCGACAACAAGGATGTTCTTGACGGGCAATTTGTTCTCCCTGGACTACTGGTTGGTTTCTGGTTCTGACGGCAAGGCAAAGGTCGCGACCGTTTGCAGCAGGCTGTCTTTGGTAAAAGGCTTGGTCAGATACTGGTCCGACCCGACCATCCGCCCGCGCGCCCGGTCAAACAGGCCATCCTTGGAGGACAGCATGATCACCGGTGTGGCTTTGAAACGGGGGTTTTTCTTGATCAACGAACAGGTTTGGTAGCCGTCGAGGCGCGGCATCATGATGTCGCAGAAGATCACGCTCGGCTGGTGATCGGCGATCTTGGCCAGGGCATCGAAACCGTCTTCGGCCAGCACAACCTGGCAGCCGGCCTGCACGAGAAATATCTCGGCGCTTCGCCGTATCGTGTTGCTGTCGTCAATGACCATAACCCTGACGCCACGCAGTCTGGATAAATCAGCCAATTTCCCTGTCCCCTGGCCCTTGAAAGGCACTTTAGATAGCGCTGCATCATACTACGGAAGTATAAATCCAGCGCAAGCCCGAAAACCGTATTATGAATTGTCTGTCGCGGAGTCGGCCGTAGCGAGATTCGGATAAAATCGCCTGCATCTTACCCAATCCCCTTCGCGTCCGCCAAGGGCGCGAACATCGATGAACTCGAGCATCACCACTTCACCCAGCCTGCCGCAGGTACTGGTCTTTGCCGCCAGCGACCCGTCGGCCGGGGCCGGTATCCAGGCCGACATCCTGACCCTGGCCAGTCTCGGCTGCCACCCGCTGACCGCACTGACCGCACTGACCGTGCAGGACACCGTCGGCGTCCAGAGCGTCCACCCGGTCAGCGCCGAATTGCTCGAACAGCAGGCCCGCACCGTCCTCGAAGATATGCCGGTGGCGGCCTTCAAGATCGGCGTGCTGGGCAGCGTCGAAAATGTGCTGGCCGTAGCGGAAATCGTCTCGGACTATCCGGAGACACCGTTGATTTTCGATCCGGTGCTGGCTTCCGGGCGGGGCGACGAGTTGTCCGGCGAGGAAATCATTTCGGCGATCCGTGAAATGCTCCTGCCGCAAACCACGCTGCTCACCCCGAACGCGCCGGAAGCCCGGCGCCTGGCCGAAAGCGCCGACGACGAAGGCGAACCGTCGATTGACGTGTGCGCCCAGCGGCTGATCGCGATGGGTGCCCAGTACGTGCTGATCACCGGCACGCACGAGAGCACGCCGGAGGTCGTCAACACGCTCTACGGCTCGGCCGGCGTGATTCGGCGCGACCGCTGGGAGCGCCTGCCCGGCAGTTACCATGGCTCGGGCTGCACGCTGGCTTCGGCCATTGCCGGCTGCATCGCCGGCGGCGCCAGCGTCGAGGATGCCGTCCGGGATGCCCAGGACTATACCTGGCAGACGCTGGCCAACGCCTTTCGCGGCGGCATGGGCCAGTTGATACCGGATCGCTTCTTCTGGGCGCGCGGCGAGGACGACGACACCGCACCAGCCGAAACAGCGAAGACCGATGCCCCCTGAGTTGCGCGGCCTCTACGCCATCACACCGGAACAAGCGGACGGGGCGCGCCTGCTCGCCGATATCGAAGCGGCGCTGAGCGGTGGCTGCCGCATCGTGCAGTTCCGCGACAAGCTGAGTCCAATGCCGGAACGCGTCGACCGCGCCCGCGCCCTGCGCCAACTGACCCGCCGCCACGCGGCGCGCCTGCTGATCAACGACGACCTGGCCTTGGCCTGCCTGGTTGATGCCGACGGCGTGCACCTCGGGCGGGACGATGGCAATCTGGCGGCCAGCCGGGCCATTCTCGGTCCGAAGCGAATACTCGGCGCTTCCTGCTATGCCGACTTTTCGGCCGCCCGCGCGGCCAGCCTGGCCGGCGCCGACTACGTCGCCTTTGGTGCCGTCTACCCGTCATCGACCAAGCCACACGCCGCCGCGGCGCCGCTCGACCTGTTCGCCCAGACCAAAAACACCCTGACTGCCGCCAGTTGTGCCATCGGCGGCATCACGCTGGCCACCGCGCCGGCCCTGATTGCCGCCGGCGCCGACCTGCTCGCGGTGATTACCGATCTGTTCAGCGCCCCCGACATCGCCGGCCGCGCTGCCGCCTACCAACGTCTTTTCGAGAAAGCTCCGTCATGACTTCACGCAACCAGCAACTGTTCGAACGCGCCCAGCGCCACATTCCGGGCGGCGTCAATTCGCCGGTCCGCGCCTTCCGCTCGGTCGGCGGCACGCCCTGCTTCCTGCAGAAGGCGGCCGGCGCCAGGGTGCAGGATGCGGACGGCAAGTGGTACACCGATTACGTCGGCTCCTGGGGGCCGATGATTCTCGGCCACGCCCATCCGCAAATCATCGCCGCCGTCCAGGGCGCGGTGGTCGACGGCCTGTCCTTCGGTGCCCCGACCGAACGGGAAGTCGATATCGCCGACCTGCTCTGCGAACTGGTGCCGTCGATGGACATGGTCCGCCTGGTGTCCTCCGGTACCGAGGCGACGATGAGCGCCATCCGGCTAGCCCGCGGCTATACCGGGCGCGACGTGCTGATCAAGTTCGAAGGCTGCTATCACGGTCATTCCGACAGCCTGCTGGTAAAGGCCGGCTCGGGCGCCCTGACCTTCGGCAACCCGTCCTCGGGCGGTGTCCCGGCCGATCTGGCGCAGCACACCATGGTGCTGGCCTACAACGATCCGCAGCAACTGGCCGACGCTTTCGCCGAGCATGGCGACAAGATCGCCGCAGTGATCGTCGAGCCGGTCGTCGGCAACATGAACCTGATCGCGCCGACCCGGGAATTTCTCGACGCCATGCGCGAGCTGACCGCCAAACACGGCGCCGTACTGATTTTCGACGAAGTGATGACCGGCTTCCGGGTCGGCCTGAAGAGCGCGCAAGGCTTGTATGGCATCACCCCCGACCTGTCCACCTTCGGCAAGATCGTCGGTGGCGGCATGCCGCTCGGCGCCTTCGGCGGCAAGCGCGAGATCATGGAAAAAATCGCCCCGCTCGGCCCGGTCTATCAGGCCGGCACCCTGTCCGGCAATCCGATTGCCACAGCGGCCGGACTGGCCACCCTGAAGCTGATCCAAGCGCCCGGTTTTTACGAAGCGTTGACCGCCAAGACCAAGGCGCTGTGCGACGGCCTGGTCGGCGCCGCCCACAAACACGGCATCGCCTTTGCCGCGCAGAACGTCGGCGGCATGTTCGGCCTGTATTTCGCCGAACGCTGCCCGGCCACCTACGATGCCGTCCTGGCCTGCGACAAGGAAGCCTTCAACCGCTTCTTCCACGCCATGCTCGACGCCGGCCACTACTTCGCCCCGTCGGCCTTCGAAGCCGGTTTCGTTTCGGCCGCCCACAGCGAGGCCGATATCGCCGCGACCATCGCGGCCGCCGACGCATTCTTCGCCGGCGCGCAATGACCAGCGGCAGCGCCTGGCTGATCCTGTTGGTGGCCGGTCTGTGCGAGATCGGCTGGGCGGTCGGACTGAAATACACCGAAGGTTTCAGCCGGTTGTGGCCATCGGTCGGGACACTGGCGGCCATGGTCGCCAGTGTGCTGCTGCTCGGCTGGTCGCTGAAGGTCCTGCCGCTGGGTACCGCCTATGCGGTGTGGACGGGGATCGGCGCGGTCGGCACGGCCATTCTCGGCATCATGCTGTTCGGCGAATCGCGGGAAGCGGCGCGACTGGCCAGCATTGCGCTGATCGTCGCCGGCATCGTCGGCCTCAAGCTGCTGACGCCCGACTCACATTAGGAACAGCGTCGCCAGACCGAGAAAGATGAAGAAACCGCCGGAGTCGGTCAGGGCGGTGATCATCACCGAACCGCCGATCGCCGGATCGGCCCCGAACTTCTGGCGGAGCAGTGGAATGCCGACGCCGGCCGAGGCGGCGAGCAGCAGGTTCAGCGTCATCGCCGCCGTCATCACGATGCCGAGCTGATAGCTGCCGTACAGCCACCAGGCAGCAATCCCCAGCAGGCCGCCCCAGATCAGGCCATTGATCGTGGCGACGCCGAGTTCCTTGCGCAACAACCGGCGCATGGCATCGGGCTGAACCTGGCCCATGGCGATGGCACGGACGATCATCATGATCGTCTGATTGCCGGAATTGCCACCGATGCCGGCGACGATGGGCATCAAGGCGGCGAGGGCGACCAGCTTTTCGATCGAATCCTCGAAGGCGCCGATCACCCGGGAAGCGACGAAGGCGGTGACGAGGTTGATCGCCAGCCAAGCCCAGCGGTTTTTCACTGAGTCCCAGACCGAAGCGAAAATATCTTCTTCCTCACGCAGACCGGCATGCGCCAGCTGCTCGCTCTCGGCTTCTTCACGGATCACGTCCACCACGGCATTGACCGTGACGCGGCCGACCAGCCGGCCTTCCGGGTCGACGACCGGGGCCGACACGAGGTCGTAGCGTTCGAACGCCTTGGCCGCTTCTTCGGCGAAATCCTCGGGTTCCAGCTCGACGAAATCGGTCTGCATCAGCGTCCCGACTTCGACATTCACTTCATTGACCAGCAGGATGTTCAGCGGCAGCACGCCCTTCAGGCGCTCGTCGCGGTCCACGACGAAAAGCTGGTCGGTATGGTCGGGAAGTTCGTCGAACCGGCGCAGATAACGCAGCACAGCTTCGAGCGAGACATCTTCGCGCACGGTAACCATGTCGAAATCCATGATCGAACCGACCGAGTCTTCCGGATAGGACATCGCGGCGCGCAGCTGTTCGCGCTCTTCGACCGACATGCCGCGGAAAACGTCGTCGATCACGCCCTGCGGCAGGTCGGGCGCCAGGTCGGCCAGTTCGTCGGCATCGAGCGACTCGGCGGCGGCGACCAGCTCGGTGCGCTCCATCGAGTCGATCAGGGTTTCCCGGACGGCATCCGAGACTTCCAGCAGGATTTCGCCTTCGCGGCCGGCCTTGACCAGATCCCAGGCGATCAGCCGCTCGTCGAGCGGCAACGCTTCGAGGATGAAGGCAATGTCGGCCGGGTGCATCGGCTCCAGCTTGTGCTGCAGTTCATGCAGATGCTGCTTGTGAACGATGTCCTCAACCAGATCGTGGCGCGGCCCTTCCTGCCGGTGCACCAACTCCTCGACCAGCTTGTGCCGGGCGAGCAGGGTTTGCACCTCGGCGAGGCGCTCCTGCAAGTCTTCGGTATCGGTCAGCTGGGCTTCTTCGCTCATGGTGCGGTGCCGCAAAAGGTGGGGCATTTTAGCACCGGGCGAATCTCAGGGTTTTGACAATATCAGGGTACTTCGGCACTCGGCATGCGGCCGAGAATGATCGCCGTCTTGCGGCCCAGGCCGGGAGCGCTGCGATTGCGGTCGTAATAGCGCGGATTCGGCACCATGCCGGCCAAGCGCGCCGCCTGCTCCGGCCCCACCTGGGCGGCGCTGATATTGTAGTAATGACGGGCCGCCGCCTCGGCGCCGAAAACGCCATTACCCCACTCGATCACATTCAGGTAAACCTCGAGAATTCGCTGCTTGCTCCACAGGTTTTCCAGCATCACCGTGATGATCGCCTCCTCCGCCTTGCGCAAGTAGGATTTGGTCGGCGTCAGGAAGAGGTTTTTTGCCAGTTGCTGGCTGATCGTCGAGCCGCCGGCGGCAAAGCGTTTCCTTTTCTGGTTTTTCTCCATCGCCTTCTGGATGCCTTCCCAGTCGAAGCCTTCGTGATCGACGAACTTGGCGTCTTCCGACGCGATGACGGCGCGTTTCAGATGAATCGAAATCCGCTCATAGGGCACCCAGATTTTTTTCAGCTCGGCATCCGGTTTCTTTTCGCGCAATTCGCCAAGGCGGATTTCCATGAAGCGCGTCGTGCCGGGATTGACCCAACCCCACAGCAAGACCCAGCCGAGCAGCCAGAGCTGCCAGACCAGAAACAGCCCGATCAGGCCGAGCAGGATCCATTTGATGCCGCGCCCCAGCGCCTTCATGCGGCGAGTTGGCGGCGCAAGTCGGCGAGAACGGCAGTGGTTTTCGGCAAGACGCCGCGCCAGACGAAAAATGCCTCGGCCGCCTGTTCGACCAGCATGCCCAGACCATCCGCACAGCGCGCCGCCCCCTGTGCGCGGGCCTGGGCCATGAATGGCGTTTCGCTCTTGCCGTACATCATGTCGTAAGCCAGCGAACCGGCCGCAAAAAGCCCCGGCGGCAGGGGCAGAACCTGACCGGACAGGCTTGCCGAAGTGGCGTTGATCACCAGGTCGAAGCTTTTGCCGGCCAATTGCGCAAAACTGCCGCCGCCGATCACCTGCGCGCTAAGGCCGCCTTGCGGCAGCGCAATGTCGGCAAATGCCGCCGCCAGCGCCACGGCCTTGTCGGCACTGCGATTGGCGATGAACAGCTCGGCCGGCTGGCCGGCGAGCAGCGGCGCCAGCGCGCCGCGCGCCGCGCCCCCGGCGCCGAGCAGCAGGATGCGTTGGCCGGCCAGCGCACAGTTCAGGTTAGCGGCGATGTCGCGGACCAGGCCGGCGCCATCGGTGTTGTCACCAAAAATCTCGGCGCCATTGAAGGCCAGCGTATTGACCGCCCCGGCCCGGGCCGCCCGCTCGCTCAACCGGGTGCTCAGGCGAAAGGCCTCTTCCTTGAACGGCACGGTGACATTGGCGCCTTTGCCGCCGGCCGCGCGAAAGTCGGCAACGGCTTGCGAAAAACCATCGATCGCCGCCAGGCACGCCGCGTAGGCAATATCCTGCCCGCTGGCCGCAGCAAACGCCGCGTGAATCGCCGGCGATCGGGAGTGGGCAATCGGGTTGCCGAACACGCAATAGCGGTCGGTCATCGGGCGGACAACTGGTCGCCCTGGGTGAAATTCCAGGTGCGCGTTATTTCGAGAACATCGGTATCGCGCCGGATCTCCGGCGGGAAAGGCGAGTAGGGTGAAGCCATCTGGACGATGCGACGGGCCGAATCATCGAGCACCTTGTAGCCGGAGGAACGGTTGATGTCGATCCGCGAGATGCTGCCGTCGGCACTGATCGAAACCGTCAGGACCAGCGAGCCGTAAAGCTTGCCGCGCGCCGCTTCCGGATAATTCAGCGTGCCGATGCGCTCGATCTTCTGCCGCCAGTCTTCGATGTACTGGGCAAAGCGATACTCTTCGGTGCGCGCCCCGATGAAGCGTTTGCGCGGCCGCTTGCTGTACTCGTCGGTCGATTTGCTGATTTCGCCTTCGAGGCGCGCCATGGCCCGCGCCGATTCGAGCAGGTCGAGACCGGAAGCGGTCGGCGCAGGCGACGGCTGCTCGCTGGCCGGCCGGCTGGCGGCGACGCTGTGCAGGCTCTTCGCCTGGGTCAGCATTTTCTGTTGTGCCGCTTCCAGTTCCTGCACCCGGCGCTGCATCTGGTGGATATCGTTGCCGCTGGTCTGCTGCGCAGTCGATGGCAAGGGCGTCTTGGCCCGGCGGTTTTCGTCGGTATTGCCACCGCCGTCGAGATTGGCCTGGGCCAGCGCCTGGGCATCGGTCGGCTTGCGCGCCGACTTGGCATTGACCAGGATGATGTCGAGCGCCTTCTCCCGCATGGCGTTGGCCGCGTCGGGAAACTGAAAATTCAGCAGCATCAGCAGCGCGTGGACCACCAGCGACAAGCCGACGGCGATCCACAAGCGCCGGCCATTCGGCAACGCCGGTTGCCAGGGCAAGGCCGCCGCACTCACTGCTCGTCCTCCTCAACGACCTCCGCCGGAGTATTTTCACCCAGCAGGCTGAGGAAACGACAGCTGATCTCCGGGGCAAGCAGATCGAGGCTTTCCACCGCCAGATGCACCCGCTGGCCGGGCGGCAATTCGCCGGGCAAGGAGGGCACACGCAGCAGCAGCGGCAAATGGTCGATCTTGACCAGCTGCTCGCGGCGCACCGTCGCGTCGACCTCCGTGATGCCATGCTGTTGCAGCCAGCGCAGGCACCAGTAGCGCTCCATCTGGCGCTGAAAATCGGCGTAGGCGGCGTAGGTAATTTCGAAATCGCGCATGGCCCCGAACAGTTCGGCCGATTTCTGGGCGAAGGCCGGGGTTTCGCCCTTCAGGCAGGCGATCAGTTGCCATTGATTGACCATGTCGCAGTAACGGCGCAGCGGCGAGGTCATCCAGGCGTATTGCGGCACGCCGAGGCCTTCGTGCGGCAGCGGCGAGGTGGTCATCCGCACCTTGCCCTGGGTCTGGGCGCGGTACAGGCAGGCGACGTTCTTCTCGGCGAGCAGGCCGCCCCAGGTCGAGTTGGCGACGATCATCAGTTCGGCGACCAGTTTGTCGAGCGGACTGCCGCGCTTGCGTTCGGAAATTTCCACGACGCAGGCATCCGGATCGGCCAGATCGCCCTCGATGGCGAAGTTGTAATCGTTGTTGCCCTGCATCGCCGACGGCTTGCCACGCCGGCCTTCGCAGGCATTGGCGAAGTGCCACAGGTGCACCAGCTCGTCCTTGAACGGCTGGTCGGGCAACGGGCCGCCGATGCTTTCGGCGTTGAACCACGGTTCGATTTCGTGATGACGCAGGTTGGCGGCGATATGCACCATTTCCAGCCGCGACTCGTGGCTGAGCACTTCCAGCGACTCGTTGACGGTCAGATAGAGCGACACCGCTGGGCAATCGACGCCGCCGGCCAGCGTGTAGTTCTGGACCACGGCGTCGGGCAGCATGGTGATCTTGTTGCCGGGCATGTACACCGTTGACAACCGGGCACGGGCGACGCCGTCGAGCGGCGAACCGTGTTCGATGGCCAGGCCGGGCGCCGCGATGTGGATGCCGATGCGCGAGCCGATGCCGGGCAGCTTGACGACCGACAGCGCGTCGTCGATCTCGGTGGTCTGCGCATCGTCGATCGAGAAGGCACGCACGTCGGCGCGTGGCAGGTCGGTCGGCAACTTCGGCGCCTCGAGCGCCGGAAAACCGGTGCCCTTGGGGAACTGCTCATGCAGGAAGCGGCGATAGTGGAGAAAATAGGCCGACTTGATGGCGCCGCATTTGAACAACATCTGCGCCGCCGAAAGACCGGCGTCGCTGCAGGCCGTCTCGAAGGCCTTGGTTTCCGGCTTGTTGCGGTCCGGCGCGTAAAGCAGGGCATCGCTCAGCGCGCCGATCTCCGGCGGCAGGCGGAATTCCTTCAGCTCGCCAATCCAGCCTTCCATCGTGAGCGCTTGCTGACGCTTTTTTTCAAGACTGGCCAGAGCAGCTGCGAGAATGTCGGGAGGCGCCTTGCGGAAGCGGCCCTTGCCTTTGCGGTGGAAATAGACGGGCGCGGCGTGCACGGCAAGCAGCACCGCCGTCGCTTCGACCGGGGCGGGTTCGTGTCCGTAGTAATCACGGGCAAAATCAAGAAACGAAAATTCGCCATCGGTGACGCACTCCCACAGGAAATCGGGTTCGATCTCTTCGGCCAGCGGCGCGGCCTGTTCGAGCAAGGCAGCCGCCGAGGGCTTCTCAAAACGCAACAATACCGTTGCGGACTTGATCTTGCTGCGCTTGCCGGTCGGCATTTCGACCTGCAACGAGCTGTCGTTGTCGGCCATTATGCTGCCGGCCTTGAAGCCGCCATCTTCTTCAAACAATACATTCATCGACGGATTATAACCCAGCGAATTCAAGGATTTGCGGCATGAAGTCCGGAAACTTCGTGAAGCTGTGATCGCCGCCGGCCAGCACCGTTTGCCGGCAGCCGGCGTAGAAAGCCTGCGCCTGACGGTAATCCAGCACTTCGTCGCCTTCTTCGAGCAGCAGCCAGTAGCGCTCCGGACGGGGCCGGCTAACCTGCGCCCGCAGTTGCGCCGCGTGCTGCTCGCTGAAAATGAAGCGTTCGCCGCTATGGAAGTTGTGCTGCTCGCCGATGAAGCTGCCCAGATCCAGCACGTCGACCACTGCCGGATTGATCAACACCGCTTTCAGGTCGTATTTCTCGGCCAGATGATTGGCGTAATGGCCGCCGAGCGACGAACCGACCAGCGTCACCGGCCCGCTGGCGGCTTCGATCAGCGCCGAGACGGCGGCCATCGCCTCATCCGGCACCGGCGATAGCTGCGGACAGACGAAATGCGCGGCCAGCCCACGCTCGGCCATGAATTCGCCGAGCCGGCGCGCCTTCCACGACGCCGGCGAGGAGCAGAAGCCGTGCAGGTAGAGGATCAAGTCGCGGCCCATTGCACCCAGCCAAACTGGGCGGTCAGCAAGACGACGATGCCGAAAATGATGCGATACCAGGCAAAAGGCGTGAAATCGTGGCTCGAGATGAAGCGCAGCAGCCAGCGCACGCACAGGAAGGCAGAAACGAAGGCGGAAATGAAACCGACCGCCCACATGCCGAGGTCGTCGGCATTGAGCAGGGCGCGCTCCTTGTACAACTGATAAACGGTGGCCACGCTCAGCGTCGGGATGGCCAAAAAGAAGGAAAACTCGGTGGCCGCCTGGCGCGACAGACCGAACAGCAGGCCGCCGATGATCGTCGCCCCCGAGCGGGAAGTCCCCGGAATCAGCGCAAAAGCCTGGGCCAGACCCATCTTCAGCGAGTCGACGAGGCTCATTTCCTCGACCGTCTGGACCCGGATCTGATGCTCGCGTTTTTCCGCCCAGAGGATGACAAAGGCCCCGAGGATGAAAGTCGTCGCCACCGCGTACGGGTTGAACAGATGCGCCTTGATCGCCTTGCCGAAAGCCAGGCCGAGCACGGCGAGCGGCAGGAAGGCGACGAACAGGTTGAGGATGAACTTCTGCGCCGCCTTGTCGCTGAAGGCGCCGCGCGCCACGACGAGGAGCCGTTGGCGGTATTCCCAGACAACGGCCAGGATGGCGCCGGACTGGATGACAATTTCGAACAACTTGCCGCGTTCGTCGTTGAAATCGAGCAGATCGCCGGCCAGGATCAGATGCCCGGTCGAGGAAATCGGCAGGAATTCGGTCAGCCCTTCGACGATGCCGAGGATCAGGGCCTTGAGGAGAAGAATTGGGTCCATGAGATGCAGCCTGGGTTGGGAGGCCGCATTCTACTATCCCGGATGTGTCAGGACTTCGAGATCGGCCAGCCATTTGAGCGCCTGCCCGCGCGACTCGCCGCACATTTCCGCCGACGGCTGCAGGCCGCCGCAGCAGGCCGGGCGCTCCGGCCGGCCAAAGATGGTGCACCGCAAGGCGTCGTCAAGATGATGGCACGGCACGCCGGCCGGCTTGTTCAGCGAAGAGATCGACGGCGCGATGCAACAGGCGGCGCAGTTGGGACGACAGTGCACGATAGGGACCGATCCATGCTCGAAAATAAAAGGCCGCGCCGGAACAAGGCGGGGTCCGGCTTGGGGCGCCGGGCAGGCGGCGGGCGATCAGATCATCGCGGCAGCGCAGGGCGGCGCCGAAACGCGCTAGCATTATCCATCAGGCGACAGGCAAAAAGGGAGCGGACATGGCATGGATGATCGGCGCAACGCAGGGCGGACTGGCCAGCCTGGCCTCCTACCTGGCGGCCCACGTGCTGCTCTGCCTGGTGCCCGCCTTTTTCATCGCCGGCGCCCTGTCGGCGCTGGTGCCGCAGCAGTCGATCATCCGCTTTCTCGGACCGGACGCCCCGAAATGGGTGTCCTACCCGGCCGCTGCCGGCGCCGGCAGCCTGCTGGCGGTCTGTTCGTGCACCATCCAGCCGCTGTTTGCCGGCATCTACAAGAAAGGTGCCGGGCTGGGGCCGGCCGTCACCTTCCTGTTCTTCGCGCCGGCCGGCAACATCCTCGCCCTGTCCTACACCGGCGTCGCGCTCGGCGCCGACTTTGCCATTGCCCGCATCGTGCTGGCGCTATCGTTCGGCATCGGCATCGGCCTGATCATGGCCACCCTGTTCCGCGCCGGCGAAACGGCACGGCTGGCCGATGCCCGGACCTTCGCCGGGGGCGAAGCGATTCCGGCCAGGACGCTGCTCTTTCTCGCCGCCTTGATCGCCCTACTGCTGGCCGGCACCTTGAAGCTCGATTTCCTGGCGACCGGTTTGCTCGCTGTCGAATTGCCGTGGTCCGGCGCCCGGGCGGTGCAGGGGGTGCTCGACCAATGGGTGCCGATCAACGCGGCGACCGGCGCCGAGGGGCTGAGTCTGCAGGGCGCCATGCTGATTCTGCTGCTCGGCGGCATCGGCGCCTGTGCATGGCGGGGCCTCGGCACCGTCGACAACGGCTTCAATCGACTGACGCCGGTCGCCCTGGCGCTGACCGCCCTGACCCTGATTTTCGCCGCCCTCGGCATGCGCGCCGGCGAGCAGGGGGTGGTCCTTACCGTCACCGGCCGCAGCCTCGCCGTGGCGCTGCTGTGCTGCGCCCTGCTGCCCCTGGCCCGGCGCTTCGACGCCTGGGACGTGCAGCAGTGGCTGTGGGAAACCTGGCGCTTCGTGAAGCAGATATTTCCGCTGCTCATCGTCGGCGTCTTTCTGGTCGGCGTCATCCGCGTCTTCATCCAGCCGGAGTGGATACGCACGGTGGCCGGAAGCAATACCGTTCTCGCCAATCTGGCAGGCGTCGTCTTCGGCGTCTTCATGTATTTCCCGACCCTGGTCGAAGTCCCGATCGCCAAGATGTTCCTGTCGCTCGGCATGCACCCCGGGCCGTTGATCGCCTACCTGATGGCCGACCCCGAGCTGTCGTTGCAGAGCATCCTGATCACCGCGGCGATCATCGGCAAGCTGCGCGCCTGGACCTATGTCGGGCTGGTCGCGCTATTCTCGACCCTGGCCGGCCTGACTTACGGCGCCTGGGTTGATGGTGCATCATGGGTGCTGCTCGGGATCGCCGTCGTCGGCTTCGTAGCGCTGATTGTCGGCACCCTGCACCTGACGGAACGACGCCAAAACGCTTAAACGAAGGAGTTCATCATGCTGATCAAGATTCTCGGTAGTGGCTGCGCCAAGTGCAACCGCCTGGAACAACTGACCCGTGACGCGGTGGCCGAACTGGGGCTGGCGGCGACCTTCGAGCACGTCAAGGAAATGGACCAGATCATGGCCTATCCGATCATGACGACGCCGGCCCTGGTCATCAATGAAGAGGTCAAGGTGGCGGGCCGGATGCCGGGCAAGGACGAGTTGCTGGCCTGGCTGAAAGCCGCGGCGTGAATGCGGCGCCGGACATCGCCGCACAGCCGCCGGACGACGAGCTGATTGCGCTGCTGGTCGCCTGCGGCCTGCCGGTCGATGACATCGGCCCGGCTTCGCCGGCCGAATTCTTCGCCATCCGAGAAGAAGGCGCCGTGGTCGCCGTCGTCGGCCTTGAACGCTATCCGCCGGTCGGCCTGCTGCGCTCGCTGGCCGTCGCGCCGACCTGGCGCGGCCGCGGCCTGGCCGCCCGGCTGCTCGCTTTCGCCGAGTCGTTTGCCGGCGCGCACGGCGTGGCATCGCTGTTCCTGCTGACGACAACGGCCGGCGCCTACTTTGCCGGCAAGGGCTACGCCCCCGCCTTGCGTAGCGAAGCGCCGCCGGCGATTCAGGCGACCAGTCAGTTTTCCGCTCTTTGCCCGGCCTCTTCGGCATTTTTGGGCAAAACCCTGGCTGCCGCGAAGTAAACGGCGACTGGCCGGGCCGTTGTGCCGCATAATTTGCCGATATATCGATGTCAGGCCGTCAGGACGCAGCATTTATGAAGATCACCCCATTCCAGGCGCTGGCCTGCCCCCTGGACGGCGCCCCCCTGCACCGCAACGGTTCGACCTGGTCTTGCGCGAGCGGTCACAGTTTCGACATTGCCAGCCAGGGTTATGCCAACTTGCTGCCGGTCCAGAAAAAACGCTCGCGCGACCCCGGCGACAGCAAGGAGATGGTGGCGGCCCGCCGGCGCTTTCTCAATGCCGGCTTCTACCAGCCGATTGCCGCGGCGGTCAGCCGGGCGGCGCTCGCCGATCTGCCCGCCCGGGCCACGGTCAGCTGCCTCGATGCTGGTTGCGGCGAGGGCTACTATCTGCGCCAGCTGGCCGCGGCGGGCAGCCCGGGGCAGACCTTGGCCCTGCTCGGGCTGGATATCTCGAAATGGGCCGTGCTGTCAGCCGCCAAGCAGGATCAGCGCGCCAACTGGGTGGTCGGCAGCAACGCCAACCTGCCGGTGCTGCCGGGCACCGTCGACCGCCTGCTGTGCATGTTCGGCTTTCCGGTCTATGCCGAGTTTGCCCGGGTGTTGAAGGCCGACGGCCTGCTACTGCAGGTCGATGCCGGGCCGGATCATCTGCGGGAACTGCGCGAAATCATCTACCCGACGCTGAAGCCGGAACGGACGGCCGAGGTGCCGCCCCCGGCCGGCTTTCGCAGCCTGTCCACGGAAACCGTCCGCTATCCGCTGACGATCAGCGGTGCCGAACAGATTGCCGATCTGCTGGCGATGACCCCGCATCTCTACCGCGCCAGCGCCGAAGGCCGGGCCAAGGCCGCCGCGCTGACGACGATTGCGCTGACCGTCGATGTCCGCCTGACGCGGTTCGCCCGGGACGCCACGCGCTGAGCGTCGCCCCGAGCGACGACTACTCATGGCGCAGCGCCTCGATCGGATCGAGCTGCGCCGCATTGCGCGCCGGCACGTAGCCGAAGATCACGCCGATCGCCGCTGAGAAGCCGAAAGCGGTCAGGTTGATCACCGGGTTGAACAGGAACGGCATGTGCATCAGGCTCGCCAGGCCGAGGCAGGCGACGAAGGCCAGGGCGATGCCAACCAGGCCGCCGAAGGCCGAGAGCACGACGGCTTCGATCAGGAACTGCCAGAGCACCTCGTGCTCCAGTGCGCCGATGGCCAGCCGGATGCCGATCTCGCGCGTCCGTTCGGTGACCGAGACGAGCATGATGTTCATGATGCCGATGCCGCCGACCAGCAGGCTGACCGCCGCCACCGCACCGAGCAGCGCGGTCATCGTGCCGATGGTGCCGGACAGCGTTTCGGCGATCTGCTTGGTGTCCATCACGTTGAAGTTGTCGTCGGCGTTGTCGGCCAGCTTGCGCCGTTCGCGCAGCAGGCTGCGGATCTGGGCGATGGCGACGGTCGAGTTGGTGCTGTCCTTGAGCGAGACCATCACGTTGCCAATATCGAGCGTGCCGGTCAGCCGGCGCTGGGCGGTGCGCAGCGGCATCAGCACCGTATCGTCCTGGTCCTGGCCCATGCCGCCCTGCCCCTTGGCGGCGAGCAGGCCGATCACCTCGCAGTCGAAGCTCTTGACGCGGATACTGTTGCCGACCGGGTTCTGGCCGCCGAACAGTTCCTTCTTGACGGTATTGCCGACGATGCACACCGCCTTGCCGGCCCGCTCCTCGTCATCGGTGAACGAACGACCGTTGGCCAGTTTCCAGTTGCCGGCGATGAAATAATCGTTGCTCGTACCGCTCACCGTCGACGACCAGTTCTGGGTGCCGGCAACCAGCGTCACCGAGCTGCCGACCACCGGCGCCACGGCCTTCAGGCCGTTGACCTGCTGCTGGATGGCTTCGATGTCGCCGCTCTTGAATTTCGGCGCCCCGGCGCTGTCGCGGCCCGGCCCGAGGCGCTGGCCGGGCATGACCATCAGCAGGTTGCTGCCGAGGCTGGAAATCTGGTCGGCGACCATCTTGGTCGCACCGTTGCCGAGCGTCACCATGGTGATCACCGCGGCGACGCCGATGACGATGCCGAGCACGGTCAGGAAAGAGCGCATCAGGTTGCGGCGAATCTCGCGCAGCGCCAGCAGCAGGGCGTTCAACAGCATGGCGCGGACTCCTTGGCGTGGCCGTTGAGCTTATCCTGCGCCACCTGGCCATCGACGAAATGGACGATGCGCCGGGCGTAGGCGGCCATGTCCGGCTCGTGGGTGACCATGATCACCGTGATGCCCTGCTCGCGGTTGAGCGCCGCCAGCAGCTCCATGATTTCGTGGCTGCGCTTGCTGTCAAGGTTGCCGGTCGGCTCGTCGGCGAGCAGCACCAGCGGGCTGGTGACGATGGCCCGGGCGATGGCGACGCGTTGCTGCTGGCCGCCCGACAACTCGGCCGGCGTGTGGTCTTCCCAGCCATCGAGGCCAACCTTGGCCAGCGCGGCCCGGGCGCTGGCATGGCGCTGCTCGGCCGGCTCGCCGCGATAGAGCAGCGGCAGCTCGACGTTCTCCTGAGCCGAGGTACGGGCCAGCAGGTTGAAGCCCTGAAAGACGAAACCGAGGCAGGTGCGGCGCAGCAGGGCTCGCTGGTTGCGGTCGAGGCGTTCGACATGGATGCCGCGAAACAGGTATTCGCCCTCGCTCGGCGTATCGAGGCAACCGAGCAGGTTCATCGCCGTCGACTTGCCGGAACCGCTCGGCCCCATCACCGCGACGAATTCGCCGGCGGCGATTTCGAGATCGACCCCCTGCAGCGCCTGAAAAGCCGCCGGCCCCTGGCCGTAGGTCTTGGTGATGCCGCGCAGCACGATCAGCGGCGCTTCCGGCGAACTCACTTTTTCTCCGCCTGATAATCGGTGATCACCGCCATGCCGGCCTTCAGCTCGCCGCCCAGCACTTCGGTATGGCGGCCATTGCTGACTCCGGCCTTGACTGCCACCGGCTGCGGGCCGTTCTCGCCGAGCACCCAGACTTGCGTCGCCACCGGCTGGCCGGCGCTCGGCCGGGTCTTCGGCGCCTGCGGCGGCGGCCCCGGCAACAGCTTGCTGACCAGGCCGCGACTCGGCGGCGCCGCGCCGAGCGTCGGCGGCGTGAAGCGCAGCGCCGCGTTCGGCACCAGCAGCGCGTTGTCGCGGCTGGCCGTGACGATGCTGGCGGTCGCCGTCATGCCCGGGCGGAGCGCCAGATCGTCGTTATTCACCTGGAGGATGGTCTTGTAGGTCACGACGTTGTCGGTCGTCGTCGAGCCGAGACCGACGCGCTGGATGACGGCCGGGAACTTGCGGCCCGGCCAGGCCGAGACGGTGAAGGTAGCGGTCTGGCCATTCTTGACATTGCCGACATCGGCCTCGTCGACCTTGACCTGCAACTCCATCTTCGCCAGATCTTCGGCCAGCACGAACAGCACCGGCGTCGTCATCGCCGCCGCCACGGTCTGGCCCGGCTCGACCTTGCGGGTCAGGACGACGCCATCGACCGGCGAGCGGATGGTCGCCTTGGCCAGATTGGTTTCGTCGGTTTTCAGCGAAGCCCGCGCCTGCACCACATCGGCCCGGGCGCTCGCTTCGTTGGCAACGGCCCGCAACAGGCTCGCCTCGGCCGTTTCCAGTTCGGTCTTGGCCGGCACCTTGCCGCCGGAGAGTTCCGCCACGTGGCGCATGCGGGCCAGCGCTGCCCTGGTTTCGGCGACCGTCGCCTGGGTCTGCGCCACGGCGGCTTCGGCCGACGCCACTGCGGCCCGCGACTTGGCCACCGCGTCGGTCAGCTTGGCGGTATCGAGCTGGGCCAGCAACTGGCCTTTCTTGACCACCGCGTTTTCCTGTACCAGCACGCTGGCCAGCGTGCCGGACAACTCGCTGCCGACATCGACCGACTTGGTCGGCTGCAGCGTACCGCTGGCCGAGGCGGTGACCAGCAGATTGCCGAGGCCGATTTCTTCCGTCACATACTGCCCGGTCACGCCGTTGCCGCCTCGACCAAACAGCAGCAGCGCGCCAAGCACCAGCACGGCGCCGCCGCCGAGCAGCCACCAGCGCCGCCGGGGGCCGCCCGATCCGCTTTTCGGCGCGGCATTGAGCAGACCGAGCAGGGCCTCGGTCGAGTTGTCGGGAGTGGTCTGCGTCATGAGATTTTGTCTTCCGGGGATTGCTGCGCGGTGGCGGGCTGTTCCCAGCCGCCGCCGAGCACCTTGTAGAGCTTGATCAGGCTGGTCAGCACGGTCGCTTCGGCCGTCGCCAGGTTGTCTTCGGCGGTCAGCCGGGTGCGTTCGGTTTCCAGCACTTTCTGGAAGTCGGCCAGACCGGACTGGTAGAGATCGCGGGTCAGCGTCGCCGCATTGCGCGCCGCCTCGGCCGCCGCCCGCCGGGCATCGACCCGCTCGCGAGAAGCGGCGTAGGCGGTCAGCGCGTTTTCGACTTCTTCCAGCGCGGTCAACACGCTGGCTTCGTAGGAGATCAGCGCCTGTTCCTGCACCGCGCTCTGGATATCGACCGCGCTGCGCAACTTGCCGCCGTCGAACAAGGTCGCCGCCAGCGTGCCGCTGACCGCCCGGAGCAGCGTGTCGCTGCCGCCCAGCGCGGCGAAGCTGTAGGCCTGCCAGCCGAAGGAGCCGCCGAGCGCCAGGCTGGGATAACGCGCCGCCTGTTTCTGCCCAACGCGGGCCGTTTCGGCGGCCAGCGTGCGCTCGGCGACGATCAGGTCTGGCCGCTGGCGCAGCACGTCGGCCGGGATGCCCGCCCCGATGCTCGGCTTGACCGTCGGCAGGGGCTGGGGATTGGCCAGTTCGGCATGCAGGGCGCCCGGCTGGCGACCGAGCAGCACGGCCAGCCGGTTTTCGGCGGCGCTCAGCCCGACTTCGAGATCCGGGATGCCAGCTCGCGTCTGTGCGCGGTTGGTCCGCGCCTGCTCGACATCGCTGCTGCTGGCCAGCCCGGCCTGGTTGCGCCACTCGGTAATCTGCAAGGTTTCCGACTGGCTGCTCAGGTTGTCGCGGGCAATGCCCAGCCGGCGTTGATAGCTGCGCAGCTCGACATAGTTCTGCGCCACTTCGGCGACCAGCGACACGCGGGCGTTCTCCAGACTGGCCGCGCTCGCCGCCTGATCGGCCGTCGCCGCCTCGACGGCGCGCCGGGTGCCGCCGAAGACATCGATTTCCCAGCTGGCATCGAAGCCGGCATCGTAGATGGTCCGTTCCGGCTGGGCACCGATCACCTGTGCGGCCTTGCTGCGGCTGGCCCCGGTCGATGCGGTCAATGCCGGGAAGAAACCGCTGACCGCCTGGGCCCGACTGGCCCGAGCCTGGCGCAAGCGGGCCTGGGCCAGCCGCAGGTCGAGACTGCCGGCCAGCGCTTCGCCGACCAGCCGGTCGAGCAGCGGATCATTCAGTTGTTGCCACCAGCGGGCCAGGCTCTCGGCCGGCGCAACCAGTGGCGCGACCGGCGGCGCCGACCAGCTAGCCGGCAAGGACAGGCCGGGCAGACGGTAGTCGGGACCGACCGCCAGCGGCCAGGCAGTGCAGCCGGAAAGCAGCGCACCAAGCAACACGGCCGACAGGCAGGTGCGGGGAAGAAGTGGGGTCATGAAAACTCGCGTGGGCGCATGGCGACATGGGTCATCGCCGCAGTGCAGCAAATGATAACGGGGGTAGATGTTAATTCCGGTAAAGAGCGCGGCTATTTCACTTCCGCCGCAATTCACCGACCGGCTCCAGCCAGCGCTCGGCATCACGAGCCAGCCACTCCTCGGCAATCGGGTCTTTTTTAACCTGGGCATCGAGAAAGGCCACGCTCAGGCGCTGGATGGCGATGACCTGCCGTGCGCTGTTCGCCACCGGAAAGGCCGACATGCCGCCCAGCGCGGCAACGCCACGTATGCCGCCGCCCGGCCCTCCGCGACCGCCGCCCGAAGGCATGCCGCCGCCTCCACCACCTGGACCGCCACCGCTCCCCAGGCCACCGCCGCCTGGCCCGGCCGATTCGCCGCGTCCCGCCTCGGGCGCTTCCTGCACTTGCGGCGGACCACCCGACAACACGCGATGCGAACCGCCGGAGAGCAACAGCAAATACTTGTCGCCCTCCGGCATGTAGGTGAAGGGCGCCAGGCGAGCGGCCAGCGAAGTGACGACGGCAAAACTGTCGCTGTCCTCGGTCGCCGTCGCCGCGAAGACCGGTATCCGGATCGCGCCAAAGCGCTTGGCGAAGCCGCCACCGGCCGCGTTGGCGTAGGGGCTGAGCAGGATGGCGGCACGCGGCGGATTTTTCAGCACCGGCAGGTTCACGCCGCTGCTGGACTCGCCGGCCAGCGCCTGCACTGTCTGCGCGCCCAGGTCGTAGCCGGCCAGCACGGTGGCCGCTGGGTCGATCCGGTCAAAGGGCGGCGTGCCGCGCGCCAGCCGCTTGTCGAGTTCAAGCAGTACGCTGTCCACGGCGCGCAGCCGTTCGTTGAGCGCCGCCGTCGCATAGTTTTCACGGGCCAGCGCGGTGAAATCGGCGTTCTTCGCATAGCGCCCCTGCAGGGCGGCCGCCCCGAAGCGGTTCGGCTGCAGGCTGAGCACGGCGTAACCAGCCGCCACCCAGGCGGTTCGCCAGCTGCGGCCAGCCTCGACCGATTCGCCAAGACCGGGCAGATAGACGATCAGCGGATAACGGCCGGCTTCGCGCGGCAAGGTGAGGGTGACGGGGATTTCGCCGGGCGCTGCTGGGTCGCTGCTCAGCCAGCTTTCGCTGTAGGTTTCGGCGACGTAGCGACGCTCCGGCTGGTAGGCCCGCTCGGCGTAGCGGCGCATCTCCGGATCGTCCGCCGTGGCCGGTCGGCGCTGGCTGGTGCAGCCGCTGACCAGCAGCGCCAGGGCGAAGACGGCGAACCACAGCGGCGGGCGGTCGGCGCCGGCGAGAAAGGGCGAAAAAGCCGAGGTATTGAGCATTTATCTGGTTTTCATTTATTGGAAAGTCGCGGCGGTCAATCCGGCGGCGCCCGGCGCGCCTTGGCCGGCACTCTGGGCGCGTTTGCCGCGCAAGGCTTTCAGGCGGCTTTCGATGACCAGCAGTTCGCGGGTATCCGCCCCCTGGCCGCTATCGGCGCGCAAGGCGAGTTCAAGTTGTTCGACTGCCCCGGCGCTGTCACCCAGCGCGGCGTAATATTCGCCTTGATGGCGATGCGACTGCATGCCGTTGCCCAGTGCCGCATAGGCCTCGGCGGCGACCTGATGCAGGCTGGCATCGCCGGCGCGGCTGACCAGCGCCTGTTCGGCAAAACGGACCAGTTCGCCATAACGGCGTTCGTGCAGCAGGATTCGCGGGTAGTCATGGACCAGTTGCAGGTGCTGCGGATAACGGGCCAGCGCCTTTTCGTAACGCCGCTGCGCCGCCTGATATTGGCCGGCCTGCTGCAGGATCTGGCCGGCCAGGGCCTCGATCATCGGATGCTGCACGCCGTCGCGCTCCAGCCCGTCGATTTCCTTCAGGGCGCGCGGCAAATCCTTGGCCCGCAACAGCGCGGCGGCCAGCCCGTAGCGGGTCGCCGCCCGATCCTGAAAGCGCTTCTCGGCCAGGCGGCTGGTGAAATCGTTCACCGCATCTTCCGGCCGACCGTCGTAACTGTGCAGCAGGGCGCGGACGAAATGGAAATCCGGGCTGTCGGCGATCTGCCGGTAAGGGACGCGGGCCTCGCGGTCCTGCGCATCGGCCACGCGCTCGTGGGTCATCGGGTGACTGCGCAGATAGGAGGGCGTCGCACCTTCCTGGCCGCGCACCGCCTGTTGCAGGCGCTCGAAGAAACCGGCCATGGCGCGGCTGTCGAAGCCGGTCCGCTCGAGCAGGGCAAAGCCGATGCGGTCGGCCTCGCGTTCATGCTCGCGCGTGTAGTTGATCTGGCTCTGCACCTGGGTGGCCATCGTCGTGCTCATCGCCGCCGAGGCGACCTGACCGTTGCCGCTGTGGGCGGCAACCAGCGCCGCCAGCAGCGCCGCCATCGTGACCATCTGCGTGTTGGCGCTGGCCGCCATCTGGCGGGCGATGTGATGCTGGGTAACGTGGGTGATTTCGTGAGCCAGCACCGAAGCCAGCTCGCTTTCGCTGCGCGCCGCCTGAATCAGCCCGGCATTGACGCCGACGAAGCCGCCCGGCATGGCGAAAGCGTTGATTTCCGAGGACGGCACGGCAAAAAAGGTGAAGTCCGGATGACTGGCCGTCAGCCCGGCCACCAGCCGCTGACCGATGGCATCCAGATAGGCATTGACCTCCGGATCGTCGAGATAGCCGCCGCTGGCGCGAATCTGCGCCATCGACTGCTCGCCGAGGCGCCGCTCGTCCTGCGGCGTCACCATAGCCTGGGCGGCATCGCCGAGATCGGGCAGCTCGTCATCGGCGACGACTGCGGACGACCGGGCGAACAGGGCAAAAATCAGGGCTGCCGCAGCAGCCCTGTTCCGGCGATGGGTCACGCCGCGCATCATCGCTGTTCCGCTTACCGGGCCGGCGGTGCTGGGGGCGTGCGACCGTCGCCGCCCATGCCGCGCGGTTCTTCACCCCGGTTGCGCGGACCGTTGGCGCCCGACTTGATCTCGGCCAGTTGCTTGCGTTGTTCCGGTGTCAGGACTTCGAAGATCTGCCGATCCGCCTTGACGCGGGCCTGTGCCATGTCGGCCACCGACTTGCCCAGCGCATCGCCCAGCGCCCGGGCCTTGGCTTCGCTGTAATCCGGCGCGGCCGCCAGCTTGCGCAGCTCCTCCTCGGCCTTTTGATGGGCCTTGGCCATGTCGCGCAGCAGCGGCGCCTGGGCATGCATGATCTCGAACACCTTGTCGCGCTGCGCCTCGGTCAGATTCAGCGCGCGCAGATAATGCGGCCCCATCTTGCCGGCGCGCCCCATCTCGCCGCTGAAATGACCGCGGCCGTCCATCGCGCCGCAATCGCCGCGCGGGCCGCCCGGATTGGCGGCGAGCGCCAGAGGAACCGCCAGCACCAGACTGGCTGCGGCAAGAAAACGCTTGATATTGCGTGGGGAAATATTGGTCATGTCCTTTTCCTTTCGGGTCAATTGACAGACTGGCAAGAGCCGGCCTGCGACAGGACAAATACTCCGCCAATAAGCGGTCCCGCGCGGTTAGCGCGCGGTAAATGAACGTAAATGAACGTAAATCGGGTAACAGCGTCGCAGCGTTCGCCAAAAAGCAGAAAGGCGACTGGATCAGCCGCCTTTCCTTTGCTACCAGCCGTTTGGCGAAGCTCAGACCTTGCGATAGACCTCGGCCCCGGCCTTGACGAATTCCACCGACTTCACTTCCATCCCCTTTGCCAGCGCCGCCGCTTCATCCAGCCCTTGCTGCGCCGCGAACTCGCGCACTTCCTGGGTGATCTTCATCGAGCAGAAGTGCGGGCCGCACATCGAACAGAAGTGGGCGACCTTGGCCGATTCCTTGGGCAGGGTTTCGTCGTGGAATTCGCGCGCCTTGTCCGGATCGAGGCCGAGGTTGAACTGGTCGTCCCAGCGGAATTCGAAGCGCGCCTTGGACAGCGCGTTGTCGCGGATCTGTGCACCGGGGTGGCCCTTGGCCAGGTCGGCGGCGTGGGCGGCGAGCTTGTAGGTGATGATGCCGACCTTGACGTCGTCTTTGTCGGGCAAGCCAAGGTGTTCCTTGGGCGTCACATAGCAGAGCATGGCGGTGCCGTACCAGCCGATCATCGCCGCGCCAATACCGCTGGTGATGTGGTCGTAGCCCGGCGCGATGTCGGTGGTCAAGGGTCCAAGGGTGTAGAACGGGGCTTCCTGGCAGTACTCCAGTTGCAGGTCCATGTTCTCCTTGATCATGTGCATCGGCACATGGCCGGGGCCTTCGATCATCACCTGGACGTCGTGCTTCCAGGCGATCTGTGTCAACTCACCCAGCGTCTTCAGTTCACCGAGCTGGGCTTCGTCGTTGGCATCGTAGATCGAGCCGGGACGCAGGCCGTCGCCGAGGCTGAAGGCGACGTCGTAGGCCTTCATGATTTCGCAGATATCCTCGAAGTGCGTATAGAGGAAGCTTTCCTTGTGGTGCGCCAGACACCACTTGGCCATGATCGAGCCGCCGCGGCTGACGATGCCGGTCAGACGATTGGCGGTCATCGGCACGTAACGCAGCAGCACGCCGGCGTGGATGGTGAAGTAGTCGACGCCCTGTTCGGCCTGTTCGATCAGCGTGTCGCGGAAGATTTCCCAGGTCAGGTCTTCGGCCTTGCCGTTGACCTTTTCCAGCGCCTGGTAGATCGGCACGGTACCGATCGGCACCGGCGAGTTGCGGATGATCCACTCGCGGGTTTCGTGGATGTTCTTGCCGGTGGACAGGTCCATCACCGTGTCGCCGCCCCAGCGGATCGACCAGGTCATCTTCTCGACTTCTTCCTGGATGCTGGAGCCGAGCGCCGAGTTGCCGATATTGGCGTTGATCTTGGTCAGGAAGTTGCGGCCGATGATCATCGGCTCGCTTTCCGGGTGGTTGATGTTGTTCGGGATGATGGCGCGGCCGCGGGCGATTTCGCTGCGGACGAACTCTGGAGTGATCTCTTCCGGAATGCTGGCGCCGAAATTCTGGCCCTTGTGCTGGCGACCGAGGATGTCGGCCAGCTTGTTACCCATCGGGCCGGAGGCCTTCAGGCCCTCGATGTAGGCCCGGCGGTTGTTGTTTTCGCGGATGGCGACGTATTCCATCTCCGGTGTGATGATGCCCTTCCGGGCGTAGTGCATCTGCGAGACGTTGGCGCCCGCCTTGGCACGCAGCGGTTTGCGCTGCAGACCGGGGAAGCGCAGTTCGTCGAGCACCGGATCGGCCGCCCGTTTGCGCCCGAATTCGGAACTCAGGTCAGCCAGCGCTTCGGTATCGCCGCGCTCGGCAATCCATTGCGCACGCAAGGCCGGCAGGCCGGAACGGATATCGATTCTGACCGTCGGGTCGGAATAGGGGCCGGAACAGTCGTAGACGTAAATCGGCGGGTTCTTTTCGCCGCCGAATTCGGTTGACGTGTCGTCCTGGGAAATCTCGCGCATCGGCACCCGGATGTCCGGACGCGAACCTTCGATATAAACCTTGCGGGAATTGGGCAGCGGCTGGACTGCGGCCTCGTCGACGTGGGCAGTGGCGGCGAGAAACGGTGCGGTGGCGTTCATTGTTCTTCCTTGCGTGGATGCAGCGGGTAAGACGGGCAAGGAGCAACAAAGTTCGTTTCCCTACGACGGCATGACCCGGTCAGGTTCGAAGGGTATTTCTCAGTCGGATCGTTCATCCGGCACCCCTAACGAGAGGCTGCAAGTTACTGGAAACACAGGCAAAATGCAAGAAATGCGATTCGGCGCTCAAGATTTCTCGAAATGAGTCGAAATATAGATTCCAAGACATGGAATTTAAAGAAAATAAATGGGGCATCACATGCGCTTATTGAGAATTGCCGCTCTCCTGGCCACCCTGCCATTGAGCGTTGCGGCGGCACCAACCTGGCAGACCATATCGTCCGAGCCGGGCAAGCGTATCGAACTCGACCGCACCAGCATCAAGCGCGAAGGCAACATCGTCCAGGCCCAGGGGCGGATCGTTCTCGAGAAGGAACTGATCGACATCCGCTCCGGTGGCGGCTATCGGATCATCGAGGCGATCACCCGCTATGACTGCGGATCGCGCAATGCCAACACGATCAAGCGGATCTACAAGAAAAACGAAAACGAAACGGTCCGCGAAGAAGAACTGAAGGGCGGCCAAGTGCCGGTGCGGAGCGGCACGCTCGACGACAAGGTCCTGCGCGAAGTCTGCCGGCCGCCCAAGGAAGGTCAGGCGGAACTGGCACAGAAGGCCAACGAGGCAGCCGGCCAGTTGAAGGAGGCCAACGAGGCACTGCTCAAGAAGGAAATGTCCAAGACGGAAAAATCGCGCCCGATGAAGGCCAACGATACCGAGCAGCCGGCCGTACCGTCGATCAAACCCAACTTGAAGGCAACCGCGGAGTCCGCGAAAGCACAGATGCCGGCGGCCGAAAAAGCGACCGCCCCGCACATTGCCGTGCCAAGCGCGGCGGCCACCAAGCCCCGGCGCGGGGCAAAATCCGGCGGCTACATGCTGGAGCTGGCCGAAGCCGAGCCAGCCCGCCAACACGCCGGCATCCACTGGGATTACGAGGGGACAGGGGGGCCGGAAAACTGGTCCAAACTCGACCCGAAAAACACCGCCTGCGCGATCGGCCAGCGTCAGTCGCCGATCGACATCCGGGATGGGATCAAGGTCGATGTCGAGCCGATTGTCTTCAAGTACCGGCCGTCGACTTTCCGCATCGTCGATAACGGCCACACTGTTCAGGTCGCCGTCGGCGACAATTCGATTTCCCTGACCGGCAAGACCTACGAACTGGTGCAGTTCCATTTCCATCGCCCCTCCGAAGAAAAGGTCAATGGCCAGCGTTTCGAGATGGTCGTCCATCTGGTGCACAAGGCCGATGACGGTCAGCTGGCTGTCGTTGCCGTGCTACTCGAACGCGGCCCGGAAAATCCGTTCATCCAGACGCTGTGGAACAACCTGCCGCTCGAGCGGCATCTCGAAGTCTCGCCGCCGACGGCACTGATCGATCCGGCGACGATCTTGCCCGGCGCCCGCAGCTATTACACCTACATGGGTTCGCTGACGACGCCGCCGTGCACCGAGGGCGTGCTGTGGCTGGTCATGAAGCAGCCGGTTCAGGTATCGGAGGAGCAGATCAGCATCTTCTCCCGGCTGTACAGGAACAATGCCCGACCGATCCAGCCGGCGGCAGGCCGCCTGATCAAGGAAGGTCGTTGACCGCCGACAAATCGCGGTGGTAACTTAATGACCGATCGGTCATTAAGTTACCCATGCCTTACAGCCCCGCCCCCCGCAAACGCCGCAAAGATGCCCGCCCCTCGGAACTGAGCGCGGCCGCCTTGTCGCTGTTTGTCGAAAAAGGCTTTGCTGCCACGCGCCTCGAAGACATCGCGGCCCGCGCCGGCGTTTCCAAAGGCACGCTCTATCTCTATTTCGACGGCAAGGAAGCCTTGTTCAAGGCGGTCATCCAGGACGGAATCGTGCCCGTCGTGGCCGAAAACGAGGCAATTGCCGCCCGCCATACCGGATCGACCTTCCTGTTGCTGGAAAAGCTGCTCGACAATTGGTGGGCAGCCATCGGCCAGACCGATTTCGCTGGCATTCCCAAACTGATGGTGGCCGAGGCCCGCAACTTCCCCGAGGTGGCGCAGTTTTATTACGAGAACGTTATTCGACGCGCCCGCACACTGGTTGGCAACACCCTCGAACGCGGCATGGCTGCGGGTGAATTCCGGCGAATGGATGTCGAAACCACCATCGATGTCATCATCGCCCCGATCCTGATGCTGCTCATCTGGCGCTTTTCGATGGCCAACTGCCAGAGTGGCGAGGCCGACGCCGGGCTTTACCTGCGAATTCACATGGACCTGCTGCGCCAAGGCTTGCGTGCGAGTCAGGTATAATTTTATTTTGTCAGAATCAATATATTAGCCCATGCTAATATTAAGCCTGCGGAGACCCACATGAATATCGAGCAAGCGCGCTTCAACATGATTGAACAGCAGATCCGGCCTTGGGAAGTTCTGGATCAGCAGGTTCTCGATCTGCTTTTCGTCGTCAAGCGCGAGGATTTCGCTCCGCCCGCCTATCGCAGTCTGGCCTTCGCCGATCTGGAAATTCCGCTGGGCAGCGGCCAGGTCATGCTGGCCCCGAAGATCGAAGCCAAGATGTTGCAGGAACTGGCCATCAAGAAAACCGACAAGGTGCTCGAGATCGGCACCGGCAGCGGCTACATGGCCGCCCTGCTGGCCGCTCGCGCCGAGCACGTGGTCAGCGTCGAAGCGCGTCCCGAACTGGCTGAATTCGCCAAGCAGAATCTGGCGCGCAGCGGCGTCACCAACGTCACCGTCGAAACCGGCAACGGCGTCAATGGCTGGGCGCAAGGCGGCCCCTACGATGCCATCGTCGTCTCCGGCTCGGTTCCGGTCCTGCCCGACGCACTGCTCAAGCAGTTGCGCGTCGGTGGCCGCCTGACGGTAGTGGTTGGCGACGCTCCGGTGATGGAAGCGCAATTGATCACCTGCACCGCCGAAGGCGTATACAACACCGTCAATCTGTTTGAAACGGTGATTCCGCCGCTCGACGGCGTCGCCGCCAAGGAAAGCTTCTCGTTGTGATTGATCAGGTTCGCGCCTCACAGGTTGCCGCGTGGCTGGCCGACGAGAGTCGGCCCAGCCCGGTGCTGCTCGATGTACGCGAACCCTGGGAATTCGAGATCTGCCATCTGGAAGGCGCCCGGCACATCCCGATGCATCTCGTGCCCGTCCGTTGCGCCGAGCTGGATCCCGAGCAGGAAATCGTCGTCATCTGCCATCACGGCGCCCGCAGTTTTCAGGTTGCAATGTTCCTCGAGAACCGGGGTTTTGGCGCCGTCCATAATCTGGCGGGCGGTGTCGAGGCCTGGGCGACGGAAGTTGACCCAACCATGTGTCGTTACTGAGAAAGACATGAAAAAGCTCGCCTGGATGTTGCTCTCCCCCCTGCTCGCCTCGCCGCTTCATGCCGCCGACCTGATGCAGGTCTACCGGGCGGCGCAGGATAACGACCCGACTTTCGCCGCGGCCCGGGCGACACTCGATGCCGGCCGGGAAAAGATGCCGCAGGGCCGGGCCGGCCTGTTGCCCAGCCTGACGCTGTCGGGCAACACGGTGTGGAACCAGAACGAGATCGCAGCCCATAACGGCGCCACCTTCGCGAAACCGAATTTCAACTCCAATGGCTATCAGCTGACGCTTTCCCAGCCGCTGTTCCGCTGGCAGAACTGGGTCACCTACGACCAGTCGAAAATTCAGGTCGCCCAGGCCGAGGCCAACTTCGCCCAGGCCAGACAGGATTTGATCCTGCGGGTCGCCCAGGCCTATTTCGATGTCACTTATACGATCGAGAACCTGAGGGCCGTGCGCGCCAACAAGACCGCCATCGCCCAGCAGCTCGAATCAGCGAAAAAGAATTTCGAGGTCGGCACCGCAACCATCACCGACAGCCATGAAGCACAGGCCCGCTACGATCTGGCCATCGCCCAGGAAATCGCCGCGGAAAGCGATTTCGAAATCAAGCAGCATGCGCTGCAGGCCATCATTGGCCGGGAAGCCGGCGGGCTCGCGGCGCCGCGCAAAGATGCCGAACTCACCCCGCCACAACCGAATGACATGAACCAATGGGTTGCGGCAGCTGAAAAAGACAGCATCACCGTACAGATTCAACAGGCTGCCGCCGACATTGCCGCCCGCGAAGTGGACAAGCAACGGGCCGGGCACTATCCAACCGTCGATCTGGTGGCCAACCAAGGCTACTCGAAGTCATATGCCTCGACCACGCTGGGCATGCTCGACACCGACTACAAAAATGTCGGTCTGCAACTGAACATCCCGCTCTATCTCGGCGGCCAAGTGGTTTCCCGCCAACGTGAAGCGGCGGCCAACCGCAGTGCGGCTCAATCCAATCTGGAAACGGCTCGGCGCGGCGCGGCGCTTGCCGCCCGGCAGTATTACCTCGGCGTCGCCAATGGCCTGGCTCAGGTCCGGGCACTGAAGGCAGCGCTGGTTTCATCGCAGTCGGCTCTCGAATCGAACAAGCTCGGCTACGAAGTGGGCGTGCGCATCAATATCGACGTGCTGAATGCCGAAAACCAAGTTTATGTAACGCGCCGCGATCTGGCCAAGGCCACGCTCGATACCCTGCTTTCGCAGCTACGGCTGAAGGCGGCCGTCGGTTCGCTGGGTGACGACGATGTCGCCCAGATCAACGCGCTGCTTGATCCAGGCACTGCGCAATAAATTCCAGCATGCGCTTGGTCGCCCCCTGGTGCGACTGGGCGAAACGGCTGGCGGCCTGACGCATCGCCGCCAACTCCAGCGCCTCCCGCAATAGCTGATCAACCGCTGCGCCAAGCGCCGCCGGACTGTCGACGCGCCGCGCCGCGCCGGCCGCGATGGCATCCTCGGTGGCCTGCAGGAAGTTGAAGGTATGCGGCCCGACCAGCACCGGGCAAGCACAGGCCGCCGCCTCGATCAGATTCTGCCCGCCAAGCGGCAACAGGCTGCCACCGATGAAGGCGAGATCGGCCAGCGTGAAATAGGCGGCCATTTCGCCCATGCTGTCGCCCAGCCAGACCTGCGTATCAGGCTGCGGCAGGCCGGTGCTCCGCCGGACAACCCGCAAACCCTGCTGGCCGAGCAAGCCATCCACTTCGGCAAAACGTTGCGGATGACGCGGCACCAGCACCAACAATGCCTCCGGCACCCGAACGGCGCGCCAGGCTTCGAGTATCAGCGGCTCCTCGCCCTCGCGGGTGCTGGCCGCCAGCCACACCGGGCGCTGCCCGATGACGGCGCGCCAGCGCTGGCCAAGCGCGATGTTGTCGGCGGCAGGCGTGACATCGAATTTCAGATTGCCGCAGACCGCCAGCTGGCGGGCGCCGAGCGCAGCTATCCGCTCGGCATCGCCAGTCGTCTGCGCGGCCACCCCGCTCAACGCGGCAAATGCCGGCCGGACCAGCGCCGCGAGCTTGCCGTAGCCGCGCGCCGAACGGGCCGACAAGCGGGCGTTGGCCAGCATCACCGGGACTTGACGGGCTTGGGCAGCGGCCAGCAGGTTGGGCCAGATTTCGGTTTCCATCAGAATGCCAAAGGCGGGCGAGAAGTGTCGGAAAAACCGTGCCACGGCGCCCGGGTAGTCATAGGGCAGATAGGCCCAGATCACCCTCTCGCCATAAACCTGCCGACCCGCCTCGCGGCCGGTCGGCGTCATCCCGGTGAGCAGGATGCGATGCCCCGGCCAGCAGGCTTGCAGGCCTTCGATCAACGGTTGGGCGGCGCGCGTTTCGCCAACCGAAACGGCATGCACCCAGATCAGTTTTTCCGGCACCGGCTGGCGATAAAACCCGTAACGCTCGCCAAGATGCTGCAAGTATTCCGCTTGCTTGCGCCCGCGCCAGAGCAGGCGCAGCCAGATCAGCGGCGTGATCAGGTAGAGGAACAGGGAATAGAGCAGGCGGGCCATCAGGCGAGCACCGGCTGCAGTTCGGCGAGCACGGCGGCGACGTCCGGAATCTGCGCCTTGCCGCCGAGGTTGCGGCAAAAGCCGGTGCCGAGCACGCCGGTCAGGCCGGGATCGGTCGCGGTATACAGCGCCACGGTCGGGATATCCAGCGCGACGGCAAGGTGGGTCAGGCCGGTATCGACGCCGATCGCGGCGCGTGCTCCGGCCAGCACGGCGGCCAGATCCGGGATAGACAGCGGCGGCGCGGCGACGGCACCGGGAATGCCGGCCGCCAACCGGGCCGCCCGCTCGCGCTCGGGTTGCGTGCCGGCCGGCAGCACCGCGTGGATGCCGCGGGCGTGCAAGGCCCGGCCGAGTTCCAGCCAGTGTTCGTCCGGCCACAGCTTGTCGTCGCGACTGCTGGCGGTCAGGAAGACGACGTAAGGCGCGGGCGGCAGCCAGTCGGCACCTGACGGCGCCACCGCAATGCCGTAATCCGGGCCGCCTTCGACGGCGTAGCCGAGCGCCGCACCGGCCAGCTGGCGATTGCGCACCACGGCGTGCAGGTCGCGGGAAATGCTGAAGTGCCGGCAGTAGAGGCTGGCCGCCAGCGGTTCGCGCGCCGAATCGGCGGCATAGCCGGCCAAGGGGCCGCGCGCCCGACGGGCGATGAAGGCGCTCTTGATCAGGCCTTGCGTATCGATCACCAGATCGTAGCGCTCGCGCTGGATAAGCCGGCCGAAAGCCGAAATCTCGCGCCAGGTCACGCCGCTCAACAGCTTCTTGCGCCAGCGCCGGATGGCGACCGGGATGATTTGGTCGACGCCGGGATGCAGGCGCGGGATGGCCGCGAAACTTTCTTCGACGCACCAGTCCACTGCAGCATCGGGAAAATGCCGCTTGATGTCGCTAACCACGGGCAAATTGTGGATAACGTCGCCGAGTGAGGAAGTTTTCACAATCAGGATGCGCATCGGCAGATAAAATGACGGCTTTTCGAAGCTGCAATTATAGATGCCCATCTCGCGCCAGCCGCTTTCTGTTGCCATCATTACGCTGAATGCGGCCTCGCAGCTGGCGGCATGCCTGCACAGCGCGCGCTTCGCCGACGAGATCGTGGTCGTCGATTCCGGCAGTACGGATGGCACCCAGGCGCTGGCCGTGCAGCATGGCGCCCGGGTCATTCAGCAGGAATGGCTGGGTTTCGGGCGGCAAAAACAGTTTGCCGTCGAGGCTGCGCAACACGACTGGGTGCTCTGCCTGGATGCCGACGAACGGGTCACGCCCGACTTGCAGGCGAGCATCGAACAAACCCTGCAAGCCCCGGCCACCGGCGCCTTCCGTTCCCCCCGCTGCAACCGCTTTCTCGGCCGCTATCTGAAGCACGGCGAGGGCTACCCGGACTGGAGTTTGCGGCTGTTCGACCGCCGCCAGGCCCGCTGGTCGAATGATGCAGTGCACGAAAAAGTCGAGACCGATTGCCCGATCGGCGAGTTGGCCGGCGACCTGCTGCACGACTCGGCCGAATCGCTGGCCAGCTACCTGACCAAGCAGAACCGCTACACGACGCTGGCCGCCGAGATGGCGCTGGCCTCTGGCAAGCGGGCGAGCTTTGGGCGCATCGTCGTCAGCCCGCTGATCCGCTTCATCAAGTTCTATCTGATCCGCCAGGGTTTTCGCGACGGCCTGCCCGGACTGATCCACATCACCATCGGCTGTTTCAACAGCTTCATCAAATATTCCAAAATGCTGGAGCGCCAGAATTCCGATGCTGCGCTGCGGTAAAATCAAGATACTCAATCAAAGGGTCGACCAGTGAAAATTCTCGTGACCGGCGCCGCCGGATTTATCGGCATGACTGCCTCTCTGCGCCTGCTGGCGCGTGGCGACGAAGTGGTCGGCCTCGACAACCTGAACGATTATTACGAAGTCAGCCTGAAGGAAAACCGGCTGGCCCGCCTGACCGGTCACGCCAATTTTCGCTTCGTCAAGCTGGATGTCGGCGACCGGGCCGGCATGGAAGCGCTGTTCGCCGCCGAGAAGTTCGACAAGGTGATCCACCTCGCCGCCCAGGCCGGCGTCCGCTATTCGATCCAGAACCCGCACGCCTACGTGGACAGCAATCTGGTCGGCTTCATCAACATTCTCGAAGGCTGCCGCCACCACAAGGTGCAGCATCTGGTCTACGCCTCCAGCTCGAGCGTCTACGGCGGCAACACCAAGATGCCGTTCTCCGAGCATGACAGCGTCGATCACCCGGTCAGCCTGTACGCCGCGACCAAGAAGGCCAACGAGCTGATGGCCCACACCTACAGCCACCTCTACGGGCTGCCGACCACCGGCCTGCGCTTCTTCACCGTCTATGGCCCGTGGGGCCGGCCGGACATGGCGCTGTTCCTGTTCACCAAGGCCATCCTCGAAGGCCGGCCGATCGACGTCTTCAACCACGGCAACATGAAACGCGACTTCACCTACGTCGATGACATCGTCGAAGGCGTGATCCGCGTCCTCGACAAGACCGCCGCCGCCAACCCAGCCTACGAGGCGATTTCCGCCGACCCGGCAAGCAGCAACGTGCCGTACCGCGTGTTCAACATTGGCAACAACAATCCGGTACAACTGCTCGATTTCATCGGCGCCATCGAGAATGCCCTCGGCCAGAAAGCCGAGAAGCGCCTGTTGCCGCTGCAGGACGGCGATGTCCCGGCGACCTTCGCCAACACCGATCTGCTCAACGACTGGGTCGGTTTCGTCCCGGGCACCACCGTCCAGGAAGGCGTCAGCCGCTTCATCGCCTGGTATCGCGATTACTACAAGGTTTAAGGATCAACTATGTGCGGCATCGTCGCGGCAGCAGCCGGCAGCAACATCGTTCCCGTTCTGGTCGAGGGCCTGAAGAAGCTCGAATACCGGGGCTATGACTCGGCCGGACTGGCCGTCATCCAGGGCGATCATATCGAACGCGTCCGTTCGGTCGGACGGGTCGCCGAACTCGAAGCCGCCTCGGCCAGCACCAGTGCCGTCACCGGCATCGCCCACACGCGCTGGGCGACGCACGGCGTGCCGTGCGAGCGCAATGCCCACCCGCATATTTCCAATTCGATCGCCGTCGTCCATAACGGCATCATCGAAAACTACGAAAGCCTGCGTCGCGAACTGGTCGCCCAGGGTTATGTCTTCACCTCCGATACCGACACCGAAAGCATCGCCCACCTGATCGATGCCACGCTGAAAAGCGAGCCCGACCTGTTCGCCGCAGTGCGGATCGCCTGCCGCCGCCTGGTCGGCGCCTATGCCATCGCGGTCATCGACCACCGGCAGCCCGGCAAGGTCGTCGTTGCCCGCGAAGGTTCGCCGCTCCTGCTCGGTGTGTCCGAGACCGGCAACTACGCCGCTTCCGACGCTTCGGCCCTGCTTCAGGTCACCCGCAACATGGTCTACCTGGAAAACGGCGACATTGCCGAGTTGACCGCAGCATCGGTCAGGATCACCCGTCTCGACGGCACGCCGGTCGACCGTCCGGTGCATGTCTCCCAGCTCTCCGCCGCCGCGGTCGAACTCGGCAATTACCAGCACTACATGCAGAAGGAAATCTTCGAGCAGCCGGAAGCACTGGCCAACACGCTGGAAATCGTCGGCGGCAGCAAGACCATCCAGCCCGGCATTTTCGGGGCAGAAGCCGCCACGATGCTCGACGATGTCGACTCGATCCTGATTCTCGCCTGCGGCACCAGCAGCCACTCCGGCTACACCGCCCGCTACTGGCTCGAAGCGATTGCCGGCGTGCCGTGTACTGTCGAGATCGCCAGCGAGTACCGTTATCGCACCTCGGTGCCCAATCCCCGCCAACTGATCGTCGCCATTTCCCAGTCCGGCGAAACCGCCGACACGCTGGCCGCCTTGCGCCACGCCAAGTCGCTTGGCCAGGGCAAGACGCTGGCCATCTGCAACGTGCCGGAATCGGCCATCGTCCGCGAATGCACGCTGCGCTTCATCACCCGCGCCGGCCCGGAAATCGGCGTCGCCTCGACCAAGGCCTTCACCACCCAGCTTGCTGCGCTGTTCGTGCTGACGCTGGTCATGGCCAAGGTCAAGCAGCGCCTGAGCGCCGAGCAGGAAAGCGCCTATATCGACCAGTTGCGCCACCTGCCGGTCGCGGTGAACAAAGTGCTCGAACTGGAAAGCGAGATCAAGGTCTGGGCCCAGCGCTTTGCCGACAAGCATCACGCCCTCTTCCTCGGCCGTGGCCGGCACTTCCCGATCGCCATGGAAGGCGCCCTGAAGCTCAAGGAAATCTCCTACATCCACGCCGAGGCCTATCCGGCCGGCGAGCTCAAGCATGGCCCGCTGGCGCTGGTCGATGCCAACATGCCGGTGATTTCCGTCGCCCCGAACGACCAGTTGCTCGACAAGCTGAAATCGAACCTGCGGGAAGTCCAGGCCCGCGGCGGCGAACTCTATGTCTTCGCCGACGCCGATTCGGAAATCGCCGAGTCGGAAGGCGTCCATATCCTCCGCCTGCCCGAACATTACGGCGAACTGTCGCCGATTCTGCACGTCATCCCGCTGCAACTGCTGTCCTATCACGCCGCGCTGGTCAAGGGTACGGACGTGGACAAGCCGCGCAATCTGGCCAAGAGCGTCACCGTCGAATAATGGCGACCTACGCGATCGGCGACATTCAGGGCTGTTACGACTCGCTGTGCCGCTTGCTCGAGCGCTGCGCCTTCGATCCGGCCGTCGATCGCCTGTGGCTGGTCGGCGACCTGGTCAACCGCGGCCCGAAATCGCTGGAAACGCTGCGCCTGATCAAATCGTTTGGCGACTCTGCCCTGACCGTGCTCGGCAATCACGACCTCTACCTGCTGATGGTCGCCGAGGGCGGCGCCAAGTTTCGCGGCAAGGACGACACCATCCAGTCCATCCTCGATGCGCCGGATGCCGCCGAACTGCTCGACTGGCTGCGCCATCAACCCTTGTGCCATACCGAAGGCGAATTCTGCCTGGTACACGCCGGCCTGCTACCGCAATGGACGGCCGCCCGGGCCCGCGAACTGGCCCGCGAAGTGGAGGCCGTTCTGCAAGGCCCGGATTACCGCGAATTCGTGATGAACCTGTGGGGCAGCGAACCGGCCGGCTGGTCGGATGATCTGACCGGCTGGCCGCGCCTTCGGGTGATCGTCAATGCGATGACCCGAATGCGCTTCTGCACGCCGGATGGCGTCATGGAATTCAAGGCCAAAGGCAAACTGAGCAATGCACCGGCTGGCCACCTGCCGTGGTTCGAGCTAGCCGACCGGCGAAGCGCCGATGCGGTACTGGTCACCGGTCACTGGTCGGCCCTCGGCCTGAAAGTCACGCCAAATCTGCTGGCACTCGATTCCGGCTGTCTGTGGGGTGGTCATCTGACGGCGGTGCGACTGGAAGACCGGCAGGTTTTTCAGGTGGATTGTGCGCGTGGGGAAGCGCTGCCGCTAAAGCGATAGCCTCGCGGGCTGCAACGGCAACCTGCCGACGATCCTCGCCATTGACGCCACGCAACGGCGTCGTCACCAGCCGGGCAATCAGGCGCCGGCGACCGAGAATGGCCCGCGTGCATTGGCCCAGCGTAATCGTGCCGTCGTAGCGCGGCGCCAGACTGCGCGTGCCATCCAGTTCCCAATAGGAAATGCCAATCGGCAAGACCGGCCGCCCGGCCGCCAGCGCCGGCTGGATCAGCGCGGCATGAAAATGCAGCAGATGGGTTCCATCCGTCGTCGTTCCCTCGGGAAAAACCGCCACGTGGCGGCCCTTGTCGAGCAATTCGGCAATTTGCTGGTTGATGATCCGGGCATGCCCCCGACTGCCGCGGCGCAGGAAAATGGTGTCGTTCTTGGCCGCCAGCCAGCCGATCAACGGCCAATGGCGCACTTCCTCTTTCGAGACGAAGGCGGCCGGCAGCACGGCATTGATGACGTAAATGTCGATCCACGAAATATGGTTGGCAACCAGCAGCGCGCCGGGCGCCGCATGGGTCAGGTCGGCCTCGACCTCGACGCCCAGCGCATCGAGCAATGCAATTGCCCAGCTGGCTTTGAGGCGCAGGCGGGCCGCCTCGCTGCACAGCGGAAAAACGCAAAGGACGAACAAAGCCCCGCTAAAAACCAGCAGGGCCAGGCGAAAAATCCGGAAGGCGCGGATCGGAAAATTGGTTTGGTTCAGTCTGCTTGTCCCAGGTAGTGTTTGGCGTAACGATCGGAAACTTTCGCCATCGGCATCAGTATCGGCAGGTCGGCCGTGTTGAAATCGGGATCCCACGCCGGTTCGCCACAAATCCAGGCGCCGGCGCGCAGATAACCCTTGATCAGCGGCGGCGTTTCGGCCGGCCGGTCCTGCTGCAGCGCCGCCAGGGGCAACGGGCAACGGGGAAAGACACGGTACTCCTGCGGCCCAAGATGCTCGGCAGCCAGACGATTATACAGACTGGCTGCAACGTGCCCACCGTCCGCCATGCTGATCGAGGCACAGCCCATCAGGTAGTCGTAGCCACCTTCGCTCATGTACTGGGCAAGGCCGGACCAGAGCAGGGTAATCGTCGCGCCG
This sequence comes from Dechloromonas denitrificans, assembly GCF_020510685.1. NCBI lineage: Bacteria > Pseudomonadati > Pseudomonadota > Betaproteobacteria > Rhodocyclales > Azonexaceae > Dechloromonas > Dechloromonas denitrificans. The sequence goes on from NZ_CP075185.1 coordinate 4,395,560, forward strand.
GTACGGTAATCGGGGTGCACACAGGAACGGCCGATTTCGACCAGACGTTGCCGCAGGTGCTGCAGACGGGTCAGATCGAACTCGTTTTCCGAGTAATAGCCGATCTGCCGGGCTTTTTCCGGCGGCAGAATGCGGTAGGTTCCGACCACTTCGCTGGTCTGTACATCGCGCACGACCAGATGGTCGCAATAGGGGTCATAGATGTCGTGATCGACGCCCGGCGTGCGGCTGGGCAAATTGGCCCCCATCTCGCCGGCAAACACCCGGTAGCGCAAGCGCTGCGCTTCAAGAATATCGCTCTGGGTCCGGGCAAAACTGACCGCCAGCTTGGGACGATTGGCGCGGCGTTGTTCGGCGCCGCTCTGTAGCTTTTCCATGCTGCTCTCCACTCAGGTAGTGGAGAACAGCATGAAAGATCGGCATTACACGGCTATTGCACGCTCTTTACGGCAGCGTTTCAGCGGGTGACGCGCGACTCGCCACCGGAAGAGAGAACGCGGACCCGATCGCCGGGCCGGAATTCCTGCGGGTCGCCTTCCTGGACAATGACTATCAGTCGTCCGCCATCAAGCTGCACGGTGATCTCCATGGCCTGTCGGCGGGTCACTCCTTCCTCGATCACCGCTCCGGCCAGGCCACCGGCGACAGCCCCGATTACCGCGGTCACCGCCGAACCCTTGCCATGGCCCAGCGTGCTGCCGGCAATACCGCCGACCGCCGCACCGGCGACCGTACCGACCGGCGACTTGGTGCCTTCCATCTGCACCGCCCGTACCGACTCGACGACGCCCTGGCGCACCGTCTGCTCGCGCCGCGCCTGATCGCGACTATAGACATCGCCGGATTTGCTGCTGGCACAGCCGGCCAGCAAGATTACCGAGAGCAACAGCAAAGAGAGCGTCTTCATAGTCTTGCCTTTACCAGAGAGCTACGCCAAAAGCGCGTTGATAGCGGGCGGCGATTTCCTCGCGACTAGGCTGATGGTTCTGTCCGCCCCGGTGGGCGATCTTGATCGCCCCCATCAGCGCTGCCAGACGGCCGGTCTTTTGCCAATCGAAGCCGTTGGCAATGCCATAGAGCAGGCCGGAACGGTAGGCATCGCCGCAACCGGTCGGATCGATCACCTGATCGGCCTCGACGCAGGGGATATCGAAACGTTGACCGTCAGAATGAATTTCCGATCCATCGCCACCGCGTGTCACGATCAGCGCCTTCACCTCGCGCCCGAGTTGCTCCAGGCTGCGCCCGGTACGGTCGCACAGCAGCTTGGCCTCGTAATCGTTGAAACAGGCGTAATCGGCGAGACGCATGAAATCGAGCAGTTCGTCGCCGTTGAACATCGGCAGGCCCTGACCGGGATCGAAAATGAAAGGGACACCGGCAGCAGCGAAATCGCGGGCGTGCTGCATCATGCCTTCACGACCATCCGGCGCAACGATGCCAAGCTTGGCCGAGGCCGCATGCTCGACCTTATTCAGATGCGAAAAGCTCATCGCCCCCGGGTGGAAGGCGGTGATCTGGTTGTCGTCGAGATCGGTGGTGATGAAGGCCTGGGCCGTGAAACCGCCCGGTACGTGGCGCACGTGGGTGCGCGGCAGACCGAGCTGGTCGAGACGATCGAGGTAGGGTGCGGCATCGTCGCCAACCGTCGCCATGATCAACGGTTCGCCACCGAGCAGCATCAGGTTGTAGGCGATGTTGCCGGCGCAGCCGCCGTACTCGCGGCGCATCTCCGGAACCAGGAAAGCGACGTTCAGGATATGAATCTGCTCGGGCAGGATATGGTTCTTGAAGCGGTCCGGGAAGACCATGATGTTGTCGAAAGCCAGCGAGCCGCAAATAAGTGTCGTCATAGGATATTCAGGGATAGAAAATGTAAAGGCGGTACCCGGCGGCACCGATATTTCTGGCTTCGATCCACAGGCGGACGGCGACTTCGCCATTCGCCGGGAAACGCTCGGCACTGATGCCGGGCGGCAGATATTCGGCAGCGCTCATCACCCGGCGCGACACCACAGTGTCGCTGGTGTCGGTCAGGGTCAGTTCGAGGGCCGGCCAGGCTTGGGCGAAATCTGCCCGATTGTGCAGTGTCGCATTCAGGACGAACAGGCCGCGCGCATTGTCGGATTGCAGGTCGGAGGTTTCGATGGCCACCAGATTGGCATTTTGCGCCAGCGGAATGTCCACCCCGGCCAGCTCGTAAAGCGCCGCCGCAGCGGGTAGCCATTGCACGAGCCCGGTCCGGAAGTGATAGAACAGTTGCCCGGCCAGCACCAGCAGCAACAGGCCAGCAACCAGCACGAAAGGCCAGACGGCATGCCGCGCCGGCTCGCCGGCGAAACCGCCCGGCGCATCGCTGGCCAGCGCACCGGCCGCCCAGCGGTTGTAGGCTGGCGCATCGCTCAGCTCGCGGGCTGCAACCAGGCCTGCCTCACGCGCCGCCAGCGTCGATTCTTCCGCGGTTTCGCTACCCGGCTCGGCCAAGGCTGAAACCTCTTCGACGACCGGTTCAGGGGACGGCGGATCGATCACCTCGAGTGCTTCAACTGCGGCCGGCTGCTCGGGCTCGACAAGCGCCTCGGGCAAGGGCTCTGATGGCTCAGCGACCAGCGCCTCAACTAGCGGTTCGTCGCTGTCCGGCGCGACCAAGGCTTCGTCGACCGCTGCGGCAATCGCCGGCGGTTCAGGTTCTGTTTCGGGGTCAGGGTCAGGGTCAGGTTCCGGCTGCGCTTCCGGCGGAGGCGCAAAAACCGGTGCAAGCTCGCTTGCCGGCTGGGCAACCGGCGGCACGTCGGTGTCCGGCAGAAACTCGTCGAAAGCGTTGAAGACCGATTGGCAATGTCCGCAACGAACCTTGCCAGCCTTCAGGCGCAACTGCTCGGACGTGACACGGAAAATCGTGGCACAGGCCGGACAGCGCGTCCGCATCAGGGCTTGCGCCCCGCCAGGCATACCCAGTCCTCACGCGTATCGGCCACTTGCAAAGGCAACCAGCGCGCGTAGATGGCGATGATTTCCTCGGCCTGCTCCTTGAGGATGCCCGACAAGGCGAGACGACCGCCGGATCGGACATGGCCGACGATGGCTGGCGCCAGAACACGGAGCGGATTGGAGAGGATATTGGCCACGACAACATCATACTCGCCGGCAACCGGTTCCGCCGAATCGGCAAACAAAGCCGTCACACCGTTACGCTCGGCATTGGCGCGGGCAGCTTCAACGGCCAGTGGATCGATATCGACCCCGGCGACCCGGCCGGCACCGAGACGGGCGGCGGCAATGGCGAGAATGCCCGAGCCGCAACCGTAATCAAGCACGCTGCAAGCGGGCAGGACATTACGTTCGAGCCACTCCAGACAGAGTCGGGTGGTCGGATGCGAACCCGTGCCAAAGGCCATGCCGGGATCGAGAATCAGATTGACCGCCGCCGGGTCGGGCGACTCATGCCAGGACGGCACGATCCATAGACGTTCGGAAACGCGGATCGGATCGAACTGCGACTGGGTCAGTTGCACCCAGTTCTGCTCGGCCACATCCTCGATGCCAAAGCTCGGCACTTCATTCAGGCCAATCGCTGCAGCGGCTGCAGCCAGCAAGGCGGCTGCATCCGCATCCGGCTCGAGCAGCGCGACGATGCGGGAACGCATCCAGCCCGGCGAATTGACCGAACCCGGCTCACCGAACTGCGCCTGCTCGTCCGGCGTGCCGGCATCGGCATCCTCGATCGAGGCCGACAGGGCGCCGGCTTCCAGCAGGGCATCGCACAACGGCTCGGCGTGCGACGCATCGGTCATGAAACTGACGTTTTGCCAAGCCATCGCTTACTGCTTCACTTCGCCCTTGTCGGCGAGTTTTTGTTCAAGGTAATGAATGCTGGTCCCGCCCTCGACGAAACGGGCGTCCTGCATCAGTTCCTGATGCAGCGGGATGTTGGTCTTGATGCCCTGGATGCTCATCTCGGACAGCGCTATACGCATGCGGCGGATAGCCTGTTCGCGGGTATCGCCATAGGCAATCACCTTGGCAACCATCGAATCGTAATGCGACGGCACGGTGTAGCCCTGATAGATGTGCGAATCGACCCGGATGCCGGGGCCGCCCGGCGGATGGTAAAAAGCGATTTTGCCGGGAGATGGCACGAACGTGAAGGGATCTTCGGCGTTAATGCGGCATTCGATGGAGTGCCCGCGAACCACGATATCCTTCTGGCGATAGCGCAGCTTTTCGCCGGCCGCAACGCGAATCTGCTCCTGGACGATATCGACGCCGGTGATCATCTCGGTGACCGGATGCTCGACCTGAACGCGGGTGTTCATTTCGATGAAATAGAACTCACCGTTCTCGTAAAGGAATTCGAAGGTACCAGCACCGCGATAGCCGATCTTGCGACAGGCTTCGGCACAGCGTTCGCCGATCCGATTGATCAGGCGGGCCGGAATGTGCGGCGCCGGCGCCTCTTCGATCACCTTCTGGTGGCGGCGCTGCATCGAACAGTCGCGCTCGCCGAGGTAGATGGCGTTCTTGTATTCGTCGGCCAGTACCTGGATTTCCACATGGCGCGGGTTTTCCAGATACTTTTCCATGTACACCGCCGGGTTGCCGAAGAAGGTTCCGGCTTCCTGGCGGGTCATCGCCACGGCATTGACCAGCGCCGCCTCGGTGTGCACGACGCGCATGCCGCGCCCGCCACCGCCACCGGCCGCCTTGATGATCACCGGATAACCGACCGCCCGGGCGATGCGCACGATTTCCTTGGGATCTTCCGGCAAGGCGCCATCGGAACCGGGAACGCACGGCACACCGGCTTCCTTCATCGAATTCTTGGCGGAAACCTTGTCGCCCATCAGGCGTATCGTTTCAGCCCGCGGCCCGATGAAGACGAATCCCGAGGTTTCGACACGCTCGGCGAAATCGGCGTTCTCGGAGAGAAAGCCGTAACCCGGATGGATCGCCTGGGAATCGGTCACTTCGGCTGCGGAAATGATGGCCGGAACATTCAGGTAGCTCAGTGCGGACGAAGCCGGACCGATGCACACCGACTCGTCGGCCAGCTTGACGTATTTCGCCTCGCGGTCGGCTTCGGAGTACACCACGACCGTCTTGATGCCCAGTTCGCGACAGGCGCGCTGGACGCGCAGGGCAATCTCGCCGCGATTGGCGATCAGAACCTTTTCGAACATCGCCATATCAGCCGATCACGAATAGCGGTTCGCCGAACTCCACCGGCTCGCCATTGTCGAGCAGGATGGCCTTGATCACGCCGGAGGCATCGGCTTCGATCTCGTTGAGCAACTTCATCGCTTCGATAATGCACAGGGTTTCGCCCTGCTTGACGCTCTGCCCGATCTGCACGAAAGACTCGGCACCGGGCGACGGCGAGCGGTAGAAGGTACCGACCATCGGCGACTTGACGACATGGCCTTCCGGCAACTCGTCTTCGTCGTCGAGATTGACCGCCGAGGCGACCGGAGCGCCAGGCAGCGGAGCGGGCGGCGCGGCATAGTACTGCTGCGGCGCAGCAACGACATTGCCGTAATGTTTGGCGATGCGCACTTTTTCTTCGCCTTCGGTAACTTCCAGCTCGGAAATGCCGGATTCCTGAACGAGGTCGATAAGTTTCTTGAGTTTACGCAGATCCATGGATGACTCCCTTGTGTATTGCGCCCGTTGGGCACAAAAAGCCGGTCGAAGCCGGACTATTCAATATTGAGTTTGTTGAGCAGGTATTCGAGGGCCAGCAAGTAGCCCTCATGACCGAGCCCGCAGATGACGCCGACAGCCAGGTCAGAGAAATAGGAATGTTGCCGGAACGGCTCCCGCGCGTGCACATTGGACAGATGCACTTCGACGAACGGAATCGCCACCGCCGCCAGCGCATCACGCAAGGCGACACTGGTATGGGTATAGGCAGCCGGGTTGATGATGATGGCGCGCACGCCCTGCTCCCGAGCGGCATGAATGCGCTCGATCAGCGCCCCTTCATGGTTGCTCTGAAAAGCCTCGAGATCGACACCGACGTTTTCGGCCATGCGGGCCAGCGCCATGTTGATATCCGACAGGGTCGTCCGGCCGTAGTGTTCGGGTTCACGGGTGCCAAGCAGGTTCAGATTCGGCCCGTGCACCACCAGGATGCGCGCTTTGTCTACCGGCTTGGAAGCAGTTTTTCGCTTCGTCATGGCTGCAAGTTTGCCGTAATTGGCAACAAGTTGTCTAGTCTATTCCGAAAGTAGGGCACGCAGCGCATCGGCACGCGCCCGTTCGCGCGGACGACCGTCACGGTACTTCAAACTGACTCTTTCCTGTTGCGGCGGCAAAACGATCAGGTTGGCGCTGGCGGTATCGGTCTCCATGACCAGTACGGCTTCGACACGTTCATGGCGTGCCTCGGCATGCACGAAATCGATGCCGCGATTGAGCAGGAAGATCTCGACCTCCTTGGCACTATCGGCAAAAAGCAGGATGTCGATGGACGAATGTTCGCCGGCCGTCCCTTCGAGCACCGAACCGGTCAGATACGGACGGAAATCGGCCAGTAGATCGAGCAGTTCGAGCGCCGTATGGCGCAGCGCCAGGAGCTGCTCCTCGTGATCCTCGCCCTGATACAGGCTGCGGTAGGCGCGCAACTCGGCCTCGACCTCGGCGTTGTCGGGGAAACCGACATGCTCGGTCAGACCAAGCTGGCGGGCCGCCTTGCGCTTGGCCAGGTGGTAATCGGTAATGCCATCCTCTGCCATCAGTCGGGCAGCGGCACTGGCGATGGCGGCTCGCGCGCCGTTGAGCGGGCGAGCCCTGTCATGACGGGGCATAGGGGCGCGATCAAGGTAAAATCACCCCCATTCTAACGGGTCCAAGTCTCATGCACATTCATATTCTCGGTATCTGCGGCACCTTCATGGGCGGCGTGGCCCAACTGGCCGCAGCTTCCGGCCACAAGGTAACCGGCTGCGATGCCAATGTTTACCCGCCGATGAGCGACCAGTTGCGCGGCGCCGGCGTCGATTTGATCGAGGGCTTCGCGGTTGAGCAACTCGCCCTGCAACCCGATGTTTTCGTAGTCGGCAACGCCATTTCGCGCGGCAACCCGCTGCTTGAAGCGATTCTCGACAAGGGACTGCCCTATGTTTCGGGCCCGCAATGGCTCGCCGAAAATGTCCTGCAAGGCCGCTGGGTCCTCGGTGTCGCCGGCACGCACGGCAAGACGACGACCAGCGCCATGCTGGCCTGGATCCTGGAAGACGCCAACCTGCAGCCGGGCTTCCTGATCGGCGGCGTGCCGCTCAATTTCGGCGTGTCCGCCCGGCTTGGCGGCACCCCGTTTTTCGTCATCGAAGCCGACGAATACGACACGGCTTTCTGCGACAAGCGCTCCAAGTTCGTGCATTACCGGCCACGCACCGTCGTTCTGAACAACCTGGAATACGATCACGCCGATATCTTCGCCGATCTGGACGCCATCGAGACGCAGTTTCACCATCTCGTGCGTACTCTGCCGGCCTCCGGGCTGATTGTCTCGAACGCCAACGAAGCCAGCCTGGAACGTGTGCTGCAGCGCGGCTGCTGGACACCGGTCGAGCGCTTCAACGATCCGGTCGGCTATCGCGTCAGCGGTGACGATGCCGGCGGCGAGTTGATTCTGCACGGAGCACAGGGCGAAATCGCCCGTACCGTCTGGCAACTCTCCGGCGACCACAACCGGGCCAATGCCTGTGCCGCACTGCTTGCCGCCCGCCATGTCGGCGTGCCGCTGGCCCAGGGCCTGGAAGCCCTGTCCCGCTTCGTCAATGTCAAACGACGCATGGAAGTGCGCGGCGAAGTCGGCGGCATCACGGTTTACGACGATTTTGCCCATCATCCGACAGCCATCGCCACCACCGTCGCCGGACTGCGCCGCAAGGTTGGTACGGCACGCATTCTCGCCGTTCTCGAGCCGCGCTCGAACACCATGAAGCTGGGCACCATGAAGAGCCAGTTGCCGGACAGCCTGCGTGAAGTCGATGCGGCCTTCTGCTACGCGGCCAATCTCGGCTGGGACGCCCGCGAGGCGCTGGCCCCGATGGGTGACAAGGCGGTCGTTGAAGACGATTTAGGCGAACTTGTCCGCAAGATCGTTGCAGCAGCCCGTTCCGGCGACCATATCCTGGTGATGAGCAACGGCGGCTTTGGCGGCATTCACGGCAAGTTGCTGGCTGCGCTGAAGAATTGATCCGACCGGTCAGCTGTCGCCGGCCCTGAAATGAAAAATGGCTGCCACCGTTACCGGGGCAGCCATTTTTTTGTATTGACGAAGGAGCCTGCCTGCTTAGCGCTCCATCGACTCGACCACGGCCAGCGCCGTCATGTTGACCAGACGGCGGACGGTGGCCGTCGAAGTCAGCACATGGACGGGGCGGGCCACGCCGAGCAGCACGGGGCCGATCGTCACGCCTTCGCCGGCGGTCATTTTCAGCAGGTTGTAGGTGATATTGGCGGCATCGATGTTGGGCATGATCAGCAGATTTGCTTCACCCTTCAGCGACGACTCCGGGTTGGCGGCGCGGCGGACTTCCTCGGACAAGGCCGAATCGCCGTGCATTTCGCCATCGATTTCCAGTTCGCCGTTGGTCATGGCCGAAACCAGAACTGCGGCGCGCGCCATTTTCCTTGAGGATTCCGAGGACGCCGAGCCGAAGTTGGAATGCGACAGCAAGGCGGCCTTCGGAAGTACGCCGAAACGCTTGACCTGCTCGGCAGCGGTTACCGTCATTTCGGCGATTTGCTCGGCCGTCGGGTTTTCGTTGATATGGGTATCGCAAATGAACAGCGAACGCCCCGGCAGCATCAGATAGTTCATCGCCGCCAGCGTATTGATGCCTTGGCGCTTGCCGATGATTTGATCGATGACCCCCATGTGGTGGCTGAACTGGCCGGTCGTGCCGCAGATCAGGCCATCGGCGTAGCCCAGTTTCAACAGCATGGCGCCGATCAGCGTCGGCTTGCGGCGCAGCGCTTCCTTGGCGATGGCTGGCGTCACGCCATGACGGACCATCAGCTTGTGATAAGCCGTCCAGCATTCGCGGTAACGCTCGTCGGACTCCGGATTGACGATGTCGAAATCGACCCCCGGCTTGATGCGCAGGCTGGCCTTGGCCAGGCGATGCTCGATGACGGCCGGGCGACCGATCAGGATCGGGCGGGCAAAATTTTCCTCGATCACCACCTGGGCGGCACGCAGCACGCGCTCGTCTTCGCCCTCGGCGTAGATGATGCGCTTGCCCTGGGCCCGGCGGGCGGCCTGGAAGATGGCGCGCATGCCGACGCCGGTGTGATAAACGAACTCGGACAGCTTGGCGCGATAGGCCGCCCAATCGGTGATCGGCCGGGTGGCGACGCCCGAGTCGATCGCCGCCTGGGCAACCGCCGGGGCGATCTTGACGATCAGGCGCGGATCGAAAGGCTTGGGAATCAGGTATTCCGGGCCGAAGGTAATGACCTGGTCCGGGAAGGCCATGGCCACTTCATCGGTCACCTCGGCTTCGGCCAGTTCGGCAATGGCACGCACCGAGGCCATCTTCATCTCTTCTGTAATACGTGTGGCGCCGACATCGAGCGCACCGCGGAAGATGAAGGGGAAACACAGCACGTTGTTGACCTGATTAACGTAGTCGGAGCGGCCAGTCGCGATGATGACGTCAGGCCGCACGGCCTTGGCCAGTTCCGGCATGATTTCCGGGGTCGGGTTGGCGAGCGCGAAAACGATGGGCTTGTCGGCCATGCTGGCGACCATTTCCGGCTTGAGCACGCCACCGGCGGACAAACCGAGGAAAACGTCGGCGCCGACCATCGCATCGCCCAGCGTGCGGTTGGTCGTTTCGCGGGCGTAACGGGCCTTGGTCGCTTCCATGTTGGCATCGCGGCCAACGTAGATGACGCCCTTGGAGTCGCAAACGGTGATGTTCTCACGCTTGACGCCCAGTTCGCACCACAGGTTCAGACAGGAAATGGCTGCGGCGCCGGCGCCGGAGCAGACCACCTTGATCTCTTCGGCTTTCTTGCCGACCACTTTCATGCCGTTCAGCATGGCGGCAGCAGAAATGATCGCCGTGCCGTGCTGGTCGTCGTGGAAGACGGGGATGTTCATCCGCGCCTTGAGCTTTTCTTCGATGTAGAAGCACTCCGGGGCCTTGATGTCTTCGAGATTGATACCACCGAGCGTCGGCTCCATGGCAGCGATCATGTCGATCAGCTTGTCCGGATCGTTCTCGGCCAGTTCGATGTCGAAAACGTCGATGCCGGCGAATTTCTTGAACAGGCAGGCCTTGCCTTCCATCACCGGCTTGGCGGCGAGCGGGCCGATATTGCCGAGGCCGAGCACGGCGGTGCCGTTGGTGATGACGCCGACCAGATTGGCACGCGACGTCATTTCGGCAGCCATCGAAGGATCTTCGACGATCAGGTCGCAGGCGGCGGCAACGCCGGGCGAGTAGGCCAGGGCGAGATCGCGCTGGTTGGTCAGGCCCTTGGTCGGGCGAACGGAAATCTTGCCGGGGGTTGGCCAGCGATGATATTCAAGTGCGGCTTCGCGCAAATCTTTTTCCACGAAATCTCCTTGGGTTTTCTAGTAGTAGGGAAAACCCTAAAGGGTACTCCAAAGCGCCCGGCGATGCCACGTGGAAAACACCTAGCTGTCGGCTGGCGCTCCTTCTAGAAGCGATGCGTCAGGGTCAGGCGGAAGCTGCGCGGCTCGGCCGGGTGGACGTGACGATCGAATGTTGGAGCCGCCTCATTGGCCAGTTGCGAGTCGTACCAGTATTCGATGTCATTCACCTTGCGGTCGAACAGGTTGTAAACATCGAGCGCCAATTGCGTTCGCTGGTCGAACTTGTAGCCGATGCGCCAGTTGGTCAACGCGGAGGCCTTGGCGCGCACCGAGTTATCCTCGACCAATGGGCGCGGCCCGAAGTAGCGCAGGCGCAGGGAGGAGAACCACGGACCCCGGCGATCAATGGTCAAGCCAAGGTTGGCGGTCGCCGTGACGGCGCCGGGAATGTAGGCGCCGGCTGGATCGGCATCGCGGAAGCGGGCATGCGACCAGGCGAGGTCGGCGTCCACGGCCAGCCAGTCAGCCGGCACGTAGAGGTTGGTCCACTCGACCCCATAGCGCCGCGACGGGCGAGCGGCCTCGGTGGTACCGGCATCGCCGACAAAGAGCAGCTCCGAGGCGGCATCCAGTTGCCACAACGCCAGGGTCGATTGCCAGCCAGGGACGAGTTCCGTGCGCAAACCGACTTCCCGGCCCTTGGTGCGAACCAGCGGCTTGACCCGATCGACCGGCGTCGTACCGTCGCGCGGATCGACCGTGATGGTGGTGCCGCGCCCATCATTGGAATGAAAGCCGTGGCCGTAGTTCAGATAGAACTCGGTCTTCTGCCATGGCCCGAAAACGAAGGCAAGTTTCGGCGTCACCATCTGGTCGCTGGCGCGGCCGGAATTGGCGCTCATTCCCGAATCGACGGTGAACTCGTAGGCATCGCCGCGCAGCCCCTGCGTCGTCCGGAACCACGGTGTCCAACGGATCTCGTTCTGCGCCCACAGCGAGAGACTGCGCTGGCTAAGCCGGTCCTCGCGCACGGTACTGAGGGTAGCCCGCTGACTCGTCGCGTAGAGGCCGAGCGGACTGAGGCGATCCATCCGGCCCTGGACGCCGAAGCTGTTTTCGACAGCGAAACGCCCCCACTGATCGAAAATCGCCTGCGCCGCTGAAAACCCGACCGCCTGCCGCCGCTCGGCCTGTTTGAACTGATCGCCGCTGGCGCAAGCGCCGGTGGCCGCCTGATCGTTCAGGCAATACTGAAAGTTGGACCACAGATCGAGGCCGGATTTCAACCACCAGAGATTGGCCTTGGTCTGGCTGTGTGCGCCACGTTGCGCCCATTCGCCGGCCAGACTGTAGCGAAAGGTCTTGCCGCCGGTCGTCGAATCGAGCGAACCGAAACGGTCGACCTGACCGCTGTCGATCGCTCGTTCGGCGATCTGGTCGGTCGATGTCCACCGCCCCTGGTAGGCCATGCCGGTCACCGACCAGCCATCGTGGCGCGTGCCCTGACTGTAGCGCAGCACGCCGTTCAGCTTGCGATAGTGCTCGTCAACCTGCCACGGACCATCGTTATGGAACAGTTCGAGCGCGTAGAGCAGATTGCCGCCGGCCAACTCCGGCGAGCCGGCCAGCAGGCTGCGGGCATAGCCGTTCTGGCCGAGCGTCAGCTGCGCGAAACCGGCATCGAGCCGGCGAAAATAGTCGATATGCGCCGTCCCGGCTGACGAAAAATCGCCCTCTTCGGCAAAATACGGCCCCTTGCGATAGCTGATGCGATCGACCAATTCCGGAATCAGAAAATTGAGGTCGGTGTAACCCTGACCATGGGCGTGACTCGGCATATTGACCGGTACGCCGCCGACATAAGTGGCGAAATCGGTGCCGTGGTCGAGATTGAAGCCGCGCAGGAAATACTGATTGGCTTTGCCGTCACCAGCGTGCTGCGTGACGATCAGCCCGGGCACCATTTCCAGCGCTTCGCCGGGACGCAGCATCGGCACCGCAGCCAGGCGCTGGCTGGAAACCACGCCCTCGCTGGCGGACGCGGCGATACCTTCAAGATTTTCCGCTTGGGCGCGGACTTCGACCGCCGACAGTTCGGTCACCGTATGGGCTGAAGCGCCACCGACCGCGGCGAGAAGGTATGAGTAAAATATTTTTTGTCTTACTCTCATTTTTAAAAAAGGCCGGTTGCCCGGCCATTCCCCCTCAATCACCGTTAATTCAAGCGACCGCCGGCCGGCGCGTCAGGCGCACGGCCACCACGAAACTGGCGGCGATGATGGCGACCAGTGCAAAGCCAAAAATCAGTTCCTTGCCGTCACTCCAGGCATTGATGCCCGGCGACAGCAACTTGGCCGCACCGAAAGCGGCGACCAGCAGGCTGATGCCGGAAACCACCAGGCCCATGACCCGCGAAGCGACCAGCGCCACTTGGTCGGCCCGGGCGATCAGGCGGGCGATCCACAAGCCGTTGATGCCGTCGGTCAACAACATGCCAAGCATGAACAGCAGCGCCAGCAGCAGTGCGTGCTGCCAGCCGCCGAACTGGGTGGCGGTCAGCGCAAAAAAAGCGGCTTGCGACAGGGTGTCGAAGGACAGCGCGAACAGCGCCCCGACCAACGCCACCAGCGCCGGATGCGAGACATGACGGAGCTTGCCGAGCAGGCGCCCCTTGAGGCCGAGCGGCTGGACCATTTCATCCGGCCCGGCACGCAGTACGGCCGCCAGATTGAGGCTGCCGAGGGCGACCAGGAAGGCGATGGAAATGACCGAGCCAAGCACGGCGAACCATTCCGGCACGGTCCACTGCCCGGCGATGGCCGAGACGCCGAGGGCGATGGCCATGACCACGGCGCCGTGGCCGAGCGAAAACAAGGTACCGCAGTAGCGCGCCAGTCCCGGCCGGCTGCGGGCGTTGTAGCGGGTCAGGCCATCGATGGTCGCCAGATGGTCGGCGTCGAAACCGTGCTTCATGCCGAGCACGAAGGTCAGGATCAGCAGCGACAGCCAGTCGGAGGGCAGGGTTTCCATGGCAAGCCTTGTATGAAGGTTTTAACAATCTTCATACAAGTAACGTGCCAGCGCAATAAGTCATTGTTCGTATTGACTTGCCGGTCCGGCGACCGCCAGTCGCCACGGCCAAGTGATCAGCTGCTTTCCACCGGCAGTGCAAGGATGAATTCCGCTCCACCTTCCGGCAGATTGGCGGCGGCCAGCTTGCCGCCGTGGCGTTCGACGATGCCATAGCTGATCGACAGCCCCAAGCCGGTACCCTGGCCGACCGGCTTGGTGGTGAAGAAAGGCTCGAACAGGCGGCCGAGATGTTCTTCGGAAATGCCCGGCCCGTTGTCGATGAACCGGATGCAAGCCATGCCGTTTTCGACCAGACCGGAGATCTTCAGGCGCGCCTCCGGCTGGTTGATCGTCGCGTCGCAGGCGTTTTGCACGAGGTTCATCACCACCTGCTGCAATTGCCCGGAAGAACCCGAGCAGATCAGCCGGGGCGGCAAATCGACGCTGACTGCGAAGCGGGCCGAGGCGCTCTGCACCACCCAGCGCACCGAGCGCTCGACCACTTCATTGAGGCTGACCTGCTCCGGCGTCATCTTGTCCACCGCCGAGAAGCGCTTCAGCGCATCGACGATATCGCGGGTCCGCTCGGCGCCTTCGATCATCCCGTCGATCAACAGCGGCATGTCGGCGAGCACCCGGTCGATGCGCAATTCGGCGCGTAGCGCCTTGAGCTGCGGGTTATCGACTGCCTGGACGGCGCCGAGATAGCTTTCGAGGCGCTGGGCATAGCGCTTCAGCGACAGCACGTTGCCCAGCACGAAGCTGATCGGATTGTTCAGTTCATGCGCCACGCCGGCCACCAGACGGCCGAGCGATACCATTTTCTCGGCGTGCAACAACTGGCCTTGCGTGCGCTTCAGATCGTCGTGCGCCTGGCGCAAGGCCTGGTAGGCGCGGCGCAACTCGCCGACCGGCCGGCCGGTGACGACCATGCCCATCAGCTTGCCGGTCTGCGAGACGCGCGGCGTGCAGTTCATCGACACCGGCACGGTGGCGCCGTCGCCGGCCCGCAAGAAAAACTCGCAGTCGTGCACGCCTTCCCGGCCGAAACGGGCGAATACCTCGCGCGCCCTGGCCCGTTCGCTGTCGTCGGCGAAAAGACTGAAGACCGGCGTATGTTCGAGCGCCGCCTGATCCTTGCCGGCGAAGTGGCAAAGCGAGGCATTCACTTCCTCGATATTGCCGTTGCGGTCGCAGACGATCAGGATGTCCGACATCGAAGCCAGCACGCTCTCGATGAACTGGTGCGACTCCTCGAGCGCGGCATTCTTTTCTTCAAGCGCCACTTCGTACTGCAGCAGGTCGTTGTAGACCTCATCCATCTTCTGGATGACCTCGATCCAGGCCTGTTCGCCGAGGCCTTCGGAAACCGCGGCGAGCGGACTGTCAGCGGGCGGGACGGTAGTGGACATGCGCAGCGCCGTGTTCGTCGTGGGCGTGATGCGTCTCGGCTTCGAGGGCGATCACGTTGAGCAGCCCGTGGCGGACGCCGCGTTCGGCGATCAGGGCCTCGGCGAATTGCCGGACGTCGGCGGTGGTGCCTTTCAGGATCACCGATTCGAGGCAATTGTCGTGATCGAGATGGCTGTGCAGCGCCGCCACCGTCAGATCGTGATGAGCGTGCTGCAGGCCGGTGAGCCGCTCGGCCAGTTCGCGCTCGTGATGGTTGTAGACGTAAGAGAGGTTGGCGACGCAATGGCCGGCCGGCGGATCGCGCTGGCGGTCGCCCTCGATGGCGCCGCGGATCAGGTCGCGCACCGCTTCCGAGCGGTTGCTGTAGCCGCGCGCCGCGATCAGTTGGTCAAACTGCCGGGCCAGCGATTCGTCCAGGGAAATGGTAAAGCGTTCCATCAGTCAGCCTCTGCGCGTAAACGCCTGCCACAATGCCGCCATTCCCGCTGGCGCGCAACCCGCCGGCCAGCTACACGACGGGCTGGGTCACCGGGCGGGCGAACAGGACTTGGGTCAATTGGCCCGGGCTGTGCAGCAGATCGGCCAGCGTGTAGCTGTCGAGGACCTTGAACATCGCCGCCAGCGCCTCGTCGAGAATCGACGGCAGGCGGCAAGCCGCCTGAATCTGGCAAGTCGAAGCGGTGCCGAAGCATTCGACCAGGGCACAGTCGATCTCGGTCTGGCGAATCACCTCGCCCAGGCGAATGTCGGCTGGCGGCTTCGCCAGGCGCATGCCGCCGCCCTTGCCGCGTACCGTTTCGATGTAGCTCAGCCGGCCCAGCTGATGCACGACTTTCATCAGATGGTTTTCCGAAATGCCGTAGGAAGCGGCGATCTCGGCAATGGTCGCCAGACGCCCGGCATGCACGCCGAGGTACATCAGGACGCGCAGGCTGTAATCGGAAAAGGAACTGAGGCGCATCAGACGGATTTCCAGGATTGCATTGGGTGAAGATTCATTGCTACCATGAAGATTCAAAAATTATACATGTTTAAAACCACAACAGAGACCCCAGCGCGATCATGGTAAAGCAATCCCCGGCCAGGCGAGTCATCGAGATCAAAGCGGTGACCGACCCCAACGCCAAAGTCTATCCGCGCTCGATCAGCGGCCTGTTCCAGAACTGGCGGATCGCTTTTGTCTGGCTGACCCAGGCGATTTTTTACGGCCTCTGCTGGTTGCCGTGGAACGGCCGGCAGGCCGTGCTATTCGATCTCGAACTGCGCCGCTTCTATATCTTCGATCTGGTGCTCTGGCCGCAGGACACGATTTACCTGGCCATCCTGTTGTTGTTATCGGCCCTCGCGCTGTTTCTCTTCACCGCCGTCGCCGGCCGCCTGTGGTGCGGCTATACCTGCCCGCAGACGGTCTATACCGAGATATTTCTCTGGGTGGAAAAATGGATCGAGGGTGATCGGCCGCGGCGCATCAAGCTCGATGCCGCCCCGTCATCGCCACAAAAGCTGGCCAAGAAAACGCTAAAGCACGCCATCTGGCTGCTCATTTCGCTGTGGACCGGACTGACTTTCGTCGGCTATTTCACGCCGATGCGCGAATTGCTCAGCAGCATCGGCCTCGCCACGATCGGCGCCTGGGAACTGTTCTGGGTGCTGTTTTACGGCCTGGCCACCTACGGCATGGCCGGCTTCCTGCGCGAGCACATGTGCAAGTACATCTGTCCCTACGCCCAGTTCCAGTTCGTGATGTTCGACCGCGATACGCTGATCATCGCCTACGACGCCGAACGCGGCGAGGCGCGCGGCAGCCGTCCGAAAAAGACCGACCCGCGCGCCGCCGGACTCGGCGACTGCATCGATTGCGGCATCTGCGTCCAGGTCTGTCCGACCGGCATCGACATCCGCGACGGCCTGCAGCTCGAATGCATCGGCTGTGCCGCCTGTATCGATGCCTGCGACCAGGTGATGGACAAGATGCACTACCCGCGCGGCCTGATCCGCTATTCGACGGAAAACGCCGTCGAAAATCACTTCACCCAGCCGCAGATTGTCCGCCGCGCCTTCCGCCTGCGCACCATGCTTTACCTCGCCGCCTTCCTGATTCTGAGCGGCCTGACCGCCTGGTCGCTGGCCACCAAGATGCCGCTCAAGGTCGGCGTCCAGAAGGAGCGCGCCGTGCTTTATCGCGAAAGCGACGACGGCGCCATTGAAAACACCTTCCAGATGCACCTGACCAATGCCAGCGAACAGGACCGCCGCTACCGTATTGAAGTTGCCGGAATCACCGGCATCCGGCTGCACGGCGCCGACACGGTCAGCGTTCCCGGCGCGGCGATGCAGGATCTTGCACTGACGGTCGAAGTCGATCCCGGTGCGGCGCCCAGCGGCTCCCACCCGATCACCTTCGCCATCACCGACGCGAACGACCCAACGACCCGCGTCGAACAAAAAGCCTCTTTCTGGATGCCCTGACACCGCCGTCGCCTATTGCTGGCCAAGGCGCCCGGTCGAATATCTGGAACGGGATATGCTTGGATTGAATCGTGGTTTCGGATTCAAACCGCTGCATCCGAGATCCATTTACCGACTCATGCAGGTCTAGGAGGAAGTCATCATGGCAAGCAACGACATCCGACTCTCGGTCGCTGAAGAGCGCACCATCTACCACGTGGCCGACATCGAGCGCGCCATGGAGGACGCGGCTGGCAACCGCAACGAAGCCCTGGCCAGCTACTACGAGAAAATGCGCCAGCGCGGCGGCGGCCGTTTCCTGGTCCGCCCGAACGGCGCCGACATGATCGACGAGCTCTACGACAGCTGCCCCAACTTCACTGAAGTGATCGACGACCTGAAGAAGTACATCGCGCTGTCGGTGGCCGGCAACGAGCCGATGAGTTTCACGCCGATCCTGCTGCTCGGCGAGCCGGGCATCGGCAAGACCCACTTCGCCCGCGAGCTGGCCGGCAAGCTCGGCACTGGCCACGAATTCATCTCGATGAGTTCGCTGACCGCCGGCTGGATTCTTTCCGGCGCTTCGGCACAGTGGAACAACGCCAAGCCGGGCAAGGTGGCGCACACTTTGGTGCATGGCGACTTCGCCAACCCCATCGTGGTGCTCGACGAAGTGGACAAGGCTGGCGGCGATTCGCGCTACGACCCGATGGGCTCGCTGTACAACCTGCTCGAAAAGGACACGGCGCGCAGCTTCAAAGACGAATTCATCGATATCGACATCGACGCCTCGCACATCCTGTGGGTGACCACGGCCAACGACGAGCGTTCGATCCCCGAACCGATCCTCAACCGGATGAATGTCTACGAGGTGCCGCGCCCGGACCACGATGCCGCCATCAGCATCGCCGCCGCCCTGTACCGCGAGATCGTCAGCCAGCACGACTGGGGCTTCCCGCCGGAAGCCGACGAGGCCGTGCTCGAACGGCTCGGTTCGCTGCCGCCGCGCGACATGCGCAAGCGCCTGATGGCCGCCTTCGGCACGGCCAAGCTGGAAGGGCGCAACAGCCTGGTGGCCGGTGATTTTGAAATGGCCCGCATGGGCCGCAGCCGGAAGATCGGCTTCTGACCGGGCGGGGGCCGCACGCGCCCCCGCTTGCTTGCCTCACCGGGCTCGCCAACCGGCCGGGCTGCGGTATGCTTGGCGGCCGCTTTCCCCCTTGCCGCCATGCGCAATCCGGTTCCCGTCATCGTCATCGCCCAGCTGTTCGGCACCTCGCTGTGGTTCTCCGCCAACAGCGCGGCCGACGACCTGAGTCGCCAATGGGGCATCACACCGGCCGATCTCGGCACGCTGACCAATGCGGTGCAGCTCGGCTTCATCATCGGCACGCTGAGCTTCGCCATTTCCGGCCTGGCTGACCGCTATGCCGCCAGCCGCATCTTTGCCGTCTGCGCCATCGGCGGGGCGCTGGCCAATGCCGCTTTCGCGCTGTTCGCCAGCGGCATGGCGAGCGGCGTGGCGCTACGCTTTGCCGTCGGCCTCTGCCTGGCCGGCGTGTACCCGCTGGGCATGAAACTGGTCGTCAGCTGGGTGCCGGAGCGGGCCGGCAACGCGCTCGCCCAACTGGTCGGCATGCTGACCCTGGGCACCGCACTGCCGCACGGCATACGCCTGGCCGGCGCCGGCTGGGCATGGCAGACGACCATTCTTGTTGCATCCGGTCTGGCCGTCCTGGCCGCGGCGCTGATTTTCCATCTCGGCGACGGCCCGCATCTAAAGCGCCGCCACGATGCTCCGCCGCTGCGTCTCGGGCGAGTCTTCTACAGTTTTTCGATCAGCGAATTCCGCGCCGCCGCTTTCGGCTACTTCGGCCACCAGTGGGAGTTGTATGCCTTCTGGACGCTGACCCCGGCCCTCGTCATCCTCAGCGGACTAGCAACCCCCGGCAGCTCGGCGCTTTCCGGCTTTGCCTTCGCCATCATCGCGATTGGGGCGCTCGGCTGCCTGGCTGGCGGCTGGGCCAGCCAACGGATCGGCAGCGCCCGGGTAGCCGCCATGGCGCTCGCCCTATCGGCGCTGTGCTGCGCGCTCTACCCGGTTGCCGGGAGCTGGCCGGAATGGGCAAAAATCGTCTTATTGCTGTTGTGGGGCGCCACGGTCGTTGCCGACTCACCGCATTTCTCGGCCCTCTCGGCCCGCGCCTGTCCGCCGGAAATCGTCGGCAGCGCCCTGGCTTTCCAGAACGCCATCGGTTTCGCCATCACCATGCTGTCGATTCACCTCGGCACGCTCTGGATCAGCGAGTGGGGCATCGACATCGCCTGGCTGCTGCTGCCCGGTCCGATCATCGGACTGCTCGGCCTGTCGCCGCTCTGGCGCAAAGGGCCGGCCAAGGCTGGCGCATAACGCGGGTATTGCACCTTCTTGGCAATAGCCAAGCGGACTATGCCGCCATCGGTATGCCGGGAAGCAGATGTTCGAGGCGACGCATTTCCGCATTCAGCGCGACCTGCTGGCCCGCCGTCAGCATGCGATGCCCAGCGCGCCATTCGCACTGGGCATTCTGGGCGAGCACACCAGCCCGATGCAGAGCACTGGCAATCTCCCGCACCCCGGATTGGCGAATCTGCCGACCGTCGCTCAATTCGGCAACGAATTCATTCTTTTCGAGAACTACGCTTGCATTGATTGTCATGGCTACACCTCCGATGAACAGAGGTTACTGCGATGCCAAAACAATAGGCCGTGGCATATTCCACACTTACCGGCAGATAGTCGAAAGTCCGCGATTCAGAAGCTGCTTTCGATGCCGTAAACGGTTGTGCCACTCAATGTACGGTGCACACCATGCACGGATCGAACGAGCGCACAACATGCTGCACGGTCGGCAGCGCGCCGTCGCCGGCCGGCAGGCCGATCAGGGCCTGTTCGAGCGGGCCGGGCTGGCCTGCGCGGTCGCGCGGCGAGAAATTCCAGGTAGTCGGCGCGATGATCTGGTAGCGCTCGATGCGGCCGCGTTTGACGCTCAACCAGTGGCCCAGGCCACCGCGTGCCGCTTCGACCAGTCCGACGCCTTCGCCGGATTCCGGCAGTGGCGCCGGCTGGCAGAATGCTTCGCCGGGGACGATGGCGCGGACCCATTGCTCCATCGCCGGCAGTACCGTGGCCAGTTCGATCATGCGGGCGACGATGCGGACCGTGACGCTGCCGCCGTGGCTGGCGACCAGATCGCGGGCGAGTGGGTTGCCGGCCACCAGCTGGCGGGCCAGGGCGCCGGTTTCGACGACCTGGCCGGCATAGCGCGGCGCCTTGCACCAGGTATAGGCGCCCGCCTTCTCGGCATTGACGACGGTTTCGCCGCGGGCGGGCGGGTATGGCGGACTCTCGGCCAGCCAGGCGTGGCGGGTGTCTTCGGTGATTTTTGCCGGGTCGAGTTGGTCGAGAATGCCCTCGTCGGGGGCGCGATCCGGTTGCCAGAGGCCGCTGGCAAACAGGCCATAGGCGCCGTAGGAAAGAAAACGATCGGTCGCCCGGCCGGTCCGCTCCAGCGCCAGATCGGTGGCGGCGCGCAGGAACAGCGGGAAATCGGCACTGCGCCCGGCGGCCCAGGCCTGTAGGGCTTGTCCGTCGGCCAGCGCGGCAAAATTCTCGAGGCGGTCGCCGAGCAGCGCCCCTTCGAGGAAGGCGCGAAACTCGCGCAGCACCGCCAGCACGCGGGTGCGCTCGGCCGCCGTCATCGCCTTGCTGCTGCCCCCCGGCTGGATGGCCAGCGTGTGCGGCCAGCGCCCGGCAAGCAGGCCGATCAGATGAAAGAAACGGGCACGCGCCTGCAGCGCCGGGCCACTGGCCTGGCCTTTGACCGCCATGAAGCGAGCGGCCGTTTGGTCGTACCAGGGCCGCCCGGCATAGGCCGGACGGGCGAAATCCGGCATGAAGAACAGGTAGAAATGGGTCAGGTGATCGGCCAGATTTTCGGTGGCCAGGATCAAGCGCTGGACCAGCACACCGTTCGCTGGCGGGGTGACGCCGGCCAGATCGGCCAACGCCGCGGCCGCCGCCGCCGACTGGGCAACCGAGCAGATGCCGCAGATGCGCGGCACGATGGCCAGCGAGTCCTCCGCCAGACGGCCGACCAGGATCTGCTCGAAGCCGCGAAAGAGCGGCGAATTGACCTGTGCCGCGACGACCTGCCCGGCCTCGACATCGAGACCGACTTCAAGATCGCCTTCGACGCGATTGAACGGGCCGAGCTGGATCCGCTTCATTTCTGCGCCTTCTTGACGGCCGGCCGGACTACCGGATGATCGACCACGGCGTTGTCGCGCACCCGTTTCGGGGTCGCCGACTTGGAGAGGGCCGCCAGGGCGACGAACCAGGCCTTCGGCATGTCGGTCGGCAAACCGATCGGGATGCCGGCGACCTTAGGCGTCTGCTGAAAAGCATGGCCGGGCGCTTCGAACCCCGGCTCGGTACAGGCGATGCAGGCGAAGCCCCCCTTCACACAGGAGCCGTTGCCGTTCCACGGCCGCAGGTTGCAGTCGGCGTGTGCCTGGGTGCCCTTGCAGCCGAGGTTTTCCATCAGGCAACCGAGATCGGAATGCTTTTCGGCGCTCGCCTTGAACTCGTAAAACTCGTTGCGCCCGCAACCGTGGTGCACGAGCTGGTCGGCATAGAGCAGCGGCCGGCCAAATTCATCCAGATCGGCGACGCTCAGGCCTTCCAGCGCCAGCTTTTCGAGGGTGTCGACGATCCAGCCGGGATGAGTCGGGCAGCCGGCGATATTGACCACCGGCAGCCCGCCGCGCGACTGGAAGCTCGCCCCGAGCAGGCCGCCCAGCGTGTTGGTGTCGTACTGCAGACCGCAGGCTTCCAGCGGATTGCCCGGCGTACTGGCCGACAGGCCGCCATACGCCGTGCATGAACCGATGGCGAACACCCACCTGGCCTGGCCGGCCAGCCGTTCGACCCATTCGGTCAGGGGCCGGCCGTTGCCGGCCATCAGGTGGAACTTGCCGCTGCCATTCGGGCCGCGCAGCATGGCGCCTTCGACACACAACACATCGAAGGCGAGCCGGCCGGCGGCACAGTCTTCGAGCACCTGCTGCGCTTCTTCGCCGCTTTCCAGCGACAGCGCCGGGTGCCAGAGAAATTCGATGCCGGCATCGCGCAATTCGTCGAACAGCGGGCGCGGCTCGACACACAGCATCGACTGCGTGCAGCCACCGCAACCGCCACTTTGCAGCCAGAGGATTTTCATTCGGCCGGCTCCAGCCCGTAGCGCACCAGCTTGCTGCGCAGGCCGACGCGCGACAGGCCGAGTTCACGGGCCGCCCGCGACTTGTTGCCGCGATGACGGCCCATGGCCTCCTTCAGGACGCGCTGTTCAAGCTGATCCATCCGTTCGCGCAGACCGCCGGTCAAGCCGTCGGCGACCTGCGCTGCATCGGCCGCCAGCGCGTCATTCGAACGTGCACCGAGCAGGCGCGGCGACAGCAGATCGGCACCAAGCAGCACACTGTCGGCCAATGCCACCATGCGCAGGATTTCATTCTGCAATTCGCGGACATTGCCCGGCCAGCGGTAGGCGCTCAGCCCGGCGAGCGCTGCCTCGCTGAAGCCGTCGGCCGCCTTGTCGAGCGCCCGGGCACTGGTCTGCAGCAGATGCCGGGCGAGCAGCGGCAGATCCATCGGCCGTTCGCGCAGCGGCGCGACATGCAGCGAAATGGTCGCCAGCCGGTAATAGAGATCCTCGCGGAAGCGGCCGGTCCGGACATCTTCTTCGAGATCACGATTGGTCGCAGCAATCACCCGGACATCGACATTGACCGCGCGATTGCTACCGAGCGGCCGGAATTCGCCTTCCTGCAGGACGCGCAGCAGCTTGACCTGGAAAGCCGGGCTGGTCTCGCCGATTTCGTCGAGGAACAAGGTGCCGCCGTCGGCCTGCTGAAAGAGGCCGACGCGATCTTCGACGGCGCCGGTAAAGGCGCCGCGCTTGTAGCCGAACAGTTCGGATTCGAGCAGGCTGTCGGGCAGGGCGCCGCAGTTTTCGGTGATGAAGGGCCGGTCGGCGCGCCGGCTCTCGTAATGGATGGCGCGGGCGACCATTTCCTTGCCGGTTCCCGACTCACCGGTCACCATCACCGACAGATCGTAGGGGGCGACGCGCCGGACCAGCGCGCAGACCGCATCGAGCGGGCTGCCCGGAGCGCGGATCAGCGCACCCAGGCCGAAGCGGATTTTGACCTTCTCCTGCTTGCTGTCGACGCGTTTTTTGAGCACCGGCTCGGCACAGCGCAGATCGAGGGTCAGCCGCTGGTTTTCCTGCTGCAGACGCCACACTTCGGCGGCGCGCTGCAGCGTCAACAGCAGCTGTTCCGGCTGCCAGGGCTTCAACAGGTATTGCCAGATACCGGCTTCGTTGACCCCGGAGATGATGTCTTCGGCATCGCTGTAACCCGACAAGATAATGCGTACGACGTCCGGCCAGCGCAGGCGGACTTCCTTGAGGAATTCGACACCGGTCGTACCAGGCATCCGCTGGTCGCAGAGCACGATGCGGATGGCGGCGGTGAACTGCTCGCGTTCGAGGACTTCCAGACCGTCCGCCGCGCCGGACGCGCAGAAAACCTCGAAATCCTCCTCCAGCGTGCGGCGCAGGGCTTCCTGCGAGCGTACCTCGTCATCGACGACAAGAATGGCGGGAAGGCGGCGCAGGCTGGCTTGGCTCATGCGGGAATTTTCCAGTCGAGATCGCGGTGGCGGGCGAGGTGGCGCGGCGTCCAGGAATGCGGCGTGCGGGCGACGAAATGATAACGCGCGACGTGATAGGACGGATCGAAACCGTAGAAGTTACGGCGCATTTCCTGCAACTCTTCCGCCCGATAAGCAGCCAGCGGTTTCAGCGCCTCATCGGCGGCCCGCCGCTGCTGTTTGGCGACCAGGCGTTCGGGCAGATCGCCGGCTGCCGCCAGTTCGGCGGCCCGCCGGGCGACATCGACGGCAAAGCCGGGCCCCGGCAGACAGGCATCGTAAAAGCCGAGGCGGACCGCTTCCGCCGCCGTCATCGGCAGACGATGGCGCAGGATGGCCGCAGCCCCGGCCAGGCCGACGCGCGGCGGCAGCAGATAGCTCCAGAATTCCGAGCCGTACAGGTTGCCCATGTTCTTGTAATGCGGATTGAGCATCACCCCGTCGCGCACCCAGACAAAATCCGCCGCCCGGGCCAGGAAGCAGCCGCCGGCCCCGGCATTGCCGCCGATGGCCGCCACCGTCAGCTGCGTCGCGCAACAGAGGATGGCTTCGGCCAGATCATCGATGGCATTGATATTGGCCCACGATTCGTCGGCCGGACTGTCGGCCGCTTCGATGGTGTTCAGATGGATGCCGTTCGACCAGAAATCGCTGCCGCCGCGCAACACGATCACCCGCGTCGGCCGCGCCGTCGCCCAGCGGAAGGCTTCGCTCAGGCGCCAGCATTGCGCCGTGCTCATCGCCCCGTTGTAAAACTCGAAAGACAGGAAACCGACGTCGCCGGCCTCTTCGTAGGCAATATCCTGCCAGGTCGGCGTCACCGACTTCCACCAGCCGGCCAGCGGCAATTCCGGCAACGCCAGCGCCTCGGGAAAGGCACCAGTCAGCGGCAGCTTGAAGCCGCCAGCCCGTCGGGCATGGCCGAGCCACAGCGCGCCGTCCGCCGTGGCCCGCAGGACGGCCGTTTCCCGCCGCCCGAGCAGGCGGCCCGGTTGGCCTTTCAGCTGGCCTTCCGGCCAGGCATCGAACAGATGACACGGCTGGCCGAACAGGCTATCGGCCACGCCGGGCTGGCCGTCGGCAGCGTTCAGCCGGGCGAGAATGCTGGCACTGCTGTCGCGCAGCCAGTCGATCGCCCGAGCCGCCTGCTTCATCACGCCGTGCGCCTGACCGGGAACACGCTCCGGCACGAAATCCGGCTGCGCAACCCGGTCGACCGCCAGCAACAAGGCCTGGACACCGGCCTCGGTCACTTCATTGCGATAGATCGACGACTTCCGGGCGAGGCGCAGCGGAAAAGTCGCCGCCGCCCAGACCGGCCCGGCATCCATCTCGGCCTCGGCCTGCAGCACGGTCACCCCCCAGGTCGGCCGGCCGCTCTGGATCGCCCAATCGAGGGCCGCCGGGCCACGATCACCGACGATACCCGGATGCAGGACCAGGCAGCGATGGGTCGTCCAGATCGATGCGGGAATCGCCCGTTTGAGGAAAGGCGCAATGATCAGCGCCGGCCGGAACAGGGCAACCGCTTCCTCGCTCACGCTATCGGAGATATCGAACTCGATGCTGACCTGATGACCGCGCTCGGTAAGCTCGCAATAAAGCCGCTGAGTCAGGCTGTTGAAACTGTGCGCCAACAACAAGATCCGCATAAAGTTCAATTTTTTACAATTAGTTCAAAAGAGATGACTCTGCCTGTGGCGCGGCTTTTCAGGCGATTTCCTGAAAATTTACGCGCCTCTATAACTTTCGCGATATTTTTCAAATGCTTGCCTTTCGCTAGGATGCGCCGAAACAAGAAAACCACGTCACACATTCGATGCAAAGGGAACAGTATGCAAAGTCAACGCAAAGCAGCCGCACCTCGTCGCGCCCGTTCGGTCCGGGCTGCGCGCCCGGAGTACACCGCCGCCGTCCGTTACCTTGATGGCAGCCGCGACATTTTCCACGTCCGCAACGCGGACGACATGGACGATGCCCGCAGCCTGGTCCTCGCCGAACTGGGCAAGGTGCAGAGCCTGGTCATCGCCTTGCGTCGCCACTGAGCGTCTCAGCAAATCCGCGGCAACTGCTCGCCGGACAACCAGTCCACGATCCGTTTGCCGCCAAAGCCGGTGGTCATCTGAACGAAATGATGGCCATCCTCATGCACGCGGCCGACTATCGCCGCGGCCGCACCCAGCGGATGGGCGCGCATCGCGGCCAGTAGCTTCCCGGCATCCCGTTCGGCGCAGATCGCCACCAGTTTGCCTTCGTTGGCGACATACAGCGGGTCGAGACCCAGGAACTCGCAAGCCGCCGCTACAGCCGGATTGATCGGCAAGGCCTTCTCCTGCAGCATCATGCCGACCCCTGACTGTTTGGCGATTTCATTCAGCGTCGTCGCCAGTCCGCCGCGCGTCGGGTCGCGCAACACATGGATATCGGCGCCGCTGTCGCGCATCGCGGCAATCAGCCCGTGCAGCGCCGCCGTGTCGGAAACGATCGGCGACTCGAAGCCCAGGCTTTCGCGCTCGGCCATGATCGCCATGCCGTGATCGCCCAACGTGCCGGACACCAGGATCGCATCGCCCGGTCGCGCCTGCCGGCCGGACAATTCCCGACCAGGCGGGACGAGGCCGACGCCGGTAGTGGTGATGAAGACCCCGTCGCCCTTGCCGCGTTCGACCACCTTGGTGTCGCCGGTCACGACCGGCACCCCGGCAGCCTTCGCCGCCTCCGCCATGCTCCGCACAATGCGTGCTAGATCGGCGAGCTTGAAGCCTTCTTCGAGGATGAAAGCGGCCGATAGCCACAATGGCGTCGCCCCCATCATCGCCACATCGTTGATCGTGCCATGCACCGACAGACAGCCGATGTCGCCACCGGGAAAGAACAGCGGCGAGACGACGTGGCTGTCGGTCGCCATGACCAGCCGGCCGGCACCGGGTGCCGGCAGCAACGCGCCATCGTCGCCCTGGGCAAGATATTCGTTGTCGAGATAGCGGGCGAACAGTTCCTCGATCAGTTGGGCCATGGCCCGCCCCCCCGAACCATGCGCCATATCGACCCGGCCATGCTTGATATCGAGCGGCCGGACATAGCCCTTGCGGATCGCGGTCGCCCCGGTTTTCAACGCGTCGTCAGACATCCTTGTAACGTCCATAAGTGTAGTGGGCGGCACAGGCCCCTTCGGAAGACACCATGCACGAACCGATCGGATTTTCCGGCGTGCAGACCGAACCGAACAGCTTGCAGTCCTGCGGCCGCTTGACGCCGCGCAGGATGGCCCCACATTCGCAGGCCTGGTGATCGGGGACCGGCCGGTAGTCGAGCGGAAAGCGCTTTTCGGCGTCAAATTCGGCGAACTGGCTGCGTATGCGCAGTGCCGAGTACGGCAACACGTTCAGGCCGCGCCACTCGAAATGCTTGCGCAACTCGAAAACCTCGGCCACCAGGTTCTGCGCCTTCTTGTTGCCGTCGCGATCGACGGCCCGCGAAAACTCGTTCTCGACCTCGGCCCGCCCTTCGTTGACCTGGCGGATCAGCATGCGGATGGCCTGCATCACGTCGAGCGGCTCGAAACCGGCGATGACCACCGGCTTCCTATACTCCTCGGCGAAGAATTCGTAGGGCCGGCTGCCGATGATCGTCGACACATGTGCCGGGCCGACGAAGCCGTCGAGCGGCACGGTGCCCCACTGGCGCACTTCCGGCGATTCGAGGATGCTCGAAATGGCCGACGGGGTCAGCACGTGACAACAGAGCACCGAGAAATTTTTGAGGCCCAAGGCGGCGGCCTGCTTGATCGCCACGGCGGTCGGCGGCGTCGTCGTCTCGAAGCCGATGGCGAAGAAGACCACCTGTTTGTCCGGATTTTTCTCGGCCAGAGCGACGGCATCGGCAGTGGAATAGACCATTCGGATATCGCCGCCCTTGGCCTTCGCCTTCATCAGCGACAGGCCGTCGGAAGCCGGCACGCGCAGACAGTCGCCGTAGGTGCACAGCAGCACGCCTTCCTCGAGGGCCAGGCGGATCGCCTGGTCGACGCGGCCGATCGGCAGCACGCAGACCGGGCAGCCCGGGCCGTGGATCATCCGGACATTGTCCGGCAGTAGATCGGAGACGCCGTAGCGCGAGATGGCATGGGTGTGGCCGCCGCAGAACTCCATGAAATGGTAGCGACGCTCCGGCCGGGCTTCGCGACGGATCGCTGCAGCCAGCCCGCTGGCCACCTCGCCATCGCGGAATTCGTCGATGTATTTCATCAATGCACGGTCGGATCGTCGCCGAACTGACCGAGTTCGGCGAACAAGGCCAGGGTTTTCGCCGCCTCCTCCGGATCGAGCTTGTTCAGCGCGTAGCCGACATGGACGATCACGTAATCGCCGACTGCGACGTTATCGACCAGCGACAAGGAAATTTCCTTGCGCACCCCGGCCAGATCGACCACGGCGTTGTCGCCTTCGCGCAGTTCAACGACTTGCGCGGGAATTGCCAGACACATGCTGACTCCTTGAGTGAAAATTCGCCCTCATCTAACGCCGCCCGGCCAGACGGCGCAGGAAACCGCGGCGCGACACGGCCGGTGCCGGCTCGACCGGCGGCGCGGCAACCACTACCCCGGAAAAGGTAGCCATGGCATCCCGCGCGATCCGGCGCGCCGTCGCCATGTCCGGCACCGCGCTGATCGGATCGATCAACGGGGAATACTGGCAAGGCCCGAGCGCCGGATCGTCGTCGGCGGTGAATTGCAGGACACCGCCGGGCAGCTCGAGATAGCGTCGTTGGCCGGCCGGAATGTCGCCCCACAGGCGGCCGCCGCCATTGAGCAGGAACAGCCGGATAAACCAGGGCGTCACGACGACCCCGAGCCAGTCACCCCGACAGCGCGCGAAGCCGATGGCCTCGACCTGCAGCGCCGCATTGGCCACAGGTAATTCGCGATCGGACGGCGGCGATAGATGCTGAAAATGCGCCGTCAGAAATTCGGCGGGATTCTCCAGGCGCGGCTCGTCCGGCTGGCTGGCGGAAGAGGGCTGGGCTGGCGGGTGGATACGATCGATCAACTGGCGTCCAGATCCTGAAAATGGCGTGCTGCATCATAGCTGCCATCTGGCGACGCCGCCACTAAGCGCGAACCGGTCAGCGAACGACCACCTGCCTTGGCGAGCGAAACACGCACCGGCACACCTCCGCATTGTTTGACCGATCGATAAACCGCCTGGTACCAAACCAAGGGGCAGCAGGCGAAACCCGTGTAATCCGTCAGCAATAAGCACGCCAGAAAACAAGTCAGCTTGTTTCCAAGCACTTATGCACGCTGCAGCAGGCGAATCGGTGGCGGAGTGGCTGATCGCTTGCCACTTGCTGCGAAAAAGCGATCAGCTACTTGCCATGTCGCGCATCTGCTGCCGCCCGACCCAGGCCTGGCCGAGGGCCAGCCCACCATCGTTGGCCGGCGCCTGGCGGGCTTCGCACAAAGTCAGGCCGGCGGCCTCGAGCTGTTGGCGGAGTGCCGACATCAATACGACATTCATCGCGCAACCGCCGCCGACCGCGACTGTCGCCATCCCGGCACGCTCCGCCGCGGCGATCAGCCATGCCGCCAGCCCGGCCGCCACAGTGGCGTGGAACAACGCCGCCCCTTCGGCCGGTTCGCGGCTATTGAGCAACAGCAGGATCAGCGGCGAGAAATCGAGTATGCCGTCGCGCATCGCGTAGCCGCCGGGCGCCGGCGCCACCGGCCCATACGCGGCGGCCAACCCTTCCAGCTCCATCGCCGCCTGTCCTTCGTAAGCCATTTCGGCGCGCAGGCCGAGCAGGCCGGCCGCTGCGTCGAACCAGCGGCCGAGGCTGGTGGTCGGCGGGCAGCGCAGGTTGCGGGCCAGCATGGTGAGCAAGGGGCCGGCTTCGTGCTGCGGGTAATGCTGTTTCAGCCAGCCGCCGACGCGGTAACCCAGGCCCCCGCCGTGCAGCGCCGAAACGGCCATCCGCCAAGGCTCGCGAGCCGCCCGGTCGCCGCCCGGCAGGCGGATTGGCGACAAATGGCCGAGTCGCTCGCAGTGCGCGCCATCAAGGCGCAGCAACTCGCCGCCCCACAGCCCACCATCCGGCCCGAGACCGGTGCCGTCGATGGCCAGACCGATCAGCGGCTCGGCGATCCCGTGCTCGGCGGCGATCGCCGCGATATGCGCCTGATGATGGCCGACCGCCAGCGCCGGAATGCCCCGTGCGGCGGCCATGCTCAAGGCCAGATGGGTGGATGGGAAGTCCGGATGCAGGTCATGCACGATCAGCTCGGGCCGAACATCGAGGATGCCGAGCAGATGCTCGACGGTTTCCTCGAGAAAACCGATCGCCGCTGCGTTGTCGAGGCTGCCGATATGCTGCGACAGAAAAGCTTCCTTGCCTTTCAGCAAACAAACGGTGTTTTTCAGGTAGCCGCCAAGCGCCAGCACGGTCGGCCCGCCCTTGGCCAGCCCAATCGGCACCGGCACGTAGCCGCGGGCCCGGCGGATAAAGGCCGGTCCGGCCCGGACGACCGAATCGTCGCAGCGCACGACGATCTCCCGGTCATGCTGCAGAAAGGCATCGGCCAGGCCGGCCAGCCGGGTCTGCGCCTCGTCGTTGCCGACGACCAGCGGTTCGCCATGCGGATTGGCGCTGGTCATCACCAGCAGCAGGTCGCTGGCAGCGGCGAGCCAGGCCGTGCCGGCCGGGCGACCGGCCGCTTCATGCCAGAGCAGCAGATGCAGCGGCGTCGCCGGCAACATCACGCCAAGCCAGGCGAGGCCGGGGGCAATGCCTGGCAGCTCGGCTGCCGCTTTCGGACAGAGCACGATGGGCGCCGCGGCACTGTGCAGCAATTCGGCTTCGGCGGCGCCAATCCGGGCATACGCGGCGAGCGATGCGCCATTCAGCGCCATTACCGCCAGCGGCTTTTCTTCGCGTTGTTTGCGCAGCCGCAACTCGGCCACGGCATCGGCGTTGCGCGCATCGCAGGCGAGCTGGAAGCCGCCCAGCCCCTTGAGCGCGACGATCTTGCCGGCGCGCAGCAGACGCAGCGTTTCGCCTAGCGGATCGCCGGGCAGCGGCTGGCCGGTGGCATCGAGCAGGCGAAGTTGCGGACCGCAGTCCGGGCAGCAGGTGGTTTCGGCATGGAAACGGCGGTCGGGAGCGGTCGGGGACGAGCCTTCCAGGGGAAATGCAGCGTATTCCGCGGCACAGGCCGGGCAGAGCGGAAAGTCGGCAAGGCTGGTATGCACCCGGTCATAGGGAATTTTCCGGCTGACCGTATAGCGCGGGCCGCAGTGCGTGCAGGTGGTGAAGGCATAACGCCAGCGCCGATTGTCCGGATCGCAGATCTCGCCGATGCAGTCGGGGCAGATCGCCGCATCCGGGCCGATCGCGGTGGCAATGTCGCCGCCCACGCTATCGCGGATAACGAAGCCGGCGGCGGGGTCGTCGCCGGACAGCCCGTCTTCAGCAGTCATTTCGCCGATTTCAATGGCGTCGATGCGCGCCAGACGCGGCGCCTCCCTGGGCAGCCGCTCAAGGAATTCGGCGACGGCCGGGCCGGCGACGAGCAACGTCACGCCGGCGCCGTCGTTCCTTACCCAGCCGGTAAGGCCGAGTTCGTTGGCCAGCCGCCAGACGTAAGGCCGAAAGCCGACGCCCTGGACCAGCCCGCGAACGCGGATCAGCCGGCCGCTCACCGGGCGGCCAACTGCCGCTCCAGTTCGGCCACTCGCCGCTTCAGTGCGTCCACCGTCTGGCCATGCTTGGCGCGCTGGGCTTCCAGCCCGGCTTCGATCCACGATACCCAGGCGGCGAGACCATCGCCGCTGGTCGCCGAAACGCGGAAGATGGTCAGGTGCGGATTGACCCGCCGGGCATTGGTTTCGGCCAGATCAGCGTCGAATTCGAGGTAAGGCAACAGGTCGCACTTGTTGAGCAACATCACGTCGGCGGCGCGGAACATGTCGGGGTACTTGAGCGGCTTGTCCTCGCCTTCGGTAACCGACAGGATGGCCACCTTATGATGCTCGCCGAGGTCGAAAGCGGCCGGGCAGACCAGATTTCCGACGTTCTCGATGAGGAACAGCGATTCGTCGGCCGGCTGCAGGCTGTCGAGCGCGTGGCCGATCATGTGGCCGTCGAGGTGGCAGCCCTTGCCGGTATTGATCTGCAAGGCGGCAACGCCGGTGGCGCGGATGCGCTCGGCGTCGTTCGATGTTTGCTGGTCGCCTTCGACGACGGTGATCGCCACCTTGCCCTGCAACAATTCGATGGTCTTGACGAGCAGCGTCGTCTTGCCGGAGCCGGGGCTGGACACCAGATTCAGCGCGAAGATGCCGCGCTCGTCGAAGCGCTGGCGATTGGCCTCGGCATAACCGTTGTTCTTGCTCAAGATGTCCTGCTCGATCTGCACCATCCGCGACTGGCTCAGGCCTGGGACATGGGCGCCCGCCGGGCCGGCGCCGAAATCGAGATCGCCGCCGACCGCGTGTTCGTGGTGATGGGCATCATGGGCGTGGGCATGTTCGCCATCGGGCAGATGGCCATGGCTGTGCGGGTGAGCATGCTCGTGTCCGTGCTCGTGGGCATGGCTATGCACCGTCCCGTCCTCGTGCACATGGCTGTGCTGATGCCCGTCACTGTCGATTTTCACTTCCCCCGCACCGCAGCCGCAAACCGTACACATCGCCTCGTCTCCTGTTCGACCTACTCGATTTCTATTTCCTTGACCCGCATTTCCGTACCGCCGGTCGGCTGCACCTGGTAGCTGCCGCATTTCGGGCAGGCCCCGTAACTCTCTTCCATCGGCACCGACTCGCCGCACGGCATGCACCAGCCGACACCGGGCACATTGACGATCTCCAGCGCGGCGCCCTGCGCAATGCTGCCATGCGTCACCGCCTCGAAGCAGAATTTCAGCGCCTCGGGTTCGACCGACGACAACCGGCCGATTTCCAGCACCACCAGTTTGACCCGCCTGGCCTGTTCGCGTTGCGCCGTTTCCTCGACCAATTGCAGGACGCCTTCGGCCAGTGACATTTCATGCATGCTGCAAATCCATCGCATAGGGCAGGCAGGGATCGAGGGCCAGGATGGCCTGCTCCAGCCCCCGTCGCGCCTCGTCGAGCAGGGCGAAGCGGCGCCCGGCGAGCAGCCTGGCGAGCGCCCCGGCATCGGCGAACAAGGCGTCGGTCGGCGCCAGGACGCAATAGTTCTCGACCCGGCCCTCGACGACATGCACGGCATGCGTCAGCACACCGCGCGCCGTGATGGTTTGCGCCACGCCCCAGCCGCCCGCGCCGAGCGCGGCGACCGGATAGGCCGCCCCGGCAGCCAGCGCCTCGGCCGCCCGCTCGGTCTGGGCCAGACGCTGCAGCAAGGCAGTCCGCACCGACAGGGGACGCGGCATGGCCGGCCGATGATCGCTGTTGCCCAGCCAGTAGGCCAACCATTGGTCGAGAGCCAGCGGAAAAGGCTCCGGCTTTGCCGGCGCTTCCGGCACATCGTCTTCCGGTAGCGCGGCCAGGCATTGTTCGGCCAACGGGCGCAGGCTGTTCGCCAGCAGCTTCTGCGTTTCGGCCAGGCAGGCGTTGCCCTGGCGGGCCGACCGCCAGACGGCGAAAGCCTCGTGAGCCGGGGGCAGAGCGAGCGCCTGCGGCCAGTCGAGGAGCAGCCGCCAGAAATCTTCGTGCAGCATTTCGATCCACAGCTCGGCATTGTCCACCGGCCGCCGGATTTCGCCGCTGGCCGCCGCCAGCGCCGCCTGGGCCACGGCCCGCTGGGCGTGGGCGCACAGGGTATACAGGTAGGGAATGGCCTTGACCACCGCATCCGGGATCTGGCCGATGAACAGCTTGGTGACCGACGGCCGCTTGAGCTCGACGCCGATATCCTCCAGCGCGCCGCCTTGCCAGCTCGCCCGAACGGTCAGCAGGCCGGCCGAGTTCATCCGCGCAACCCGAGGAAGGCGCGCCGCGTCGGCTGGGCCGAATCGGCCACCGGCGCCAGCGTTTCGGCAAACAGCGCCTGCGCCATGGCCAGCGCGGTCAGCCGTGCCTGCTCGTGGCTGGCGAATTCGAGGGCGGGAGAAAACATCGAGCACAGGTGATAGCTGCCCAGGCGGTATTCCTCGGCGACGGTAAATTCATAATCGCCGGAAGGAAAATGCCAGTCGTACTTGCTGCCGGTCGCCAGCATCGGCCAGCCCTCGACCTGGCCGGGCAGGCACAGCAGGTTGATCGTCCATGGCGTGATCATCACGCCCACCCAGCCGCCCGACGGCAGGCGGCGGAAGCCGACCGCCTCGACCTGCAGCGCGGCGTTGCAGATCGGCACATCGGCCATCCGGGTCCGGGCGATTTCGGCGAAGACCGTCTCCAGTTCGGCTGACGGGTCGGTCGCCCAGAGTCTCATGCGCCGAGCACCATGAATTTGTGCCGGGGCGCATCGCAACCCGGGCAGCACCAATCCTCCGGCAGCTCGGCAAAAGACGTCCCGGGCGGAATGCCGCGCACGTCGTCACCCAGCGCCGGATCGTAAACCCACCAGCAGATGCCGCACTCCAGCCGGTCGTCGGGTTTTACCGCGAGAAAGGAACCTTCGAAACGCATATGCCGAGCCTATATCGGCTCGGCCATCATGTCGAGGTATTCGCGCAGGCGGTCGACGGAATCGGCGAAGTCCTCGGCCGAAGCGAGCGCCACTTCCGGCATGCCGACCACCTCGATGGAATTCAGGATCAGCGTATCCATGCTGTTGAAGTACTGCACCCACCAGACGTTTTTCAGCCGCGTGCTGGTGATCCGGCAGTTGCCGTAACCGCGCGACAGGATCGATACCTCGCGGTGGCCGAGCCAGTCGTACAGCGTATCGAGGTCGGCATCGCTGACCGGGAGCAGCGTCAGATTGATGATGTGGGCCGCCTCGCCGGGCTGCCAGGCGGCCGATTGCAGGCGGATTTCCTCGATCAGCGCCGGGGCGTTCATGGTGCCCGGCGGGTAGGCCGGAGCCTGCAGTTCGGCAGCGGCGAGCTGGCGCATGGTGTCGGTGAGCACGGCCGGAATGGGGCTGGTTTCCAGGCGGTCGACGACGAACAGGCCATCGTCGGCGACTTTCAGCACCCGCCACAGGCCGGCAAAAGCGCTTTCCTGGACACGCCAGTGCTCCGGGCCCGTGGTAAAGGCGCTGACCTCGCCGAAACCGAGCGACTGGTTGATCACTTCGCGGACGCCCGGCGACAGGTCGAGCAGATCGAAATCGCTGAGCGTCGCAAAGCCGACCGTCTCAGCCCGGGTAATGAACAGATGCAGCAAGGCGCACGCCGCGGCAATGCTCTCCGGCGAGGCATCGTCGGGCAGGCGGGGCGCCGCGAAGGTTTCCATGCGCGGCATCGGCAGGTAATCGGGGGCATCGTCGCCTTGCGAGCCGGGGCCCATGGCGACGACGGAAATCGGGAAGGGGCGCAGCGTGCTCGGGTTCATGCGCAGGCTCCCGACTGGCCGGCGGCGCGCACCGGGATGCCGATCGGCTTCGGCTGGGCCGGGCCGGACAGCAGACCGGCAATCTCCAGCTGATAGTCGCCCCAGTCGCGGATGCCGTTGAGCACCCCGACGAACGCCCCGGCCCGCAGGAAAACCACCGCCGGAGCGCGCGCCACGCCGAATTTCCGCATCAACGGTGGCGCCTCATCCGGCCCGGCCACCCAGCGTTCGATATCCTGGCCGAGCGGCTTCAATACCTCCGGCAGGATCACGCAGGCATCGAGCACCTCGAGATTGCGCTGCGGGTCTTCGGTGAGCAGCAGGGCAGTCAGTTCGGCGGGAAACTCCGGACTGGTAGCCTCATTGTTGCCAACGCGCTGGAAATCGTGCTTTTGCTGCAGCCGGCCGATCGCCGTTTCAAGACGATCGAGCGAGGTCGCGCCGGGGAGTAGTTGTAGGCTCATGATGGTTCCGTCCGCAGGAAATCGGGAAGTTGGGGTTCGCGGTCGAGGTCCGCGAAGAAGGCGGTGAAATCGGTGGCTCCGGACTGCGCCGCATCAAGGGCCGCCAGCGCGGCATTGATCGCGACGGCCCGCTCGGCCGAAATGACCTCGCGCGCCGCATCGAGAAAGGTCATCAGCCAGGTGCCGATCGCTTGCTGGCCGACCAGGCTCAGATCGACCAGCAACTCGCCGTTGCGACTGCGGCAGCGCGCGTAGTACTCGCCGCACTCGAGCACCTGGGCCGGTATGCCGAGACACATCAGACGCACTCCTGATTCAGGAAGCGCGCATCGCCCAGCCGGCAGGCCTGGTCGGCCGGCGGCCGGCCACCTTCGTAGCGGTCCATGGCCAGGGCATTGTCGTTGATCGGCTCGCCGCCCACAGCGCGGGCTTCCGGCACGCTTCCCCAGCGGGCCAGCCAGCTCAGCGCGAGATCGATGGCCGGAGCCATCTGGGCCTTGACCACATCGCGCAGGCTGCCGCCGAAATCTTCCAGCTCTTCCGGCTGGACGCCGATCAACACCAATTCGGCCGGCAGCTTGCCGGTCAGCTCGGCGGCCATCAGCACTTCCTGGAAACCGGTCTGGTGCAGGCTCATTTTCTTGGCGCCCATGAAGCGCGGCACCAGATCGCCAACCACTTCGCGCAGCGTTCCCGGCGGGTCGCCGTAGTCGACCGCATCGAAAACCAGCAGGCAGTCGGCCTCCTGGACGTAGGGCAAGAGGTAGAGGCCCTGCGTGCCGCCGTCCATCAGCGTCACCTGCGGCGGGAATTGCCAGCCGGCGTTCAGGGCTTCGGCACAGCGCACACCGAAACCTTCGTCAGCCCACAGGATGTTGCCGATGCCGAGCACCAGAATGCGTTTGGTATTCATTGAAAACCTCTGAAAAAAACGCCCCATACAGCGTCGACCGCGGCATGGGGCCAACGCAAGGTGAACCTTCAATCCTTGAACATCCGCCAGCCGGAAATCATGGTCGAAATCAGCGACTGCCGGCTCATGATGTCTTCGCGGATCGCCGCGTAGACATGCACCAGGGCGAAAGTCATCATGATCCACATGCCCAGCCGGTGCAGGTTATGCACCTGCATCGAACCGCCGAGGGTCGGGATGACCCAGCCGAACAGCGTATCGCTCCAGGAGCCGAGGCCGGAGCCTTCGCTGTACAGCGCGAAGCCGGTGCACAACATGCCGACGGCCAGCACGGTAAAGAAGAAGAACATCATCAGCTGCGCCATCGGGTTGTGGCCGACGTATTTCTTCGGGGTCTTTTCGAGGAACAGGTACCAGCGCAGCTCGAAGAAGACCTCGCTCCACCATGCCTTGTTGCTGATCGGCAGCTTGAAGATCTGCTTGGCGTGGTGGTTGCCGACGAAGGCCCAGTACAGGCGCCCGAGCAGGCCGACGGCGAAGATGTAGGCGGCGGTGAAATGGGCGAAGCGGATGTAGCCGAGCAGAAAATTGTCCGACGCTTCGCCAGGCATCGTCGGCAAGGGCTTGCCGATGAAATAGCCGGTCACCGCCAGGACCACCATGGCCAGTGCATTGATCCAGTGCCACAGGCGGACCGGCGCTTCGTAAACGTAGATCGAACGAACCTGTTTGCCGTGCCGCTCGGCTTCGAGCATGTCCTGTTGCGAAAGCATGATCAGTCCTCCTTAACGGACTTTGACCGACGTCATTTCCTGGCCGTCCGGGCTCATCACGTGCGTCGAGCAGGCCAGGCAGGGATCGAAGGAATGCAGCGTGCGCAGGATTTCCAGCGGTTCGTCGGCCTTGGCCACCGGGGTGTCCATCAGCGCCGCCTCGAAAGCGCCGATCTGGCCCTTGTCGTCGCGCGGCCCGCCGTTCCAGGTGGTCGGCACGACGCACTGGTAATTGTCGATCTTGGTGTCCTTGATCTTGATCCAGTGGCCGAGCGCGCCGCGCGGCGCTTCGGTGAAACCGGCACCCATCGCTTCCTTCGGCCAGGTCGAAGGCTCCCACTTTTCGATGTTCGCGGTGTTCAAATCGCCGGCCTTCAGGTTGGCCATCAGCTTGTCGAAGAAGTAGGACATCTTGCGGCCGGCCCACTGGCATTCCAGGCCGCGCGCCGCGGTCCGACCGAGCGTCGAGAACAGCGCGGTGACCGGGACGTCGAGTTCCTTGAGCAGGGCATCGACCGGCTCCTTGAACTCCGGATTGTTCTGGGCGTAGCCGATGATGTAGCGGGCCAGCGGGCCGACTTCCATGGCATGGCCGCGCCAGCGCGGGGCCTTGATCCACGAATACTTGCCGCCTTCGTCGAGTTCCTTGATGTTGGTCTTGGTGCCCTTGGTGTTCGGGCCGAGCACGAAACTCGGTTCGGTGACGCCGTCGAACGGGTGCAGACCCTTGGTTTCGTCCGGGTACTTGTACCAGGAGTGGGCGACGAATTCCTGGATCTGCTCCGGGTCGCGCAGGTCGATCTCATGCACCTTGGTCAGGTCACCGTTGATGATGGCGCCGCGCGGCAGCATCAGGTTGCCGGCCGAGTAGTCGTTGGCCTTGTCCGGAATGTCGCCGTAGGACATCACGTTCTTCGACGACAGGCCGCCACCGTAGAGCCAGCCCTTGTAGAACTTGGCGATGGCGATCAGGTCGGGAATGTAGACCTGCTCGGTGAATTCGATGGAGCGGTCGATGATGCTCTTGACCAGGTTCAGCCGCTCCATGTTGATGGCGCCCACCGCCCCCGTGCCTTCGAGGTTGATGGCGCACGGCACGCCGCCGACCAGCCAGTTCGGGTGCGGGTTCTTGCCACCGAAGATGGTGTGCACCTTGACGATTTCCTTCTGGAAATCGAGCGCTTCGAGGTAATGGGCGACCGCCATCAGGTTCGCTTCCGGCGGCAGCTTGTAAGCCGGGCTGCCCCAGTAGCCGTTCATGAACGGGCCGAGCTGGCCGGATTCGACGAACTTCTTCAGGCGGTTCTGGATGTCGCGGAAATAACCCGGCGAGGAGAGCGGCCAGCTGGAAATGCTCTGGGCCAGCGCCGAGGTCGCCTTCGGATCGGCTTTCAGCGCCGACACGACATCGACCCAGTCGAGCGCATGCAGATGGTAGAAGTGCACCAGATGGTCATGCACCTGCAGGTTGAGCTGCATGATGTTGCGGATGCTGTTGGCGTTTTCCGGAATCTTGATGTTCAGCGCATCCTCGACGGCGCGCACCGAGGTCAAGGCATGGGTGCCGGTACAGACGCCGCAGATGCGCTCGGTGAAAGCCCAGGCGTCGCGCGGGTCGCGGCCCTTCAGGATGACTTCCAGGCCGCGCCACATGGTGCCGGTGGACACCGCGTTGCGGATCACGTTGTTGCTGTCGAGATTGACCTCGACCCGCAGGTGGCCCTCGATGCGGCAGACCGGGTCGACGACGACGCGCTTGCCGGAATTGTCGAGCTTGAAGCCCTGGGTTTCGTAGGCGCTCATCTTATTTTTCTCCCTTGTGTTCTTCAGTCTCGCCGGCCTTCTGGCGGGCGCGGGCCAGTGCGGTCACCGCGGCATGCGCGGCAATTGCCGCGCCGACCGTGCCGGCCGCCGCCTTGCCGATGGTGTCGGCATTGGCTTCGACGCCGAACTGTTTGATGTCGGTCACCCGATCGTAGAAGCTGCCCTTGTCCCAGAAACCTTCCTCGGAACAGCCGATACAGCCGTGGCCCGACTGGACCGGCCAGGAGACGCCGCCGTTCCAGCGCATCGAGGAACAGGCGTTGTAGGTGGTCGGGCCCTTGCAGCCCATCTTGTACAGGCAGTAGCCCTTGCGCGCCGCCTCGTCGTCCCAGCTCTCGACGAACTGGCCGGCGTCGAAGTGGCCGCGGCGGTAGCACTTGTCGTGGATGCGCTGGCCGTAGAACATCTTCGGCCGGCCCTGGCGGTCGAGTTCGGGAATGCGGTCGAAAGTCAGCATGTAGGTGACGACGCCGGTCATCACCTCGGCGATCGGCGGACAGCCCGGCACGTTGATGATCGGCTTGCCGGTAATCACCTTGTGCACCGGCGTCGCCCGCGTCGGATTCGGCTTGGCGGCCTGGACGCAGCCGTAGGAGGCGCAGGCGCCCCAGCTGATGATCGCCTTGGCATCGGCGCAGGTTTCCTTCAGCACTTCGACGAAGGGACGGCCGCCGTGGATGCAGAACATGCCGTCCTCGTTGAGCGGCGGATTGCCTTCGACGGCGACGATGTAGTTGCCCTTGTACTTTTTCTTGACCTCTTCGATGATCGCCTCGGCCTGGTGGCCGGCCGCCGCCATCAGCGTGTCGTCGTAATCGAGGGAGAGCATCGAGAGCACGACATCCTTGGTCAGCGGGTGCGCCGAACGGATGAAGGACTCCGAGCAACAGGTGCATTCCAGACCGTGCAGCCAGATCACCGGCGTACGCGCCTTGGTTTCCAGCGCATGGGCAATGCGCGGTGCGGCAGCGCTGCCCAGGCCGAGCGAAGTGGCAGTCAGGCTGCAGAATTTCAGGAAACTGCGCCGGGTGATACCCTGCCGGCGCAGCACTTCATAGAATGTCTCGGTCACGTGCAATCTCCCGTTGTTGTGTCGTATTGCCGGATACAATCAACGCAAGGCGCGTGCCACTCACTGTAATTCTTGCTTTTATCGATATGAATCAATACATTCGCCGCGGCTGGCCGATGCCCCCGCGCGGTTTGGCCGGGACCGCAAAGTGATTAGCAAAATTGCAGAGTGGAAATCAAGATTACACCGCCATTCATCGTTCCACCGGCCCTCACGCCACGCCAACCGGCTCCTGCCGCTC
Organism: Dechloromonas denitrificans; assembly: GCF_020510685.1. NCBI lineage: Bacteria > Pseudomonadati > Pseudomonadota > Betaproteobacteria > Rhodocyclales > Azonexaceae > Dechloromonas > Dechloromonas denitrificans. The sequence continues at coordinate 4,436,593 of NZ_CP075185.1, forward strand.
ACCCTAGAATCAACGAATGACTACGTCCAGAATCATTGACCTGATCAGCTGCCACAGCGGTTGCGTATCCCCGGCGGCAACCCTGGGCGAAGCTGCGGCACTGATGATCGACAAACGTATTTCCTCGGTGATCGTCGTCGATCATGGGCAGGCCGTCGGCATTCTGACCGAAGGCGACCTGCTGCACGCGATGCGCGAGCATCGGGCGATGCAGATCCCGGCCAGCGCGGTGATGACCTCGCCGGTCCATTGCGTCCCGGCCGCCACGGATTTTCGCGAGGCCTACCGCACCGGCGCCCGCCTCGGCATACGCCACATCGTCGTCACCGACGAAAACGGACTGCCGGTCGGCGTCGCCAGCGAATCTGAATTCCGCCGCCACCTCGGGCCGGACTTCTTCCGCCATCTGAACGATGTCGACGCGTTGATGGACCGCCTGTTCCCGCGCCTGCCGCCCGACGCCTCGCTCGATGCGGCATTGGGCGCCATGGAAGCCTCCCGGGCCAGCTGCGCCGTGGTCGTCGACGGCCGGCGGCCGGTCGGCATCCTGACCGAGCGCGATGTCGTCCGGCTGTTTTTGAAAGCCGAAGACAATCCGCCACTTTCCGAGGTAATGACCCAACCGGCCATCACCATCGGCGAGCATCATTCGCTGGCCGAAGCCGCGGCAAAAATGAACGAATGCGGCATTCGCCATCTGGTCGTGGTCAACGCGGCCGGCCATGCCGTCGGCCTGCTCTCCGAACACACGCTGATGCGCCCGCTGGAAATCGATCTGGTCGACGATGCCCTGGCCGAACGCCTATCGCTGACCGAGTCGCGCGACTCGGCGCTGTTGCGCACGGCGCGCAACGAGCGCTACCAGCGCGCCCTGCTCGACAATTTCCCGTTTCCGGTCTGGCTCAAGGACACCGAATCGCGCTTTCTCGCCGTCAATCGCTATCTGGCCGAGGCGCTCGACCAAGCCTCGAACGAGGACCTGATCGGCAAGACCGACCTGCACTTCTCGCCCCCGGAACTGGCCGCCCGCTACCAGGCCGACGACAGCGAAGTGATGACCGGCCGGTGCGCCAAGATCATTCACGAGACGCTGCTCGTGCATCAGCGACCGGTTTGGCACGAAACCTACAAGGCGCCGGTGGTCAGCGACGATGGCCGACTGCTCGGCACGGTCGGCTTCGCCCATGACATTTCCGGTAAAAAGCGCTCCGAGGAAGCGATGCTGCTGCGCAATGCCGCCTTGGCCGGGCAGATCCGCGGCGAACCGCTGGGCGGCATCCTGGAGCTGATCGCCCTGTCGATCGAGGCTGAAATGCCGGACTGGCGCTGCGCCATCCTGCTCGCCGACACGGCGGAAAAACAGCTGACCTGCGGTGCCGCGCCGCGCCTGCCGGAGGCCTTTATCAGCGCCATCGACGGCACACCGATCGCCGAGGGCGCCGGCCCGTGCGGCACCGCTGCGGCACGGCGGGAACGGGTCGTGGTCGAGGATATTTTTGCCCAGACGGGGTGGACAAACTACCAGGACCTGGCCCGGCGGAGCGGCTTCGTGGCCAGCTGGGTGGAACCGGTGATCGGCCCGGAAGGCCAGCTGCTCGGCACCTTTGCCGTCTATCACCAGGCTCCGGCCCGGCCACGCGACGAAGACCTCGCGCTGCTCACCCAGGCCAGCCAACTGAGCGGCCTGGTCATCGCCCATCAGCGCGGCACGACGATGCTGGCCAGCAGCCTGGAGACTTTCCGCGGCATTTTCGACAGCGCCAGCGATGCCCTCGTCGTCATCGGCGAAGACCGCAGCTTCCTCGACGCCAACAAGATTGCCGAACAAATGTCCGGCCACCCGCGCGCCATGCTGATCGGCCGCCATTACCGCGACTTCAGCGCAGCGGGCCTGAACGACCACACGATCATCGAGGGCTACCTGGCCGAAGCCTTTGCCGGCCAGCCGCAAATTTTCGAATATTGGAGCCAGAGCGCCGACGGCCGGACTTTTCCCATCGAAGTTCGCCTGCAGCGCGGCAGCTATTTCGGCCGCGCGGTGCTGATCGCCTCGATCCAGGATATCGGCGAGCGCAAGAACGTCGCGCTGCGCCGGGAAATCGAGCATGACCTGGCCCAGGCGCTGGCCAGCGGCCTGGCACGCGAACAGGTGTTCGAGATCATTCTGCAGGCCGCCTTGCGCTTCCACGAATTCGACGTCGGCGGCATTTACTGGCGGCGCCCGGATGGCGGCTATCGGCTGATGGCCGAGAGCGGTTTTTCTCCGGAATTGATTGGCCAGACCACCGACTACGAACCGGACAGCCAGCAGGCAGCAATCATCGCGGCCGGCCAGTTGATCTGCCGATGCAGTTCGGTCAGCCGACACTGCCGGGAAAATGCCCTGTTCGACGCGCAGCAGATGCAATCGGAGGGCCTGCATTGCCTGGCCGTGCTGCCGATCATGGTCGGCGATCAGGTACTGGCCTGTCTGAATCTCGCCGGGCACCTGAGCACGCAGATTTCGTCGACCACCTTGCAATCGCTCGAAGCCCTCGCCACCAGCTTCGGTCAGACGCTGCTTCGCCTCGCCGCCCAGGAAGAAGCGCTGCGCCACCAGCAGAACCTCAGTGGCCTGTTCGATGCGCTGACCGATTTCCTGTTCGTCATCGACCACGACGGCAAGATCGTTCATTACAACCAGGCGGTTACCGGAAAACTCGGCTACGGCCCGGAAACCCTCAAGGGGCGGCCGATTACCGCGGTGCACCCGGAAGATTGCCGGGCCATGGCCGGCCAGGCGGTCGCCGAGATCGTCGCCGGCACGCGTTCCTCGTATGCCCTGCCGATCCTGCGCAGCAACGGCGACACGGTGATGGTCGAGACCCGCACCGTCAGCGGCCGCTGGAACGGGCAACCGGCCATCTTCGGTGTCGCCCAGGACATCAGCGAGCGGCTGATCGCCGAGGAGCGCCAGAAACTGGCAGCCAGCGTCTTCGACAACGCCCACGAGGGGATCATGATCACCGATCCGCAGGGCCGCATCGTCGAGGTGAACACCACCTTCAGCGAACTGACCGGCTACACCCGGGCCGAGGCCGTCGGCCAGACGGCCGACCTGCTCAAATCCGGCCATCACGAAGACAATTTCTACCGGCAGATGTGGCTGACCATCCGCGACGCCGGCTACTGGCGCGGCGAAGTCTGGAACCGCAAGAAATCGGGCGAGATTTTCGTCGAATTGCTGACCATCTCGACGGTGCGCAACCGCCACGGCGACATCTCCCACTTCGTCGGCATCTTTTCCGACATCACGCTACTCAAGCAGCATCAGGAACGCCTCGAGCATCTGGCCCATTTCGACGCGCTGACCCAGTTGCCCAACCGCATGCTGCTCGGCGACCGGATGCAACTGGCGATGGCGCAGGCCAAGCGCAACAACAAGGTGCTGGCCGTCGGCTACCTCGATCTCGATGGCTTCAAGCCGGTCAACGACCTCTATGGCCATTCGACCGGCGACCGCCTGCTGGTCGAAGTGGCGCAGCGCCTGAAAACCTGCATCCGCGGCGGCGATACCGTGTCGCGGCTGGGCGGCGACGAATTCGTGCTGCTCTTCTCCGAACTCGACAGTGTCCATGAGTGCGATCACGCCATCGCCCGCGTCATCTCGACGCTGACCCACCCGTTCCAGATCGGTGGCCACACGATCCAGATTTCAGCCAGTATCGGCGTCACCCTTTTCCCGCAGGACGGCTCCGACTCCGACACGCTGCTGCGCCATGCCGACCAGGCGATGTATGCCGCCAAGCAGGCGGGGCGCAACCGCTTCCATCTCTTCGACCCGGAAAACGACCGCCGTGCCCGGGCCCGCCGCGACGAGATCAGCCGCATCCGCCAGGGGCTGAACGATGGCGAATTCATGCTGCACTACCAGCCCAAGGTCAATATGCGGGTCGGCACGGTGATCGGCAGCGAAGCGCTGATCCGCTGGCAACACCCGGAACTCGGCCTGTTGCTGCCGGCCGAGTTCCTGCCCGCCATCGAGGGCAGCGAACTGTCCATCGAACTCGGCGACTGGGTGATCCGGGAAGCGCTGCACCAGCTCGAACAATGGAGCAGCCAGGGGATCAACCTGACGGTCAGCATCAACATTGCCGGCAACCACCTGCAACACCCGGGCTTTACCCAGCGTCTGGCCGAGTTGCTGGCGGCCTGCCCGAGCGTTTCACCGGCCTTGCTCGAACTCGAAATTCTCGAAACCGCGGCGCTCGAAGACATCGCGCTGGCCGCCGACATTTTCGCCGAGTGCCGAAAACTCGGCGTCAGCTTCGCGCTCGACGATTTCGGTACCGGTTACTCGTCGCTGACCTATTTCCGCCGGCTGCCGGCCGACGTGCTGAAGATCGACCAATCCTTCACCCGCAACATGCTCGACGATCCGGACGACCTGGCCATCGTCGAAGGCGTCATCGGCCTGACGCACGCCTTCCAGCGCAAGGTGATCGCCGAAGGGGTGGAAACCGTCGAACACGGCCTGGTGCTGTTGCTGCTCGGCTGCGACCTGGCCCAGGGCTACGGCATCGCCCGGCCAATGCCGGCCGCCCAGTTGCCGGCCTGGGTGAGCAGGTTCCGCCCGGACGAGCTGTGGAGTTCGGCCACCGCCTTCCGCTGGTCGCGCGAGGATCTGCCGATGCTGATCGCCGAGGTCGAACACGGCCGCTGGAAGAAAAATCTCTTTGCCTGCCTCGACGACCCGAGCGGCACCACCCCGGCCCCGAACAGCGACCACGACAGTTGCCGCTTCGGCCGCTGGTACCACAGCACGGGCAGCCAGGTGTATGCCGGAATCGACGGTTTCATCGCCCTGGAACAGATCCACGTCCGCATCCACGAAATCGGCAATCAGCTGCTCAAGGCCCGCCGCGGCGACCACCCGGCGGACAGCGGGCAGTTAAGGCAGGAACTGGAGGCGGCCAGCCTCAGCCTGAGCGAATGCCTGCATTCGATCCAGGCCGAATTGCTGATCTCGGCTCAGACCAGCAGGCGGTAAGCCGGCGCATTGAGGGCGCGCACGGCGGCCAGCAGCGCGTCGATCGCCTTCGGCCGGACGAAGCCGGCCCGCCAGGCGAGGGCGACCCGGCGCGACGGCTCGGGCGGACGGAACGGAATGATGCTGATCAGTTCGCTGCTGTACGGTTGCCCGAGCGCCCCTTCCGGCAACACCGACACGCCGAGCCCGGAGGCCACCATGCAGCGTATCGTGCCGATCGAATGGCCGAGCCGGACATCGGTTTCCGGGCTGCTCACCTGCGGACAGGCATCGAGCACCTGATCGCGAAAACAGTTGCCGGCTTTCAGCAGCAGCACCTCGGTGCCCTCGACTTCCTCCGGACTGATGCACGCCTTGCCCTCCCAGGCATGGCCGCGCGGCACGACGACCTTGAACGCCTCGTCGTAGAGCGGCCGGGTCAAGACGCCGGGAATGTCGAAAGGCAGCGCGATGATCGCCACATCGACCGCGTTGTCGCGCAGCATCTCGGCCAGGCTTGCCGTCATCGTTTCCTCGATGGCCAGCGGCATGCCCGGCGCCACCCGGTTCAGCGACTGGATCAACTGCGGCAACAGGTAAGGGCCGATGGTGTGAATGACCCCGAGGCGCAACGGCCCCGCCAGCTGATCGCGGCCGCACATCGCGATCTGGCGCACTTTTTCGGCTTCCTGCAAGGCCCGTTGCGCCTGCTCGACGACTTTCACCCCGACCTGGCTGGGACTGACGAAGCCCTTGCCGCGCTCGAACAACTGCACGCTCAACTCATCCTCGAGGCGGGCGATGGCCACACTCAAGGTGGGCTGACTGACGGAACATCGTTCGGCCGCCCGGCTGAAGTTTCCCTCCTGCGCCAGGGCAACGATGTAACGCAATTCAGTTAGGGTCATACCGGGACTCCGCTCGACATCGGGGGATCTAATATCCCTAGGCACTATAGGGAAATCCTATAGGTGCCATATTAAAAACCGATAATATTCATTGACTTGGATCAATCTTAGCATGGTCGACACGGGGAAAATGCGGCAACCGAGCTTTTTAACCGAGGGGACCAAAACCATGCAACGTACCGTTCTAGCGACCGCCATTGCCCTGATTTCCAGCTTTGCCATTCACACCGCCGCCCAGGCTGCCGACGAACCGATCCAGCCGATCAAGCCGGCCGCCAACATCAATCTGGGCATGGTCGAACTGGGCAAGAAGCTCTATTTCGACCCGCGTCTGTCGAAGTCGGGCTTCATCTCCTGTAACTCCTGCCACAACCTATCGATGGGTGGCACCGACAACATCCCGACCTCGATCGGCGACAAGTGGCAGCAGGGGCCGATCAACGCCCCGACGGTACTGAACTCCAGCCTGAACCTCGCCCAGTTCTGGGACGGTCGCGCCGCCGACCTCAAGGCGCAGGCCGGCGGTCCGATCGCCAATCCGGGCGAAATGGGCTTCACGCACACGCTGGCCATCGGGGTTCTCGAATCGATTCCGGCCTACGTGCGCGACTTCAAACAGGTCTTCGGCAAGGCCAAGATCGACATCGACCAGGTGACGCTGGCCATCGCCGAGTTCGAAAAGACGCTGGTGACCCCGAACTCCCGCTTCGACCAGTGGCTGCTCGGCAAGAAGGATGCGCTGACCAAGGACGAACTGGCCGGCTACGCACTGTTCAAGGACAGCGGCTGCGTCGCCTGTCACAACGGCGAAGCCGTCGGCGGCAATTCCTTCCAGAAGATGGGCGTCGTCGAGCCGTACAAGACCAAGGCAACGGCCGGCGGGCGGGCCGATGTGACCGGCAAGGATGCCGACCGCTTCAACTTCAAGGTGCCGACGCTGCGCAACGTCGAAATGACCTATCCGTACTTCCACGACGGCGCCGCCAATACGTTGGCGGAAGCGGTCGACACCATGGGGCGCCTGCAACTCGGCAAGAAATTCACCAAGGATGAAAACGCCAAGGTCGTCGCCTTCCTGAAAACCCTGACCGGCGACCAGCCGAGCTTCACGCTGCCGATCCTGCCGCCGTCTTCCGACACGACGCCGCGCCCGACGCCGTTCGCCAAATAAGCCGCCCGAGCGCGCTGGAACGGGGGCTGCGGCCCCCGTTTTTATTGGCTGCGTTTGTTTGATTCCCGTCAATCTGCCGGTACACTTGCGCGTTCATAATTTGCCACTGATTTATTTCGGTTTTCCCCTGATGCTTGAAGCTGACAATCTGGAATGCGTGCGCGGCGAGCGCCGCCTGTTCGCAGGCCTCGGCTTTCGGCTGGAAGCGGGGGAACTGCTGTATCTGCAGGGCAAGAACGGCTCCGGCAAGACCAGCCTGTTGCGCATGCTGATCGGCCTGTTGCCGCCGGAAAACGGCGAAATCCGCTGGCAGGGCCAAGACATCCGCAAACTGTCGGAAGAATATCGGGCCGAGCTGTGCTATCTCGGTCATCTGAACGCCATCAAGGAAGAATTGACGCCGCTCGAAAACCTGCTGGCCGCCGCCCGTCTGGCCGAGGAAACGCTCAGCGAGGACGAAGCGATCGATGCGCTGGAGCAGGTCGGCCTGGCCGGGCGCGAAGATCTGGCCTGCAAATATCTGTCGCAAGGCCAGAAGCGGCGCGTCGCGCTGGCCCGGCTGGTCACTGAAAAACGCCCGCTATGGATCCTCGATGAACCTTTCGTTGCCCTCGATGTGGCGGCCGTCGACTGGCTGGCCGGCATCATTTCCGGCCACCTCCAGCGCGGCGGCATGGCGGTGATGACCACCCACCAGCTGGTCACCATCCCGGCCGGCCAGGTCCGCGAATTGCGGCTCTCCTGATGTTGAAGATTGTCATGGCGGTGATCGGCCGCGATCTCAAGCTGGCCATGCGGCGACAGGCCGATATCGTCTCAGCGCTGTTCTTCTTCGTCATCGTGGTCAGCCTGTTTCCGCTCGGCATCGGCCCGGAACCCGACCTGTTGCGCAAGCTGGCCCCCGGCGTGCTGTGGGTCGCCGCGCTGCTGGCGACCATGCTGTCGCTGCCCCGGCTGTTTGCCGATGATCATCGCGACGGCACGCTGGAACAGCTGGCGCTCGCCCCACACCCGCTTGGTCTGGTGGTTACCGGCAAAGTGATCGCTCACTGGCTGGTCTCCGGCCTGCCGCTGGCGCTGATCGCCCCGGTGCTCGGCATCCAGTTCGATCTCTCGGCCGATGCGCTGCTCGTGCTGACCGGCGCCATCCTGCTCGGCACCCCGGCGCTGTCCGGCATCGGCGCCATCGGCGCGGCGCTGACGCTGGGCCTGCGCGGCGGCGGCGTGCTGCTTTCGCTGCTCGTGCTGCCGCTCTACATACCGGTGCTAATATTCGGCGCTGGCGCAGTGGATGCGACGGTGACCGGTCTCGGGGGGGAAGGTCACCTTTCCCTGCTCGCCGCCATTACTTTTGCTTCTGTTGGCTTCGCCCCCTGGGCATCGGCCGCTGCCTTGAAGATTGCCCTCGAATGAAAGACCGCTTCAATCTCTACCGCTTCGCCTCGCCGGCGACCTTTTACCCGCTGGCCGGCGCGCTGATTCCCTACTTTTTCGCTGTTGCGGTGGTCTTCGGACTGGCCGGCCTGTATCTCGGCATGCTCGTCGCGCCGACCGACTTCCAGCAGGGCGAGGGCTACCGGATCATCTTCATCCACGTCCCGGCCTCCTGGATGTCGATGTTCATCTATCTGGTGATGGCCGGCTGGGCCGCCATCGGCCTAGCCTTCAACACCCGGCTGTCAGGCATGATGGCCCAGGCGCTGGCGCCGACCGGTGCGCTGATGGCCTTCCTCTCGCTATGGACCGGCGCCCTGTGGGGCAAGCCGATGTGGGGCGCCTGGTGGGTCTGGGATGCCCGGCTGACCTCCGAACTGATCCTGCTCTTCCTCTATATCGGCTACATGGCCCTGACCGCCGCGATCGACGACGCCCGCCGGGCCGACAAGGCCGGCGGCCTGCTGCTGCTGGTCGGCGTGGTCAATGTGCCGATCATCTATTTCTCGGTGAAGTGGTGGAACACGCTGCACCAGGGCTCGAGCGTCAACCTGACCAAGTCGTCGATGGCCGAAACGATGCTCTGGGGCATGCTGCTGATGGCCATGTGCTTCTGGATGTATTCGATCGCCGTCGCGCTGATGCGCGCCCGCACCATCATGCTCGAACGCGAGCGCCATACCGACTGGGTCAAGGCCGTGCTGACCGGAGGTGAAAAGTGATGATCCACTGGAACAGTTTTGCCGACTTCATCGCCATGGGCGGCTACGGTTTTTACGTCTGGGGCTCGTTCGGCGCCACCGCCTTGATCATGGCGATTGAACCGATTGTCGTCGTCCGCAATCGAAGGACCACCATCGCACGCTTGCAGCGCCAACTGCGCGCTGAAAACCGCGCTGAAAACAGGAACACCGCACAATGAAATCGCGTCACAAGAAACTCGCCCTGATCGGCGGCGCCCTCGCCGTCATCGGCATCATCGCGGCGCTGGTCCTCAATGCCCTGAACAGCAACATCGCCCTCTACATCACGCCGACCGAAGTGGCGGCCGGCAAGGCGCCCCAGAACAAGCTGTTCCGCATCGGCGGCCTAGTCAAGGAAGGCAGCATCCAGCGCCAGGCGGACGGCGTGACGCTGCGCTTCGTCATTACCGATACCGAAAAGGACATCGTGGTCGATTACAAGGGCATCCTTCCCGACCTCTTCAAGGAAGGCAAGGGCGCCGTGGCCCAAGGCAAGCTGACTGCCGCCGGCACGTTTACGGCGACCGAAGTGCTGGCCAAGCACGATGAAAACTACATGCCGCCGGAAGCCGCCAAAGCGGTCGACGATGCCCAGGCCCGCGCTGCCGGCAAGCATGTTTCCCCCTCTACCTCTGGCGACCAGCCGAAAGCGAGCTACTGAGCATGATCCCGGAAATCGGCCATTTCGCCCTCATTCTCGCCACGCTGGTCGCGCTGCTGCTCGGTACGCTGCCGCTGATCGGCGCCCACCAGAACCGCGGCGCCTGGATCGCCGTCGCCCGTCCGGCGGCGACCGCGATGGCGCTGCTCATCACCTTCTCCTTCGCCTGCCTGGTCCAGGCCTTCGTCGCCAACGACTTCTCGGTGGTTTACGTCGCCCAGCACTCCAATTCGCTGCTCCCGGTCGAATACCGGATGGCCGCTGTCTGGGGCGGCCATGAAGGCTCGCTGCTGCTGTGGATGCTGATGCTCTCCTGGTGGGCCTTCGCCGTCCGCGTCTTTTCCGGCGACCTGCCGGAAGCGATGATTGCCCGTGTGCTCGGCACGCTCGGCCTGGTCGCCTTCGGCTTCCTGCTCTTCATCCTGTTCACTTCCAACCCCTTCGACCGCCTGCTGCCTGGCGCCGCCGAAGGGCGCGACCTCAACCCGCTGCTTCAGGATCCTGGGCTGATCATCCATCCGCCGCTGCTCTACATGGGCTACGTCGGCTTCTCGGTGGCCTTCGCCTTCGCCATCGCCGCGCTGCTCTCCGGACAGCTTGACGCCGCCTGGGCGCGCTGGTCGCGGCCATGGACGACGGCCGCCTGGATTTTCCTGACGCTGGGCATCGCCATGGGCTCATGGTGGGCCTATTACGAACTCGGCTGGGGCGGCTGGTGGTTCTGGGATCCGGTCGAAAACGCCTCGTTCATGCCCTGGCTGGTCGGCACGGCGTTGATCCACAGCCTGGCGGTTACCGAAAAGCGCGGCAGCTTCAAGAACTGGACGGTGCTGCTGGCCATTTCCGCCTTCTCGCTGTCCCTGCTCGGCACCTTCCTGGTCCGTTCCGGCGTGCTGACCTCGGTGCACGCCTTCGCCACCGATCCGACGCGCGGCATCTTCATCCTCGTCTTCCTGGTTGCCGTCATCGGCTCCTCGCTCGCACTGTTCGCCTGGCGCGCCCCGAAAGTCGGGCTGGGCGGGCGTTTCGGGCTGGTCTCGCGGGAATCCCTGCTGCTCACCAACAACGTGCTGCTGGTCGTCGCCTGCGCCACCGTGCTGCTCGGCACGCTCTACCCGCTGCTCATCGATGCGCTCGGCGTCGGCAAGATTTCGGTCGGGCCGCCGTACTTCAACGCCGTCTTCGTCCCGGTGATGACGCCGATCCTGTTCCTGATGGCCGTCGCCCCCTTCGCCCGCTGGAAAGCGGCATCGATCCGCGAGATTTTGCGCACCTTGCGCTGGGCCATGCTCGCCGCGCTGCTCGTCGCCATTGCCGTGCCGCTGCTCTACGGCCACTGGTCGGCGCTGACCGGCCTCGGCATCCTGCTCGCCACCTGGATCACCCTCGGCGCCGTGCTCAATTTCGTCGAACGGGTGCAGCGTACCCGGGCCGGCCAGTCCTTCCTGCGGGCTGCCCTGAAACAGCCGCGCAGCTTCTTCGGCATGCATCTAGCCCATATCGGCATCGCCGTCTTCGTCGTCGGCGTCACCATGGTGATGAGCTTCGAGCAGGAAAAGGACATCAAGATGGCGCAGGGCGATACCGTCGAGGTCGCCGGTTACAGTTTCACCTTCAATGGCGTCAAGACCGTCGAGGGACCGAACTACGTGGCCGCCCAGGGCGATTTCGATCTGGCCATCAACGGCAAGGTGCAGCGCAAGATGAACCCGGAGAAGCGCAACTATCATTCGTCGGCCATGCCGATGACCGAGGCGGCGATCGACGCCGGTTTCCTGCGCGACGTTTATGTCTCGCTCGGCGAACCGATCGAGCGCGACAAGCCGGAAGGCGAATGGGCCGTGCGCGTCTATTACAAGCCCTTCGTCGACTGGATCTGGGCCGGTTGCATCCTGATGGCGCTGGGCGGCCTGCTGGCCATGCTCGACCGGCGCTATCGCGTCAAATCCCGCGCCGCCTCGGCGGTCAAAACTCCGGCTGGAACTCAACCCGCATGAATCGTTATTACTGGATCCTGGGTGCCTTCGCCGCCCTCGTCGCCCTGCTCGCCGTCGGCCTCGGCCTGAATCCGCGCGACGTGCCTTCGCCGCTCGTCGGCAAGCCGGCACCGGCCTTCACACTGAAGGTTCTCGGCACACCGGACAAGACCTTCAGCCCGCAGGACCTGCGCGGCAAGGTCTGGCTGATCAATGTCTGGGCTTCGTGGTGCGTCTCCTGCCGGGCCGAGCATCCGGTACTGGTCGAATTCTCGAAGCAGAAAGCCGTGCCGCTGATCGGGCTGAACTACAAGGAAGTGCGCGGCGACGGCGCGTTCGACATGAGCAAGATGCCGGCCGACGACGAAAAGAAGCTCGCCGACCAGCGGGCCAACAAGTGGCTGGCCGAACACGGCGACCCGTACACGCTGACCGCGATGGATCTCGATGGCCGCGTCGGCATCGATTACGGCGTCTATGGCGTGCCGGAAACCTACGTCATCGACAAGGCCGGGGTCATCCGCATGAAGCATACCGGCCCGATCACGCCGGATGTGCTGGGTAAAAAAATCATGCCCTTGCTGGCAGAGCTGAATAAATGATCGTCCGCGCCCTGATTTTTGCCCTGCTGTTCGGCTCGACCGCCGCCATCGCCTCGAGCGCCACGGAAGCGGCCCTGGCCGCCGATCCGGTGGCCGAAAAACGCCTGCAGGAAATGTCCGCCGAGCTGCGCTGCCTGGTCTGCCAGAACCAGACCATCGCCGACTCCAATGCCGAGCTGGCCCAGGATCTGCGCCGCGAGATTCGCGGCATGATCAAGGAAGGCAAGAGCAATACCGAGATCATCGACTTCATGGTCGTCCGCTACGGCGACTTCGTCCTCTACCGGCCGCCGCTCAAGGGCATCACGCTGCTCCTCTGGGGCGGCCCGCTGGCCCTGATGCTGTTCGGCCTCTTCATGCTGCAGCGCTACCTGCGCCGGCGAGCCGGCCGTCTGGCCGATGAACGTCCGCTGTCCGCCGATGAAGCCAGCCGCGCCGAAGCGCTGCTCAAGGAACCCGATACCAAATGACCCAGTTCGCCATCTACGCCACCCTGCTCATCGTGGTCGTCGCCGCTTTCGTGTTGCCGCCGCTCTGGCTGGGCCTGCGCCCGAACAACAAGAAAATCGACCGCCAGGAAGCCAACCTCGCCATCTTCCGCGACCAGTTGGCCGACCTCGACCGCGAAAAATCCGACGGCACGCTGGCCGCTGCCGATTTCGATCAGGCACGGAGCGAATTGCAGCGGCGGCTGGTCGAAGAGGTGCCGAGCGAAGGCAACGCCGCCACGCCGCTCGCCGTCCAGGGGCCGAGCCGCAAAACCGCCATCGCCGTGTTGCTGCTGATGCCGATCCTGGCTCTGCTCGCCTACGGCATTCTCGGTAACCCGAAAGCCCTCGACCCGGCGCAGACCGCCAGCCCGGCCCAGATGACGCCGGAAAAAATCAACGCCATGGTGGCCAAGCTGGCCGAGCGCATGCAGGCCAATCCGGACGACATGCAGGGCTGGCTGATGCTGGCCCGTTCGTACAAGACCATGGGCCGCTACGAAGAAGCTGCGGCGGCTTACGGCAAGGCCGAGAAGGCCATCAACGACGACCCGGAACTGCTCGCCAGCTATGCCGAAACACTCGCCATGGCAGCCGGCAAAGGCCTGACCGGCAAACCGCAACAACTGGTCAACCGGGCCCTGAAACTCGACCCGAACAATGGCCACGCGCTCTTCCTGGCCGGTGCCGCCGCCATGGAAGCGGGCGACAGCAAGCAAGGCATCGCCTACTGGGAAGCCCTGCTGCCGCAGGTCGAACCGGGCTCTGAGATCGACCAGATGCTGCGCAGCGGCATCGACAAGATGAAACAGGCGAAATAGGGCGGATTCGATGGTCGACGTCAGCCGCCGCGGTTTCCTCCGTGGCCGGCCACGCCCCAAGGCCGAAATCCGGCCCCCCTGGGCGCTCGCCGAGGCGGCTTTCATCGACCGCTGCACGCGCTGCAACGACTGCCTGCCGGCCTGCCCGCAGGCGATTCTGATCGCCGGCGACGGCGGCTACCCGACGGTCGATTTCAGCCGCGCCGAATGCACCTTCTGCGGCGAATGCGTCAAGGTCTGCCGACCGCAGGCGCTGCTCCGCGACGACAGCCGGGTGCCATGGACCATCAAGGCGCTCATCAGCGACCTTTGCCTGGCCCGCCGGGGTGTCGAATGCCGGGTCTGCGGCGATTTCTGCGACGTCCGGGCGATCCGTTTCACGCCCCGCCTCGGCGGCAGCCCGCTGCCGGAGATCGCGACCGAGCAATGCACCGGCTGCGGTGCCTGTCTGGCACCTTGCCCGAGCCAGGCCATCGCCATCCGTTAAATCACGGTTCCTTTCACAACATCGGTATGCGTGTTGTGCTTAAATTGCCCTGATTCCCCCGCTCACCGGAGACCACAGAAGATGACCCAACAAAAATTCCGCCTCGTCACCCGCAGCGATTTCGACGGCCTGGTTTGTGCCGTGCTGCTCAATGAACTGGACCTGATCGACGACATCAAGTTTGTCCATCCGAAAGACATGCAGGATGGCAAGATCGACATCACGGCGCGCGACATCACCACCAATCTGCCCTATGTTGCCAACGCCCATCTGGCTTTCGACCATCACCTGTCGGAAACCATTCGCAATAGCGGCGAGCGCAAGAATCACATCATCGAAGCGGATGCCCCGTCGGCGGCGCGGGTCGTCTATAACTACTACGGTGGCAAAAAGGCCTTCCCGGCGGTCGCCGACGACATGATGGCGGCGGTCGACAAAAGCGACTCGGCGCAATTCAGCCGCGATGAAATCCTCAAGCCGACCGGCTGGGTTCTGCTCAATTATCTGATGGATGCCCGCACCGGGCTGGGCCGCTTCCGCGAGTTCCGGATCAGCAACTACACGCTGATGATGGATCTGATCAAATACTGCCGCAATCACGGCATCGACGAGATCCTGGCGCTACCGGACGTCAAGGAGCGGGTCGAGCTGTATTTCGAACAGTCGGAAAAAGCCAAGGATCAGATCCTGCGCTGCAGCACGGTGTACAAGAATCTGGTGGTCCTCGACCTGCGCCATGAGGAAACGATCTGGGCGACCAATCGCTTCATGATCTACGCGCTGTTCCCGCAGACCAATATTTCCGTCCATGTCCTGTGGGGCGTCCAGAAGCAGAACACCGTGCTGGCCACCGGCAAATCGATTCTCGACCGGGGGAGCAAGACCAACGTCGGCGAATTGATGCTGCAATACGGCGGCGGCGGCCACCAGGCGGCCGGTACCTGCCAGGTCGCCAACGACCAGGCGGAAGCCACGCTGAGCGCGCTGATCGCGCGGATCAACGCCGACGGTTGATCAGACTTCGGGCGGGGCAGGCGGAATGAGCGGCGGCGGTGAAAAGCCCAGTTCGAGCATCTCCGCCTCCAGCTTGATGCGCAAGACCAGCAAGCCCTGCAGGCTGGAGCGCGCCTTGTCCGCCGCCCAGGTATCGTGATGGTCGCGCAGACAGGCATCGATTTCATGGCGATTGCCCAGGTCGACCCGGCAAATGGCCGCGTAGCGACGAATCTCGTGATCGAGATCGGCCAGTTCGCGTTCATAATGTTCAAATCCACTCATGGCTTCAGGATACGCCGAAAGGAGCCCACATGCACTGGCTAGCTCTGCCCGAACCGCGCCGGAACATCACCCTCGCCTTTCACGACGGCGCTTCGGCCCGCGCCTGGCTTGCCGCCCAACCGCAAGCCCAGGCACTGCACATGGTGGCCGCCCTGCGCCTGCAGATCGAGGCGATCGACGGCTCGGCCCTGCCCCCCGCCGAGGCCCTCGAACTGCTCAACCTGCTGCGCGCGGCAGCGGTGCCGGCCCAGGAGAACCTGGAAGCGCGCTATTTCCGCAAAGCCTTGCCGATGCCGGAAGATGACCAACGCTGCTTCGAGCACGCACATGGCTTATGGACCCGGCTGGGCGTCGCCTACTTGCGTCTCGCCCCGCAATTTCCGCCGGCCGAGAAAGGCCTGCCGCTGAACCGCGCCGCCTGCGCCTTCCGGATGGCCGAATACTGCCACTTCCAGGCCGCCCGGCAATGCCCCGAATTGCTCGACCGCCTGCTCTTTGGCGTTCTTGCCCAGGCGGAAAGCAACGGGGTGTTGCGCCAGCCGCTGGCCGACCCGGACTTTCGCCATCTCGGCGAAGCCAATATCGCCGGCCATCTGGCCTGGGCCTTCCTGCTCCGGTTGATCGATCCGTATCGCCTGACCTCGCCGCAGCTCGTCGTCGCCAACCGGGCGCTCAGTCGCTGGCGGGAATTGTGCACTTTTCAGGCGACCCCCGACGACACGCCGAAGAGCCAGACGATCGATCTGCTGCCACTCTTTGGCGGCCAATTGCCAGAAGGCATCCCGCGCTGGCTTGATGTCCGCCCGGTGGCGCGCAAGATTCGCCACCGCCTTGAGGCGCTCCAGGCCGGTCAGTCACCGGAATCGCTGAAGCTCGGCCGCGAACTCTCGCCAGCAGCCAGCATCCGCCTGCTCACTGAACTCGCTGCCAGCCTGAAGTCGCCGCAACGGGCCGCATCAACCGAGATCGGTGAAATCGAGATCGCCTTTGGCGCCGAAAATGCCTATGCCATTTTTGCCGGTGACTTCCTCAATCCCGTAGGCAATCTGGAGGCCAGCAGCACCGCCCTGGCCCACGACCGACTGGCAATGTTCGGCTTCGATCGCGTCTCGCAGATGCCGACCGCGGTGAAGAAACTCAACGTGCCGGGCGAAGTCTGGACGATGGTCGATGGCATGGCGGTTCGGCCACCGGATCTGCAGGTCACACGCCGCCTGGCCCCCTGCCTGATCGCCTCGACCAGCCAGGGCAAGCCCCGTCTCGGCGTACTCTTCGGCCTGCAGACGACAGCCGCCGAGGCACTGACCGGCGGCCTGCACTGGTATGAGGAAAAAGTCGAGGCCTGCAGCTTGAAACGGCCGGCCAGCCACGCCCAGCGCGCACCGCGCATCCCCGCCTTCCTGCTGCGTAGCGCCGATGCCGTGTCGCTGATCCTGCCGGCCAACGCCGGCGCCCGTCTCGATGTCGGCCTGGCGCTTGACGGCGCTTCGCTGGAACACCTGGTGCCGACCGATGTCTTGGAGCGCGGCGTCGATTACGTTCGGTACGGCTGCCGGTTGGCCTGACAGAAAAAAGGCCCGTCCGGAGACGGGCCTTGCATGCCTCACCCCGCGCTGTGCTGCGGGGTGCAAGCGACCGTCAGAAACGGTCGCTTGCGATCATTCAAACTCGATGATGATCTGATCCACCGACAGGCTTTCGCCGGCCGCCGCGGAGATCTTCTTGACCTTGCAGTCCTGGTCGGCCTTGAGGATGTTTTCCATCTTCATGGCTTCGATGACGGCCAGCTTTTCGCCGGCCTTCACGTCCTGACCGACCGTTACCGCAACTTCGCGGAGCAGGCCCGGCATCGGGGAAAGCAGGAACTTCGACAGATCAGGCGGCATCTTTTCCGGCATCAGCGCCAGCAGTTCGGCGGCCCGGGCGCTCATCACCATGAAGTCGGCGCGGGTGCCCCAGTGGAACAGGCTGTACTTGATCTTGTGCCGCTCGACCTGCAGCGTGAATTCCTCGCCGTTGCAGGTGCCGTTGAACAGCGATTCGCCGAGCTTCCAGTCGGACAGGATCTCGTAGTTCTCGCCCTTGTACTCGATGTGATAGCCGCCGGGAATGATGCGCGCCGTCACCGGGTGATGCTCGTTGCCGTCCTTGTTCAGGCGGATGACCATCCACTTGTCGCCGACGATGCGCTCATGACCCTGCAGCTGGCCGGTGATCGAAGCGGAGCGGTCGGTGAAGGCACGGTACACGTAGGCAGCGACCGAAACCAGCAGCGCCGGATCGTCGTGCGGCACCATCGAGGCATCGAAGCCCTTCGGGTATTCGTCGGCGATGAAACCGGTATTGAAGTTGCCGGACTGGAAGCGCGGGTGCTGCATCAGCGCGGCCTGGAACGGGATGTTCGATGAGATGCCGCGGATCACGAAGCCGTTCAGCGCATCGCGCATGCGGGAAATCGCCTGCTCGCGGGTCGCGCCGTGCACGATCAGCTTGGCAATCATCGAGTCGTAGAACATCGAGATTTCGCCACCGTCGTAAACCCCGGTATCGACACGCACCTGGCCATCGATTTCCTTCGGCGGCTGGAACTTGACCAGACGACCGGTGGAGGGCAGGAAGCCGCGGAACGGGTCTTCGGCATTGATCCGGCATTCCATGGCCCACCCGTTGATGGTGACATCGGCCTGGCTGAGCGGCAGCTTTTCACCGTAGGCGACACGGATCATCTGTTCGACCAGGTCGAGGCCGGTGATCAGTTCGGTGACCGGGTGTTCCACCTGCAGACGGGTGTTCATTTCCAGGAAGTAGAACTCCTTGGTCGCACCGGAAACGACGAACTCGACCGTCCCGGCCGATTCGTAATTCACGGCACGGGCCAGGGCGACAGCCTGTTCGCCCATCGCCTTGCGCATTTCGGGATCGACGAAGGGGCTCGGCGCCTCTTCGATGACCTTCTGGTGACGACGCTGGATCGAGCAGTCACGCTCATTCAGGTACACGTAGTTGCCGTGGCTGTCGCCGAGCACCTGGATTTCGATGTGACGCGGCTCGAGCACGTACTTTTCGATGAAGACGCGGTCGTCACCGAAGGAATTGCGGGCTTCATTGACGCAGGACGAGAAGCCTTCGTGGGCTTCGGCATCGTTGAAGGCAACGCGCAGACCCTTGCCGCCGCCGCCGGCGGAAGCCTTGATCATCACCGGGTAACCGATGCCCTGGGCGATCTTGACGGCTTCGTCCGGACCGGCGATGGCATCGTTGTAACCCGGGATGGTGTTGACCTGAGCGGCGATGGCCAGCTTCTTGGACTCGATCTTGTCGCCCATCTTGGCCACTGAATAGTGCTTCGGGCCGATGAACTTGATGCCTTCTTCTTCCAGGCGGCGCGAGAACGTGGCGTTCTCGGACAGGAAGCCGTAACCCGGGTGGACAGCCTCGGCGCCGGTCTGCTTGCAGGCGGCGATGATCTTGTCCATGACCAGATACGATTCTTTCGAGGCGGCCGGGCCGATACAGACGGCTTCGTCGGCCAGGTCGACGTGCAACGCATCCTTGTCGGCTTCGGAATAGACGGCAACCGTCAGAATGCCCATCTTGCGGGCGGTCTTGATGACGCGGCAGGCAATTTCACCGCGGTTGGCGATCAGAATTTTCTTGAACATATTCCTGTTTCTCCCTGACGCTTACAGAGGAATGTTGCCGTGCTTGCGCCACGGATTGTCGAGTTTCTTGTCGCGCAGCATGGCCAGCGAGCGAGCGATGCGCTTGCGGGTAGCGTGCGGCATGATGACGTCGTCGATGAAGCCACGGGCGCCGGCGACAAACGGGTTGGCGAATTTTTCCTTGTACTCGGCTTCGCGCTCGGCCAGCTTCTCCGGATTGCTCTTCTCTTCGCGGAAGATGATCTCGACGGCACCCTTCGGCCCCATCACGGCGATTTCAGCCGACGGCCAGGCGAGGTTGACGTCGCCGCGCAGGTGCTTGGACGACATCACGTCGTAAGCGCCGCCGTAGGCTTTGCGGGTGATCACGGTAACCTTCGGCACGGTACATTCGGCATAGGCGTAAAGCAGCTTGGCGCCGTGCTTGATGATGCCGCCGTATTCCTGCTGGGTGCCCGGCATGAAGCCCGGCACATCGACAAAGGTGACGACCGGAATGTTGAAGGCGTCGCAGAAACGGACGAAACGGGCGGCCTTGATCGAGGACTTGATGTCCAGACAGCCGGCCAGCACCAGCGGCTGGTTGGCGACGATGCCGACCGGATGGCCGTCGATGCGGCCGAAGCCGATGATGATGTTCTTGGCGTAATCAGCCTGCAATTCGAAGAAGTCATTGTCGTCGACCACTTTGACGAGCAGTTCCTTCATGTCGTACGGCTTGTTCGTATTGTCCGGCACCAGCGTGTCGAGCGAATAGTCGAAGCGGTCGACCGGATCGTTGGTCGGCGTGACCGGCGGCTTTTCGCGGTTGTTGGCCGGCAGGAAATTCATGAAGCGGCGCAGCATGCCGAGCGCTTCGACGTCGTTCTCGAAGGCCAGGTCGGCGACACCGGATTTGCTGGTGTGGGTCACGGCACCACCCAGTTCTTCGGCGGTAACGTCTTCGTGGGTCACGGTCTTGACGACTTCCGGACCGGTCACGAACATGTAGGACGAATCTTTCACCATGAAGATGAAATCGGTCATCGACGGCGAGTACACCGCGCCACCGGCACAGGGGCCCATGATCATCGAGATCTGCGGCACGACGCCGGAGGCCATCACATTGCGCTGGAACACGTCGGCATAGCCGCCGAGGGAGGCAACGCCTTCCTGGATGCGGGCGCCGCCCGAGTCATTGAGGCCGATCACCGGGGCGCCGACCTTCATTGCATGGTCCATCACCTTGCAGATCTTCTCGGCGTGGGTTTCCGACAGCGAACCGCCGAATACAGTGAAGTCCTGCGAGAAAACGAAGACCAGACGGCCGTTGACCGTACCGTAGCCGACGACCACGCCGTCGCCGGGGATCTTTTCAGCCTGATCCATACCGAAATCGGTACAGCGGTGCTCCTTGAACAAATCCCACTCTTCGAAGGATTCCGGATCGAGCAGTAGCTCGATACGTTCGCGGGCGGTCAGCTTGCCCTTCTTGTGCTGGCTGTTGATGCGCTTCTGGCCACCGCCGAGGCGGGCCAATTCACGCTTTTCTTCCAGCTGTCGAATGATGTCATGCATAGAGGAATCTCCCTAAATGGTGCGGGTAATTCAAAGAAATCAGTGTTTCAGATAATCGAGCAGCGCATACGCGGCGGCAGCCGGAGTCGTATTGCCCTGTTCGACGGATAAAGTCAGCGCCGGCAGATTTTCCCGGACGCGCGGGTGATGCCGGAAATGCTGGCGCAAACCGGAATCGATCAGTTGCCACATCCAGCTCAAGGATTGATGCTGGCGCTTGGCGGCGAATTCGCCGGTCGGCGTCAGCGCCGTGCGGTATTTCTCGATCGCTTCCCAGAACTCGACGATGCCTTCCTTGTGCAAGGCACTGGCGGTCAGGACCGGTGGCGACCAGTTCTTTGAGGCCGGGCGCAGCATGTGCAGCGCGTTCTTCCATTGGGCGCGGACCACTGCGCTGGCGCGCGGGTCGATATCGGCCTTGTTGATGACCACCAGATCGGCGATCTCGACGATGCCCTTCTTGATCGCCTGCAAATCGTCGCCGGCATTCGGCAACTGCAGCAGACAGAAGATATCGACCATGCCGGCCACCGTCGTTTCCGACTGACCGACCCCGACCGTTTCGACGATGATCACGTCGAAGCCGGCCGCCTCGCACAACAACATCGCTTCGCGCGTCTTCTCGGCCACGCCGCCCAGCGAACCGGCCGACGGACTAGGCCGGATGAAGGCTTCCTCGCGCTGGCACAACTGCTCCATGCGCGTCTTGTCGCCGAGGATGGAGCCACCGGACACCGACGACGAGGGGTCGACGGCGAGCACAGCCAGCTTCTTGCCCTGCTCGATCAGCCAGACGCCGAGCGCCTCGATGAAAGTCGATTTACCGGCTCCCGGCACCCCGGAAATGCCGACCCGAATGGCACCGCCGGTTTTCGGCAGCAAGGCGTTCAGCACCTGCTGGGCCCGTTGCTGATGATCGGCACGGGTCGATTCGATCAGCGTGATGGCCTTGGCGAGCGCCCGCCGCTGACCGGCCAGCACGCCATCGATCAGCGTCTGGTCGGCCGACGAAAGAGAATGAGTCGGCACGTGGCTATCGCGCAAATTCATCCAGTGATCAGCCGCGGGCCTTGCGAATTTCTTCCAGCACGCGAATGGCGGAATCCTCGATCCGGGTGCCCGGCCCGAAGATGGCCTTGGCGCCAGCCTGGTAGAGATAGTCGTAATCCTGGGCCGGAATGACCCCGCCAGCGAACACGATGATGTCGTCGGCGCCTTGCGCCTGCAGCGACTTGACCAGCTCCGGCAGCAGCGTCTTGTGGCCGGCGGCCAGCGACGAGACACCGATCGCATGGACGTCGTTTTCAATGGCCTGGCGGGCCGCCTCGTCCGGCGTCTGGAACAGCGGTCCCATGTCGATGTCGAAGCCGAGGTCGGCGAAAGCGGTGGCCACCACCTTAGCGCCCCGGTCATGACCGTCCTGACCGAGCTTGGCGATCATGATGCGCGGCCGGCGGCCTTCTTCTTCGGCGAACTTGGCGATATCGGCCTTGATGCTTTCCCAGCTTTCCTGACCTTCCACGACACCTCCGTACACTCCCGAAATGGTCTGGTTGTTGGCGCGGAAACGGCCGAAGACCTTTTCCAGGGCGTCGGACACTTCACCGACCGTGGCGCGCAGACGCATCGCCTTGACGGTCAGGTCGAGCAGGTTGCCCTGACCGGACTCAGCGGCCGCTGTCAAGGCTTCGAGAGCCGCATTGACGGCAGCGCTATCGCGGCTGGCGCGGATGTTCTTCAGGCGGGCGACCTGCGCGTCACGCACGGCATGGTTGTCGATATCGAGAATGTCGATCGCGTCTTCCTTGGCCAGCTTGTACTTGTTGACGCCGACGATGACGTCCTTGCCGGAGTCGATGCGCGCCTGCTTGTCGGCCGCGCAGGTTTCGACCTGCATCTTGGCCCAGCCGGATTCGACGGCCTTGGTCATGCCGCCCATCGCCTCGATTTCCTCGATGATGCCCCAGGCCTTGTCGGCCATGTCCTGGGTCAGCTTCTCCATCATGTAGGAACCAGCCCACGGATCGACGACATTGGTGATGTGGGTTTCTTCCTGGATGATCAGCTGCGTGTTGCGGGCGATGCGCGACGAGAACTCGGTCGGCAGCGCGATCGCTTCGTCGAGCGCGTTGGTGTGCAGCGACTGGGTGCCACCGAAGACCGCCGCCATCGCTTCGATGGTGGTGCGGACGACGTTGTTGTACGGGTCCTGCTCGGTCAGCGACCAGCCAGAAGTCTGGCTGTGCGTGCGCAGCATCATCGACTTCGGGCTCTTGGCATTGAACTTGGTCATGATGCGGTGCCACAGCAAACGGGCAGCACGCATCTTGGCGATTTCCAGGTAGAAATTCATGCCCACCGCCCAGAAGAAGGACAGGCGGCCGGCAAACGTATCGACGTCCATGCCGGACGCGACGCCGGTGCGCACGTATTCCATGCCGTCGGCCAGCGTGAAGGCGAGCTCGATGGCCTGGTTGGCGCCGGCTTCCTGGATGTGATAGCCGGAAATCGAGATCGAGTTGAATTTCGGCATGTGCTGCGCCGTGTAGCCGAAAATGTCGGCGATGATCTTCATCGACGGCTTGGGCGGATAGATGTAGGTGTTCCGCACCATGAATTCTTTGAGGATGTCGTTCTGGATGGTGCCGGATAACTGGTCCTGCGCCACGCCCTGTTCTTCGGCGGCAACGATGTAGCCGGCGAGAATCGGCAGCACGGCGCCGTTCATCGTCATCGACACCGAGACTTTGTCGAGCGGAATGCTGTCGAAGAGGATCTTCATGTCTTCGACCGAGTCGATCGCGACGCCGGCCTTGCCGACGTCGCCGGTGACGCGGGCATTGTCGGAGTCGTAGCCGCGGTGCGTCGCCAGATCGAAAGCCACCGAGACGCCCTGACCGCCGGCGGCCAGTGCCTTGCGGTAGAAGGCATTGGAGGCCTCGGCGGTGGAGAAGCCGGCGTACTGGCGGATGGTCCACGGCTTGACGGCGTACATCGTCGGCTGCGGGCCACGCAGATAAGGTGCGAAGCCGGGCAGGGTGTCGGCGAATTCCAGCGACTCGACGTCGGCTTTGGTGTACAACGCCTTGACCGCCAGACCTTCCGGCGTATTCCAGTCCAGATTCCTGACTTCGCCACCCGGAGAGTGTTTCGCGGCTGCCTTGGTCCAGGCATCCAGGTTATTGGAATCAAAGAATTTTTCAGACATGAGACACCTTTCGCCGATTCGATTTTTCAGGCCGATGCTGCAGAATCCAAAATTCTACGCTTCCGGGCCCAGCTTGACATACCAAGCCCAGCATAATACTTTATCCATAATTATGGACGCAAGTCAGCCACGTATTGACTTGCTCAATCACACCACACCGAAAACATGACCCGTATTGCACCAACCGCGCTTTATCAGGAAGTGGCCGAACGCTTGCGTCAACGCATTTACGCCCATGAACTGACGCCGGGCACCTGGATCGACGAGCAGAAACTCGCCGAGGAGTACGGCATTTCGCGCACGCCACTCCGCGAAGCACTCAAGGTTCTGGTTTCGGAAGGGCTGGTTGAACTGCGTCCACGGCGCGGTTGTTACGTCACCGAGATTTCGCGCCAGGACATGGACGACATTTTTCCGTTGATGGCCTTGCTCGAAGGGCGTTGCGTGGTCGACGCGGTGCGCCGCGCCAAACCGGCGCATACGCGCGAACTGCGGGCCATTCACGAAAAGCTCGAACTGGCCGCGAAGGAAGGCCGGATCGATGCCTTTTTCGAGGCCAATCAGGAGTTTCACCGGCGCATCCAGGAACTGGCCAACAATCGCTGGTTGCTTTCAGTCATCCAGGATTTGCGCAAGGTATTGAAACTATCCCGGCTGCACTCGCTGTCGCTCGAAGGTCGTCTGCAGCAATCGCTCGAAGAGCATCGCACGATCATGGCGGCGTTTGAAGCGGGCGATACGGAAAAGGCCGAAAAGACCATGCACGATCACTTGCTGTCCGGGCGCGATGCGCTGGCCCGGATGCACGAAAGCGCCGCCGCCAAGAATCCCTGACGGCGACGCAACTGCCGCGGCAGTTTTAGTGCATTTCACTCTCGATACTTGAGAACAGCCGATCATAGATGCCAATCAGCGCTTCGCGATCGGCACTGCCGGTCACCCATTTCCGGGTCTGAACGACGGCAATGGCCTCGCGCTCGATCTCGGGCAGGGCATTGACGTCGAGTTCCTCGCCATGCAGGATCGCCGTCACGTCGGCCCGCGCCTTCTGAGCAAGGGCAACCAGGCGCATCGATTCGCCCATCGACTGGGCACCGGCTCCAATCGCCGTGGTCAGCTCGCCAACCTGATCGGCCGAACCGGCTGAGCGGGTAAGCTTTTCGCCGAAGGCATCGGCGGTGGTACGGGCATCCGAGACGGAATCACTCAGGGTGCCGATCTGTTGCGTGGCCCATTGCATCGAACCGGATATGGCGCGGATGGCTGCGGCAATTTCTTCCGATGCCCGCAACGACTGGTCGGCGAGCTTGCGCACTTCATCGGCGACCACCGCGAAGCCGCGTCCCGCCTCGCCGGCCCGCGCCGCCTCGATCGCCGCATTGAGGGCGAGCAGATTGGTCTGTTTGGCGATGGCATCGATATGGCCGGTCAGCTGGCTGATTACATTGGCCTTGCTGTTCAGGTCGTCCAGTGCCTGTACGCCGTTACCGGCGGACTCCTGCGCCAGTCCAAGAGCCAGCGCCATCCGGCCGGAAGCTTCGGCCATGTCGCTGGCCGAACTGGCGAAGTCGCTGGCCAGGGATTTTGCTTGCTGGGCGTTCTCATCGACCTCGCCAAGCGCCGCACTGACGTGATTGATGGCCATCGAGAGGCCGCGTTCGGAGCGCAGAAAAATTCTCGACAACAAGGCCTCGCGGGCTATCGACTCCTGGGCCGCCCCCAAGCGGTCGAGCAAGACCTGCATCTGGTCGAGCACATCGCTGAAGGTGCCGTGCAGGCCGGTGGTTTGCAGACGCCGCCAGTTGCGGTTTTCAGAGGACGCGCTCATCGCCCCGAGAATTTCCCGAAATGCCGTTTCCGTCTGGTCAAGCACCGAGTTCAGGTTGACGCGAATGCTCTCCAGCATGGGCGCGCCGAGCGAATGCGGCATTCTGCCGGTCAGTTTGCCCTGTCCGATCTGTTGCAGCAGGCCATCCAGTTCGGTGAGCGGAGTCTGAGCGGCACCATCCAAGCGGAAAACGAGAACGAGCGCCGGCACGAGAAAGACGACCGGCGCCCACGCCGCAAAATAGCCGGCCGCCAGCCCGAGACCGATCAGCAAGCCGAGCAGCAGGCGTTTAAAGGGAAAAGACGAGTTCTTCATAACTCATTCCTGTCTGTTGCAGCAAATCGAGCAAAACCGCCGTGCCGGCGGCAATTGCCTCGCGCGATCCGGCTGCGCGTTCGGCCGCGAGCATCTGGCGATAGACCGGCTCGATTTTCGCTATGGCGCCCGGCCGCGGACAACGACGCACCGAGGAATAGCCGAGAATATTGCGGCGCGAGTCGAAATCCGGGGTGATATGGGTAAAGACCCAGTAGAAACTGCCATCCTTGGCCATGTTCTTTACATAGCCGAAAAATTCCTTGCCCGATGCAATCGTGTCCCAGGCCAGTTTGAATGCCGCTCGCGGCATGTCCGGATGACGAATGATATTGTGCTGTGAGCCAAGTAGCTCTTCTTCGGTATACCCCGAAAATTCGATGAAAATCGGATTTCCGTAAGTAATGATGCCTTTGGCGTTGGTTTTCGAGACGATGAAATCATCCTCCCGCATTTTGCGCTCGACCGATGTCGGCTCGATTCCTCGTTTCACCATACCCCCTTGAGGACGACGCTGGCTGGGCAGCGAAGGGGGCGAATCTACACCACCGCTGCTGGAAGCGCCATTAATTGCGGACAAAAAAACCCGACGACGCATGTCGCCGGGTTTTTACGGTTCCGGAAGAACTTAGTGGTTGCTGGCTCCCGAAGCACCGAAGCCAGTCTGGGCACGCACATACTGATCTTCGAAGGCCTCGATTTCCTTACCGGCGCGAACGCTGCTGTCGGTCTTCGAGAAGATGTAGGCGAGCAGGAAGGCAATCGGCATCGCGAACAGGGCCGGCTGGGTGTAGGGGAAGAGCGGTGCCGCATTGTGCAGCACATCGACCCACACCGACTTCGACAGGACCACGAACATGACCGCCGAAAGCAGGCCGCCGTAGCCGCCGAACAACGCGCCACGAGTCGTCAGCCCCTTCCAGTACATCGACAGGATGAGCACCGGGAAGTTGGCGGCCGCCGCCACACCGAAGGCCAGGCCGACCATGAAGGCGATGTTCTGCTTTTCGAACAGGATGCCGAGCACGATGGCGACAAAGCCGAGGCAGATCGTGGCAATCCGCGAGACACGAATTTCCGTCGCCTCGGATGCCTGACCCTTCATGATCACACGGGCATAAATGTCATGCGAGATCGCCGAAGCGCCGGCCAGAGCCAGACCGGAAACGACGGCCAGGATGGTGGCGAAGGCAACGGCAGCCAGGAAGCCGAGCAGCATGTTGCCGCCGACCGCCTTGGCCAGATGCATGGCGACCATGTTGCCGCCGCCGATCAGCTTGCCGCCAATCGCGCCGCCTTCGAAGAACTCCGGATTCTGACCGACGATCAGGATGCCGGCGAGACCCATGATGAAGATCACGTTGAAGAAGTATGCAACGAAACCGGAAGCGTAGAGCACCGACTTGCGGGCTTCCTTGGCATCGGTCACGGTGAAGAAGCGCATCAGGATGTGCGGCAGACCGGCGGTACCGAACATCAGACCGAGGCCGAGCGAGATGGCGGTGATCGGATCGGCCAGCAGGCTGCCCGGATACATCAGCTTGGGCCCGAGCTTATGGACGGCCGTCGCTTTTTCCAGCAGATTCTGGAACGAGAAATCGAACTGCATGAAGGCCAGGACCATCACCAACGTACCGCCAACCAGCAGCATGCCAGCCTTGATGATCTGCACCCAGGTGGTGGCAACCATGCCGCCAAAGGTGACATAGACCATCATCAGGATACCGACCGCGAAGATCGCGACGTTGTAGTCAAGACCGAACAGCAGCTTGATCAACTGACCGGCGCCGACCATCTGGGCGATCAGATAGAAGCAGACCACGGTCAGCGAGGAAATCGCCGCCATGGTGCGCACCTTGCCTTGATCGAGGCGATAGGCGGTAATGTCGGAAAAGGTGAACTTGCCGAGATTGCGCAGGCGTTCGGCCATCAGGAACAGGATGACCGGCCAGCCGGCGAAGAAAGCCAGCATGTAGATGTAGCCGTCGTAACCCTGGGTGTACACCATCGCGGTCAGACCGAGCAGCGTGGCGGCGGACATATAGTCGCCGGCAATCGCCATGCCGTTCTGGAAGCCGGTAATGCCGCCACCGGCCGTGTAGAAGTCGGCGGTCGACTTGGTGCGGCTGGCCGCCCAATAGGTAATGCCCATCGTCATCGCGACGAAGATGCAGAACATGATGATGGCGTGCCAGTTGGTCGCCTGTTTTTCGGTAACGCCTTCGAGCGGGCCGCCGGCATATGCCATGGCGGCGACGGCGAAGAGGCCGAGAGCCGTGCTGAGTTGAGTCAGGCGACGCATTATTTGTTCTCCTTCCAGGCTTCTTTGACGATTTCCTGGGTCAGTGCGTCGAATTCCGTATTGGCACGCCGGACATAAACTGCCGTCAGCAGCCAGAAGAAAACGAACATGAAAAATTCGACGGCGACCCCCACAGTCAACATCGAACCTTCGCTCACCGGCTGCCCCAAGGCCGCCGGATTGAAGGCGACCACCATCACGAAACCGTAGAACATGGTCAAAACAACAAAGGCCAAGGTCCAGGCAAAACGTCCCCGTCTGGTGACAAGATCCTGGAACTTCGGATTGGCCCGCATCCGCTCATACATCGCGCTGCTCATGGCTTATTCTCCCCTATTAATAATTGCCGAATATCGGCGCGCATTATTCTATCTTATATAGGACTGACCAAAATCGATTTGCCGGACTCAAGCCTATAATTCTTCAACCAAAAAACGGAAACAGCCCATGAGTACTGTCGACCTCGACATCAATGGCGAAATCGCCACCCTTACTCTCGACAACCCGGGAAAACTCAACGCCATCGACCTCGGCATGTGGCAGCAATTGGCCGAAAACATGGCGAAAATCACCGGCGACCGCAGCATTCGCTGCGTCGTCATGCGCGGCGCCGGCCATGAAGCCTTCGCAGCCGGCGGCGATCTGGAAGAATTCGTAACCGGACGCACAACGCTCGACCAGGCATTGCACTATCACGGGCAAGTCGCCGCCGCGCTGAATGCGATTGCCGATTGCCCGCACCCGACCGTCGCCTTGATTCAAGGTGCCTGTATCGGTGGCGGCCTCGAAATCGCCGGCGTCTGCGACCTGCGCATCAGCGGCGAAAGCGCCCGCTTCGGCGCGCCAATCAACAAACTCGGCTTCTCGATGTACCCCGGCGAAATGGAAGGCCTGCTCAAGCTGGCCGGCCCAGCAGTCATCAAGGAAATCCTGCTCGAAGGGCGCATCCTGACCGCCACTGAAGCCTACGAAAAAAGACTGGTCAGCCGCGTCGTGCCAGATGCCCAGTGCGTCGACGAGGCTTACGCCACCGCCCGCCGGATCTGCGCCGGCGCACCGCTCGTCGCCAGCTGGCACAAACAGTGGATACGCCGGCTGCAAAGCGGCCGGCCGCTCAACGACGAGGAAAAAGCCGCGTCTTTCGCCTTCCTCGACACCGAGGACTACAAGGAAGGCCTCGCGGCCTTTCTGGCCAAGCGCAAGCCCGTTTTCAAGGGCTGCTGATCAGCCGGCAAAGACCGTGTGCAGCATCTTTGCCGAGAGCAGGATCAACACTCCGGCAAAGATCCTCTTCAGCGTCGCGACCGGCAAGCGATGCGCCAGACGGGCGCCGAGCGGCGCCGTGAAAAAGGAAACGCTGCTGATCAGCACAAAAGCCGGCAGGTAAACATAGCCGAACGACCCGTCCGGCAGACCGGCGCTCCCCCAGCCGTTGATCAGGTAACCCAGCGCTCCGGCCAGCGCGATCGGCAAGCCGATCGCGGCCGAAGTGCCGATGGCGTTCTGCATTTTGACGTTGCACCAGGTCATGAAGGGTACCGAGAGCGAACCGCCGCCGATCGCCACCAAGGCCGAGATGATGCCAATGCCCCCGCCCACTCCGGCCATGCCAACGGGGCCGGGCAGATTGCGCGACGGTTTCGGCTTGACGTTGAGGATCATCTGCAGCGAGACGTAGGCCATGAAGCAGGCAAAGAATATCGCCAGCGGGCGCGTCGGCACTTGCGAGGCAACGAAAGTGCCGGCGAAGGTGCCGAGCAGGACGCCTGGCGCAATCGCCTTGACGATGTCCCAGCGCACCGCGCCGTGCGCATGATGCGCACGCAGGCTGGAAATCGAGGTCAGGACAATGGCCGCCATCGATGTGCCGAGCGCCAGATGGACCAGATGCTCGCTACCCACGCCCTGGGCAGCAAACATCGCGGTCAGCAGAGGGACCATGATGCCGCCCCCACCAACCCCCAGCAAACCGGCAAAAACCCCGACCAAGGCCCCCAGCAACAAATAGGCAATCAGCCATTCAACAGCCATTCTCAAGACCTTTTCAGTTGGTTAAGCATGAGCAGATGCTCGACGATGAAATCCCATTCCGCTTCTGCCACCGGCATGATCGACAAACGATTGCCGCGCGCCAGAAGGCGCATGCCGGCAAGCTCCGGATGACGCCGCAACTCGCCAAGCGAAACGAAACGCGTCCTGGCGATGAAACGCACGTCGCGTAGCAGCCAGCGTGGATTATCCGGCGTTGCTTTTGCATCGAAATACGGATTATCCCTGCGACCAGCCCCCGTTGTGATGGTCGACTCGAACTGCGTGGCGTCCGGATAAGCTGCCGAACACACTTCGCAAATGCCGGCGATGCCCGGCTCGGCACAGCCGGAGTGATAAAAGAAGGCGAGATCGCCGACCTGCATCGCATCGCGCATGAAATTGCGCGCCTGGTAATTACGCACGCCAAACCACGGCAAGGTCTGGGCGGGCGCGGCGGCGAGGTCGTCGATTGAAACCTCATCGGGCTCGGATTTCATCAACCAGTATTGCATGTCACTGTTTCGGAAATAGAAACGGGTGGCAGAGAATCTGCCACCCGTTGGAGATAGGCCCCCGCGAGTGCCGTCAGGCCGGCATCCTGAACCTGGGTCCAGAGTGGCTACGTTCCTTCCGCTTCAGGCACACCCGACGAAGAGTGCGCACAACAGCGGTTTCGATGGTTCGCAACCGATGCCAATTAGCATTGGTTCAAGGAATATATGGCCTTAACAAACACCGCAGGGGACGCTCGGCGGGCGGCGCCGGGGTCAGCAGCAAATGACTACAGATCCAGTTGCTGCTGGGGCGCAAGCACGGTATCGATTCGTGCTCCCATGTCACCGATTCTACGCTTTGCGTCGGAAGTATCAACCGCTTCGCCAAGAGTATTTTCCGCCCCTGTGGAGGCGCCGGAAAGGTACTCGTGAGCGATGTTGAGCGCCGCCATCACGGCGACGCGCTCGGCGATGGTGCTCTTGGTGCGCTGGGCGATTTCGCGCATCTTGTTGTCGACCAGATCGACCGCCAGCAGCAGCGCATCGCGCTCTTCGGGCGTACAGGCGACGCGGTATTCGCGGCCCATGATCTTGACGTCAAGGAAATTCGGCTCGGTGCTCATCTCAGGCATCCTCTGGCAGCTTGTCCACGAGGCCTTCCAGACGCTCGCGGGCCAGCGTCATGGTCTGCCGCAGATGCAACCTCTCGACTTCGGCTGCGGCGATCTGATTCTTCAGCACCTCATTCTCGGCGCGCAACTGGTGAACCAGGGCGACGACCTGTTCAATCTTGGCTTCCAGCGCTTCGAGTTCGCTATTCATGGACCGCACTATAGTTGGAAAAATGCCGCGTGGTCAAGGACTAAGCCTTTATTCTCAAAGTGGTTTATCGGAAGTCAAAGACATTTTTCTGGTGCGGTGCCAGCCCTGCCCATGTAGAATGCGCGGCGTGTCAGGTGCTGTGCGAGGTTTCTCCAAGCGCAGTTAAACGGGAAAGCGGTGCGTCTCCAAGGAGACTAATCCGCTGCTGCCCCCGCAACGGTAAGCAAGTGCGGGCGCGTCAAAATGCCACTGGGTGAAGACCTGGGAAGGCGACGCGTCAAGACTTGTGAGCCCGGATACCGGCCTGAGACAAATCACGGAAGTGCCACGGGGGTGTGGCGCCGGCTCTCGCGATCCGCCGTTCTCCCTGCGCTTCCTTCTCAATGCTGTTCCGGCATGCGGGGACGCCCGCCGGGAAAGGAAGACTCATGAATCCACGTTTGAAGCCGCTGGCAGCGCTGCTGCCGCTCATCTTTGTTGCACCGGCCGAGGCCCAGCAACTGGCGGCACTCGATACCATCGTCGTCACCGCAACCCGTCAGGCCCAGCGCGCCAGCGAAATCCTGTCCGATGTCACGGTGATCGAATCGGAAGAAATCCGCAGTGCCGGCCCGACGGCAACGATCAACGAATTGCTGGCCCGCCAACCCGGCATCGAAATCAACCAGAAGGGCGGGATGGGCACCGATTCCAGCGTCTTCATTCGCGGCAGCAACAACTCCCACGCCCTGGTCCTGGTAGACGGCATGCGTCTCGGCTCGGCGACGCTCGGTTCGCCGGCCTGGGGCTTCATCCCGCTGGAGCAGGTAGACCGCATCGAAATCATCCGCGGCTCCTGCTCCTCGTTATACGGCTCGGACGCCATTGGCGGCGTGATCCAGATTTTCACCAAGCGCGGCGATGGCCCCTTCCAGGCGTTCGCCGAAGCCGGCTACGGCACCTGGAACACCTCGGCGCTGGCCGCAGGATTTTCTGGCGGCGCCAGCGGCTGGCGCTACAGTTTCCAACTGGCTGACAAGCGCGGCGACTCGTACACCTCGGTCCGCAATCCGGCAAACTCGTACTACAACCCGGACAAGGATGGGTTTCAGACGACCAGCAGTTCAGGCAGCCTTTCCTACACGCCGCAAAAAGGCCATGAGCTTGGCGTCAGCTATCTTTTCTCCGATGGCTGGAATCGCTATGACTCCAGCCCCAAGGCCAAGGATTACAAGCAGAACGAAACCATCTACGGGGCCAATGCCTACACCCGCAACCAGCTGACCGAAGCGTGGACCAGCACGATCAAAATCGGCAAAAGCGCCGACGATGGCCAGCAATTCACCAACGGTGTCCGTGGTTCCGACATCCGCTCCGAGCAGATCCAGTATCAATGGCAGAATGACCTGAAACTGCCGATCGGCACCGCCTTGCTCGCTGCCGAAAGAGTCGAGCAGAGTGTTTCCGGCAATGTGAACTATGTGTTGAAGGAACGTAGCGTCAACTCCTACCTGGCTGGCTGGACCGGGAATTTGTCCGATCACCGCCTGCAACTCAACGTCAGAAAAGACGACAATTCCCAGTTCGGCATCAAGACCACCGGGATGCTGGCCTATGGCTACCAGTTCTCTTCCAACTGGCGCGGCAATCTTTCCTACGGCACCGGCTTCAAGGCGCCGACCTTCAACGACATGTACTGGCCGGGCTCGGGCAATCCCGACCTGAAACCGGAAACCTCGGAAAACCGTGAAGGCTCGATTCACTATGAAACGACCTCGCAACACGCCTCGGTGACTTACTACCACAACGACGTACGCAACCTGATCGAGTGGGCGCCGAATTCGAGCGGCCTGTGGATGCCGAGCAATGTCGCCCGGGCGACGCTAAGCGGCTGGACGCTGGCCTATAGCGCTCAGTTGGACAGCTACAAACTTTCCGCCAGCCTAGACCTGCAGGATCCGGAAGATACCGATCAGCAGAAAGTGTTGCGCTATCGGGCCCGCCAGATTGCGAAACTGGGCTTGAGCAAGGACTTTGGCGCCTTCAATATCGGCGGCGAAATTCTCGGCAGCGGACGGCGCTACAACGACGCCGGCAACACCCAGGAACTCGCCGGCTATGCCGTGGTTAACCTCTCGGCGAGTTACCGCGTTGCTGCCGACTGGACGATATTCGCCCGCGCCAACAATATTTTTGACAAGGATTACGAACTGGTCCGCGACTTTGCCACGCCGGGAACCAATGTCTTTGTCGGTGTCCGCTACAGTCCCAAGTAAGCATCCATGCCGTCCAGCCGTCGCGCCCTCCTGATCCTGACCAGCCTCGGCCTGCTCGCCGTGCTGAGCATCGGGCTGGCGTTGATGGTTGGCAGCTTGCAAATCCCCCCGATCGACGTCCTGGCGGCGCTGCTCGGGCAGGACGTACCGGGCACCGACATCGTGCGCGAACTGCGCCTGCCGCGGGCACTCGCCGGCTTCGCCTGCGGCGGCTTGCTGGCCCTGGCCGGGGCGCTGATGCAGGTGCTCCTGCGCAACCCGCTGGCCGACCCTTACGTGCTGGGCATTTCCGGCGGTGCCGGGGTGGGGGCGATGTTCGCCATCCTGCTCGGCCTGCCGGTACTCGGCATCGATGGCCTGGCATTTCTCGGCGCCCTCGGCGCCATGGTCATTGTTTTCGGCCTGGCGCACGGCGACGGTAGCTGGACGCAGACCCGCCTGCTGCTCACCGGCGTCATCGTCGCCGCCGGCTGCGGGGCGCTGGTTGCCCTGATGCTGGCGATCGCCCCGGAACACAAGTTGCGCGGCATGCTGTTCTGGCTGATGGGCGACCTTGGCCAAACCGGCCAGTGGTGGCCGGCCTTGCTGGCCCTGCTGGTCGCCCTGGCGCTGTGCATGCCCTTCGCCCGCGAACTCAACCTGCTGGCGCGCGGCATGATGCAGGCCCAGGCGCTGGGCGTTGCGGTGGGCCGCTTGCGCTTTGCCATTTATCTGCTCGCCTCATTGGCCACCGCCGCCTCGGTGACAACGGCCGGCTCGATCGGCTTCGTCGGTCTGGTCGTGCCGCATCTGGTGCGACTCGCCACCGGCAACGACCAGCGCCTGCTGCTGCCGGCCTCGGTACTGGCCGGCGGTTCGCTGCTGGTCCTGGCCGATACGCTGGCCCGAACCCTGATCGCCCCGCAGCAACTGCCGGTCGGCGTGCTGACCGCGCTGATCGGCGTCCCGGTCTTCCTGTTCCTGCTGTCGAGGCATCCGCGATGAACGCCGCCCCGTTGATCGAAGCCCGGACGCTGAACCTGAGCATCGCCCAGCAACAGGTCTGTCTCGACCTGAATTTCTCGCTGCAGCCGGGCGAGCGGCTGGCCATTCTCGGCCGCAACGGGGCCGGCAAGTCGACGCTGCTCTCCGTGCTCGCCGGCCTGCGCGCCGCCGATACCGGCGAGGTCCTGCTCGGCGGCCAGACCTACGCCGAACTCGGCCCGCGCGAGGCGGCCCGCCGCCGTGGTTGGCTGGAACAGCGGCATAGCGATGCCTTTGCGTCGACGGTGCTGGAAACTGTACTGACCGGCCGCCACCCGCATCTCGGGCGCTGGGAATGGGAAAGCGAGCGCGACGCCGAAATCGCCCGCGCCGCCTTGCGCGCCGTCGGCTTGGCCGAACTGGAAAAACGCGAGGTGCAGACCCTGTCCGGCGGCGAACGGCAACGTCTGGCCGTCGCCACGCTGCTCACCCAGGCGGCCCCGCTCTACCTGCTCGACGAGCCGCTCGCTCATCTCGACCTCAATCACCAGATCGCCGTGCTCGAGTTGTTCGCCGCGGCGGCCCGCGACTGCGGGGCCGGCGTCATCATGGTGCTGCACGAACCGGCCCTGGCCTGGCGCTACTGCGACCGCGCCTTGCTGATCCACGGCGATGGCCGCCACGAACTCGGCCCGGTCCGCGAGATGCTGACCGCCGAACACCTCTCGGCGCTCTACCAGCACCCGCTGCAGGCCGTCGAAATCGATGGCCTGATCGGCTTCATTCCCCGCTGACCGCGCCGCCATTGCAAGGACTTTCATGCTTCCGCTGATCCGTATTCTCTGCTTTACCCTGCTCGGCATCGCTGCGCTGAGCGCCCAGGCCGGTTGTCCGCGCATCGTCAGTCAATCGCCTTACCTGAGCATTGCCCTCGACTGGCTTGGCCGTGGCGAATGCATCGTCGGCGTTTCGCGCTACGACAAGAAAGATCTGCCGCGCACCGGCGGAGTGGCCGACCCGGACGCGGCGGCCATCGCCGCCCTGCATCCCGATCTGCTGGTAACCTCGACGCTGACCAAGGCCGAGGTTCTGCAACAGGTCACGCCGGCTGGTACCCAGGCGCTCCGCGTCGGCGGCTCGCGCTCGCTGGCCGAAACCGAACGGATGCTGAGCGACCTGGCCGAAGCGAGCGAGGCGCCTGATGGTGCGGCCCGCGTCCGGCAGTTTAGTCGCGAGCTGCGCCAGCGCCTGGCCGATTTTCCCGGCCACGGCCGGCGCGTGCTGCTGCTTTCGGCCTGCGCCGAGAAACCTTATTCCTACAGCCGCAACACCGTGCTCGGCGACCTTGCCGAACAGGCCGGCCTGACCCTCGCCGATCCGGTCGACGGCATCCACCATCTCGACGACGGGCCAGGCAACGACGGCATCCCGGCCCTGGTCGCCGGCAGCCGCCCGGATCTCGTGATCAACTTCATCGCCACCTCGGCCAGCCAGTGCAATGCCGCCCTCGGTGCCTTGCCCGTGCCGCTGGTCATGCTCTCCGGTGACAATTTTTTCTACCCCGGCCCACGCCTGCTCGAAGGCCTGGACGAACTCAAGGAAGCGCTCAAGCCATGACCGAAACCCTGGATCAGGAATCCCGCCACACCGCCCGCATGCAACGCAAAAAGGAAGTGGTCGACGGCAAGATCGCCGATGCCCAGGAAGAGCGCGGCGTGCTGGTAATCAACACCGGCAACGGCAAGGGCAAGTCGAGCGCCGCCTTCGGCGTAGTCGCCCGGACCCTCGGCCACGGCCTCAAGGTCGGCGTCGTGCAGTTCGTCAAAGGCCGCTCCGATACCGGCGAGGAAGCCTTTTTCCGCCAGCAGGCCGGGGTCAGCTGGCATGTCGGCGGCGAAGGTTTCACCTGGGAGACCCAGGACAAGGAACGCGACGCCAAAGCGGCGCAGCACGCCTGGAGCGTCGCCTGCGAGCATCTGGCCAACCCGCAGATCGGCCTCGTCGTCCTCGACGAAATGACCTACGCCTTCAAGTACGGCTGGCTCGAACTCGATGCCGTGCTCGCCAAGCTGCTTGCCCGGCCGCCGATGCAGCACGTCATCATCACCGGCCGCGCGGCGCCGCAGGCGCTGCGTGATGCGGCCGACACCGTGAGCGACATCGGCATGGAAAAGCACGCCTTCCAGAGCGGCATCAAGGCCATGCCCGGCCTCGAGTTCTGAGCAAGCTCCGCTGAAAACGCCGGAGCGCCCTGCGCCGCCACCAAGGAAACAAATCAAATGACCGCCTGTCCCGCCCTGTTGATCGCCGCCGCCTCGTCCGGCCAAGGCAAAACCACCGTCACCGCCGCGCTGGCCCGGCTGCACGCCCGCCAGGGCCGGCGCGTCACCGTCTTCAAATGCGGTCCCGATTTTCTCGACCCGCAGATTCACGCGGTGGCCAGCGGTCGGCCGTGCCAGAACCTCGATCTCGGGATGTGCGGTGAGGGCGATGCGAGCTGGCGACTGAGCCGGGCCGCCAGGGACTCCGACCTGATCCTCGTCGAAGGCGTCATGGGGCTGTTCGACGGCACGCCGTCGGCCGCCGATATTGCCTGCCGTTTCAACATTCCGGTGATGGCGATGATCGATGCCGGGGCGATGGCCCAGACCTTTGGCGCGGTGGCCCACGGCCTGGCCACCTATCGCCCCGGCCTGCCCTTTGCCGGGGTGCTGGCCAACCGGGTCGGCAGCGCCCACCATACCGAATTGCTGCGCGATAGCCGGCCGGCCGGCATGGGCTGGTTCGGCGCCCTGCCGCGCAACCCCGAGGCAGCGCTGCCCGAACGCCACCTCGGCCTGCTGCAGGCGGCCGAAATCGACGATCTGGAAGGACGTCTCGACCGCCTGGCCGACGCGCTGGCCGCCACCGCGACGGTCGATCTGCCCGCCCCGATCGCCTTTGCCGACACCCCGCCACCGACCATTGCGCCGCTCCTGGCCGGCCGGCGCATCGCCATCGCCCGCGATGCCGCCTACGGTTTCATCTACCCGGCCAACCTGGAAACGCTGAGCAGCCTCGGCGCCGAACTACGCTTCTTCTCGCCGCTCGCTGGCGATCCGCTGCCTGACTGCGACGCCATCTGGCTGCCCGGCGGCTATCCGGAGCTGCATGGCGCAACGCTGTCCGCCCGTGACGATCTGTGGTCGGCCTTGCACGCCCATGTCGCAGCCGGCAAACCGCTGCTCGCCGAATGCGGCGGCATGATGAGCCTGTTCGCCGAAGTCACCGACAAGACCGGCGCCAGCCATCGGTTTGCCGGGCTGCTGCCGGGCCGGGCGGTGATGCAGCAGCGCCTGGCCGCCCTCGGCACGCAATTTGCCGAACTGCCGGAAGGCCGGCTGGCCGGTCACACTTTCCATTACTCGCAAAGCGAAACCCCGCTGCTGCCGCTGGTCCGGGCGAAAACCGCCGACGGCCGGGACGGCGAAGCGATCTTCCGGCAGCAACGGCTGACCGCCTCCTACGTGCATTTCTATTTCCCGTCCAATCCGGCCGCCGTCGCCGCCCTATTCCGTTAGCTCGATACTCCATTTTTCACGAACACTAAGTGCGGCTTATTGTAGTTTTTCCGGGTCCAAGACGCGGTTAGACTAGCGGCTGTAACTTTTCCACATGGAGACAACGATGAAGAATTTCGCTCTGATGGCCGCCGCCCTGATCCTCGGCTTTACGCTGAGCATCGGCGACGCCGAAGCCAAGCGCCTGGGTGGCGGCGGTTCGACCGGCATGCAACGCCAGTCGGTCGCCCCGTCGGCAACCAAGCAACCGACCCAAGCCGCACCGGCCACGCCGGCCGCCGCGCCGACCGCGCAACCCAAGCGTTCGTGGATGGGCCCGCTGGCCGGCCTCGCCGCCGGTCTTGGTCTGGCCGCTCTGGCCTCGCATTTCGGCTTCGGTGAAGGCCTGGCCAACATGATGATGATCGGCCTGCTGATCATGGCGGTGGTCATGGTGATCGGCTTCGTGATGCGCAAGAAGGCCGCGGCCAGTCAGCCGGGTGGCATGCAGTACGCCGGTGCCGGCTACGGTGGCGCCCAGCCGCCCAAGCCGGAATTCACCCCGGCCGGCGGTTCGACCTACGCCGCCGCGGCAGCCAACGAAAGTGCAGCGACGACTGGCTCCATCCCGGCCGACTTCGATGTCGATGGCTTTGTCCGTAACGCCAAGGTCAACTTCATCCGCCTGCAAGCTGCCAACGATGCCGGCAATCTCGACGACATCCGCGAATTCACCACGCCGGAAATGTTCGCCGAAATCAAGATGGGCATGGCCGAACGCGGTGCTGCAGCGCAGGAAACCGACGTCGTGCAGTTGAACGCCGAAGTCCTCGATGTCGCCGAAGAGGCCAGCCGCTATATCGTCAGCATCCGTTTCCACGGCCTGATCCGCGAAGAGAAGAACGCGCCGACCGGCCCGTTCGACGAAATCTGGAACATGACCAAGCCGCGCGACGGCAGCCGCGGCTGGACACTGGCCGGTATCCAGCAAGTCCAGTAAGACGTACTGCCAAAAGCAAAAGGCCGGGGGAGCAATCCCGCCGGCCTTTTTTACGATCGTCGTTCACCGGCGCCAAGCGGAGCACTGGCAATGCCCATCGAGACTCCCGCCGCCTTACACGCGCTTTTCGTCCACGGCATGGGACGTTCGCCGCTTTCCGGCTGGCCGATGCTCTGGCATTTGCGGCGGGCCGGTATGCAGACCGGCACGTTTGGCTACGCGACCAGTTTCGAGAGCTTCCCGGCCATCGCCGGGCGACTCGCCGCCCGCATTTCCCACCTGGCCGGGCAGGGCGACTATGTTTTGATCGGCCACTCGCTGGGCGGCGTGCTGATTCGTGCTGCCCTCGGCACCCTGCCAGCCGGCACCCGGCAACCGCACCGGGTATTCCTGCTGGGCTCGCCGATTGGCGCCTCCCGGCTGGCGAAATTGCTGCACGACCAGCCGCTCTACCGGCTACTGACCCGCGATTGCGGCCAATTGCTGGCTTCGGAACAACGGATGCAGCATGTGCCGGCGATTTCCGCACCGACCACCGGTATCTTCGGGGTGCGCGGCATTGCGGCAACGCGTGGGCCTTTCGCCGGCGAAGCCAATGACGGAGTCGTCGCCGTGGCGGAAATCAGCGCCGCATGGATAGTCGACGAAGTCCGCCTGCCGGTCGTTCACACCCTGTTGCCGGCCAGCCCGCTGGTCGCCCGGGCGATCCTGGCAAGACTTGCCGGAATCAACTCGAACAGCTGACTTCCAGGCCGCTCGCCCAGTCCGGCGGCAGGGCGGCGTAGTCTTCGAATTCGGGCTGCTCGTCATACGGCTTGCGCAGGCAGGCGAGGAGGCGCCGAACTTCTGAGAAATCCTTGTCCTTGGCCTGGCGAATGGCCTTTTCGGCCAGCCAGTTGCGCAGCACGTATTTCGGGTTGGCGGCGCGCATCGCTGCCTGCCGCTCGCCATCCGGCCACGGCGTCTGGGCCAGCCTGGCCCGCCAGGTGGCCAACCAGGCATCGCAGGCGGCGCGGTCGACAAACAGATCGCGCAACGGGGCATCGGTTTTTGCCGCATTCTCCCGGTCGAGCACGGCCGGCAGTTTGGCCAACGCACGGAAGAACAGCGTGAAGTCCGGCCGATGCTGTTGCAGCAGGCCGAAGGTTTCGCCGACGAAGTCCTCGTCGTCGGCCAGCCCGGAATGCAGGCCGAGCTTGCTGCGCATCAGGCGCTCGAAGCTTGCGCCGAAGGCATCGCCATAGGTTTCGTCGATCGCGTCGCGCGCCTGTTTCGGGCGCTTGATCAGTGGCAGGAAGGCATCGGCCAGGCAATACAGGTTCCATTGTGCGACGTGCGGCTGGTTGCGGTAGGTGTAACGCCCCTGATGGTCGGAGTGATTGCAGATATGGCCGGCGTCGAATGCCTCCATGAAGCCGAACGGGCCGTAATCCAGGGTCAGGCCGAGGATGGACATGTTGTCGGTGTTCATCACGCCGTGCATGAAGCCGACCGCCATCCACTGCGCCATCAGTTCGCCGGTCCGCCGCGAGACGTCGCGCAGCAGGGCATCGTAGGGGTTGGCGGCAGCCCGGCATTCCGGGCGGAAGGTGTCGATGACGTAGTCGGCCAGTTGCTGCAGTTCGCTATGGCGGTCGCGCGAAGCCCAGTGCTCGAAGGAGCCGAAGCGCACGAAACCGGGCGCGACGCGGGTGACCACCGCAGCCGTCTCGATTTCCTCGCGGCGCACCGGCTGATCGGCACCGATGACGCAGAGCGCCCGCGTCGTCGGGATGCCCAGACCGGCCATCGCCTCGGAACAGAGAAACTCGCGGATCGAGGAGCGCAACACGGCGCGCCCGTCGGCACCGCGCGAGTAGGGGGTACGGCCGGCGCCCTTGAGCTGGATTTCCCAGTGGCCCTGCGGATTGCGCAGACCGCCGAGCAGATGCGCCCGGCCATCGCCCAACTGGCCGGCCCAGACACCGAACTGGTGGCCGGAATAGACGGCCGCCAGCGGGTCGGCCCCGGGCAGCGGCTGATTGCCGGCAAATATCTCGGCGAACTCCTGGGTTTCCAGCAAACCGGCCGGCAGGCCGATCAGCCCGGCCACTTCGGCGCTGCTGGCCACGACGTAGGGGGCCGGCAGGGGCTGCGGCGCGAGGCGGGTGTAGAAGGTCTCGGGCAGCGCGGCGAAGCTGTTGTCGAAGACGGGAAATTCAAGGGGCAGGGATTCCGGGGCGTTCATCGGCGGTTTTGTCTGGTTTCTGTCGAAAAAGTCGGGCGCTGATGGCATACAGCAAGTGGCATGCCGGCCGATCCCTTGTTCAGAACACAAAACTTGCCGATGGTTCGCGGATCGGCCCCGACTGGCGTAAGCTCGCGCCATGCGCCGCTACCCGTTGTCTTTTATCGTCCTGAGCACACTCGGTGTGCTCTGTGCCATTCCCGGCGCGATCAGCCTCGCCGGCTTTGGCGCCAGCCTTCACCCGATCCTCGACGACCCGATGGCCGGTCTGGCCTTCATCGTTTCCGCCATCGCCCTGCTCGGCTCCGGCGCCTTTCCGCTGGTCATCGAGAAACTGCGCGACGATGAGGCCGCTTAAGCCTCGCGCATCAGGCGCCAGTACTGGAACTTCAGCATCGCCGCCGCACCGGCGACGATGGCCAGGAAAGTGATGATCGACCCGACGGCCAGCGTCGAAAAGCCGGAAATGCCCTGCCCAACCGTGCAGCCCATGGCGATCACGCCACCGAAACCCATCAGCGCCGCACCGATCAGGTGGCTGGCGGTGTCTTCGACACTGGCGAAGCCTTCCCAGCGGAAACTGCGGGTGATCAGCGCCCAGCAGCCCGAGCCGGCGATGACGCCGAGCACCGAGGCGATGCCGATGGTCAGCTTGCGGCTGGTATCCGACCACAGCATCAGCAGTTCCAGCGCATAGGCCTGCGGGGCGACGAAAGTCAGCGACTCCATCCGCCCGCTGTTGGTCGCCAGGAAGGCTTCCTCCAGCGTTTCCGGATGTTCGGCGACATAGCCGAGATGGCCGCTGACGTACCAGGCGGCGACGACGGCCAGCCCGACGCCCAATCCGCCGAGCAGGTTGTCGACGGTCCAGAAATCGCGTTTCAGCAGGGAGAAGGCCGTCAGCCCGCCGCCGATGGCGATGACGGCCAGCAGAAAGGCCGTTTGCGGCGCCATGCCGGCCGCTGTCAGCAGC
This sequence comes from Dechloromonas denitrificans, assembly GCF_020510685.1. Taxonomy (NCBI): domain Bacteria; kingdom Pseudomonadati; phylum Pseudomonadota; class Betaproteobacteria; order Rhodocyclales; family Azonexaceae; genus Dechloromonas; species Dechloromonas denitrificans. Next base: position 4,479,346 of record NZ_CP075185.1, read on the forward strand.
GCCGGTAGATCCTGCCCGGCCGGCAGCGTGAGCGCCACTTTTTCCAGCACATTGACCCGGAAGTAGCCGAGAAACCCGCGCATGGTCATGTAGGCGACCAGGCCGAGGACGAGAAAGACGACCACCGACTTGAGGTTGCCGGTGCCGATCCGGATCAGCGTCTTCGAGCCGCAACCGGAGGCGAGGACCATGCCGATGCCGAAGGTCAGCCCGCCGACGATGTAGGACAGCCAGGTAAAGTTGGGGGTCCGGTAGATCGACTTGCCGAGGTCGATCAGGCCGGCGGCATGCAGTGCGGCCGAACCGAGAATCGCCACGCCGATGGCCAGCAGCCACATCCGCATCCGGCCCCAGTCGCGCATATTGACGATGTCGGAAACGGCGCCCATGGTGCAGAAATGGGTCTTCTGGGCGATCGCGCCAAACATGAAGGACACCGCGAAACTCAGCCAGAGTACGGTATTCGGGGAAACGTCAGAGTCCATGATCAGCGGCGGTAAGTGGTTGGATCGGGCAGACCGGCGGCGGCGAAGCCCTCGGCGCGCAGGCGGCACGAATCGCAGACGCCGCAGGCCCGGCCGAGTTCATCGGCCTGATAGCACGAGACGGTCAGGCCGTAATCGACGCCCAACGCGGCGCCGGTACGGATAATGTCGGCCTTGGAAAGATCGATCAACGGCGCGTGAATCGACAGTCTGCCGCCCTCGCCTTCGACGCCGGCACGGGTAGCCAGATTGGCCATCTTCTCGAAGGCGGCGATGAATTCCGGCCGGCAATCCGGGTAACCGGAATAGTCGACCGCATTGACCCCGACGAAAATGTCGCGGCTGCCCAGCACCTCGGCCCAGGCCATCGCCAGCGACAGCATGATGGTGTTGCGGGCCGGCACGTAGGTGACGGGAATGCCTGGCTGGACGCCATCGACCGGGACGGCGATGGTGCTGTCGGTGAGCGCCGAACCGCCGAACTGGGCGAGCCCGAGATTGAGGATGCGGTGCTCGGTGGCCCCAAGCGCCTGTGCCACCCGTTCGGCCGCCCGCAGTTCGGCGCAGTGGCGCTGACCGTAGTTGAACGACAGGCAATAGGAGGCAAAGCCCTGGCTGCGGGCAATGGCGAGGCAAGTGGCGGAATCGAGTCCACCGGAAAGGAGAACGACGGCTGGCTTCATCATGGGGCGCGAATATACCCGAAAATCGCCTGGTTTTGAGCCGGTATCTGCTTGTTCCTAGGCTACAATTTGCCGCTTTCGACCGTTCCGGAGATTTCGATGTCGCTTCGCCTGACTACCCTTGCCGCAGCGCTGCTGCTCGCCAGCTCCGCTCATGCCGCCGAGCAGATCAAGGTCGGTCTGCTGTCCACACTGTCCGGCCCGGGGGCCGGACTCGGCGTCGACATCCGCGACGGTTTCAATCTGGCGATGAAACACCTGAACGGCAAACTGGGTGGCCTGCCGGCCGAGGTACTGATCGCTGACGACCAGCAGAATCCCGACGTCGCCAAGCAGACGGCCGACAAATTCCTGAAGAAGGACAAGGTCGACTTCATGACCGGCATCGTCTTCTCCAACCTGATGCTGGCGGTCGGCCCGACAGTTTTCGAGAACAAGACCTTCTACATCTCGGCCAACGCCGGCCCTTCGCAATACGCCGGCGAGCAGTGCAATCCCTTCTTCTTCAACGTCGCCTGGCAGAACGACAACCTCCACGAAGCCGTCGGCAAGACCGTCCATGACAAGGGCTTCAAGAATGTCGTGATCGTCACCCCGAACTACCCGGGCGGCAAGGATGCGGTCGCCGGCTTCAAGCGCTACTACGCCCCGAAGGAAGCCCCCGCCGGGGGCAAGGGCAAAGTGGTCGACGAGATCTACACCAAGCTCGGCCAGCTCGACTACGCCGCCGAACTGGCGCAGATCCGCGCCACCAAGCCGGACGCGCTGTTCTTCTTCCTGCCGGGCGGCATGGGCATCAACTTCGTCAAGCAGTTCGTCGCCGCCGGCCTGTCGCGCGACACCCAACTGTTCGCCCCCGGCTTCTCGGCCGACGAGGACATCATCAAGGCGGTCGGCGCCCCGATGATGGGCATGTTCAACTCGTCGCACTGGGCGCACGACATGGACAACGCCGAAAACAAGCGTTTCGTCGCCGACTTCCAGAAGGAATTCGGTCGCCTGCCGTCGCTCTACGCCTCGCAAGGTTACGACGCCGCGCTGATGATGGATGCAGCGGTACGCGACGTGAAGGGCAAGGTCGACGACAAGGCGGCGCTGCAAAAGGCCCTGGAAGCCAAGCGCTTCAAGTCGGTACGCGGCGATTTCAAGTTCAACACCAACCACTACCCGGTGCAGAACTACTACCTGCGCGCCATCAGCAAGGATGCGACCGGCCGGGTGACCAACAAGACCATGGGAACCATCTTCACCAATCATGCTGACGCCTACGTGGCGCAGTGCAAGATGAAGTGACCCAGCTGGTTCTCGAGCAGGCCCTCAACGGCCTGCAATTCGGCCTGATGCTTTTCCTCCTCGCCGCCGGGCTGACGCTCGTCTTCGGCATCATGGACTGCATCAACCTGGCGCATGGCTCGCTCTACATGGTCGGGGCTTACTTCGTTGCGGCTGCCGCCCAGGCCGCCGATTCGTTCTGGATCGGCCTCGGCGCCGGCGTCGCCGGGGCAGCCGTGCTCGGCCTTTTGCTCGAACTGACGCTGTTCCGCCAGTTGTACAAGCGCGACCACCTGTCGCAGGTGCTTGCCACTTTCGCCCTGATCCTGATCGCCAACGAGGCGGTGCGCATGCTCTGGGGCGCCCAGCCGGTGATGCTCAACCCGCCGGACGCACTGGCCGGCCCGGTGGAAATCGCCGGCTTCTTCTACCCGGCCTACCGGCTGGTCATCATTGCCTTCGGTCTGGCCGTCGCCGGCCTGCTTTACCTGCTGGTGGCGAAAAGCCGGGTCGGCATGTGGGTCCGCGCCGGCGCTTCGAATCGGGAAATGACCGAAGCCCTCGGCATCAACGTCCGGAACCTGTTCACCGCCGTCTTCGTCTTTGGCGCCGCCCTCTGCGCGCTGGCCGGCGGCCTGCTCGGGCCACTGCTCGCGGTGCAGGTCGGCATGGGCGAAAGCGTGCTGATCCTCGCCTTCGTCGTCATCATCATCGGCGGCATCGGCTCGATCCGCGGCGCGCTGGTCGGCAGCCTGATCGTCGGCACCGTCGACACGCTCGGCCGGGCGCTCTTGCCGACCCTGCTGCGCGCCGCCTTGCCGGCCGATGCCGCAGCGACGCTCGGGCCGACCCTGGCCTCGATCCTGATCTACCTGCTGATGGCCGGCATCCTGTTCTTCAAGCCGCAAGGCTTGTTTCCGGCGCGCGCCTGATGGCCTTCTACCGTCCCGCCACCTACCAGAAGCCGCTCGCCATCGCGCTGCTGATCGCCTTGTTCGCCCTGCCCACGGCACTCACCGCCGGCGGCCAGGAGTTCTACATCGGCTTCGCCAGCCGGGTGCTGATCTTCGCGCTGGCGGCGACCAGCCTGAACCTGGTGCTCGGTTTCGGCGGCATGTTCTCGCTCGGCCACGCCGCCTTTTTCGGAGCCGGCGCTTACGCCGCGGCGATCTGCATGAGCAACGGCATCACCGACGCCTTGCTCGCCTTGCCGCTGGCGATGGCCGCCGCCGGCCTGCTGGCGCTGAGCATCGGCGCCCTTAGCCTGCGCACACGCGGCGTCTACTTCATCATGATCACGCTGGCCTTCGCCCAGATGGCCTATTACCTGTTCATCTCGGCACGCAGCTGGGGCGGCGACGACGGCTTGCCGCTGGCCGGCCGGATGACGCTCGGCGGGCTCAGCCTGGGCAGCGACAGCGCCTTGTATTACGCCGCGCTGGCTTGCCTGGCGCTGGTCATCGCTTTTCTCGGGCGGCTGGCCGAGGCGCGCTTCGGCCGGGTGATCCAGGCCATCCGGGAAAACGAGACGCGAATGGAAGCGCTCGGCTACCCGGTATTCCGCTATCGCCTGATCTGCTTTGCCCTCGGCGGGGCACTGGCCGGACTGGCCGGGGCGCTGCTCGCCAACCTGACCGGCCTGGCCAGCCCCAACCTGCTGCAGTGGATGCAATCCGGCACGCTGCTGGTCATGGTCATCATCGGCGGCGTCGGCTACCTGTACGGCGGCGTGGTCGGCGCAGTGGTGCTGTTGAGTCTCGAGGAGGGACTGTCCGGCCTGACCGTGCACTGGCATATCGGCCTGGGCGTGCTGCTGCTCGGCATCGTGCTGTTTGCGCCGCGCGGCGTCGCTGCGCTGTTCGGAAAACGTCATGGCTGAGCCACTGCTCGACGTTCGCCGCTTGTCGCGCCGCTTTGCCGCGGTGGACGCGCTGCAGGCGGTCAATTTCAGCGTCGACGCCGGCGAGGTGCATGCGCTGATCGGCCCCAACGGCGCCGGCAAGACCACCTTCATTCACCATGTCTCCGGCGCCCTGCAGCCCGATTCGGGCAGCGTTCATTTCGCCGGCCGCGATGTCACGAAACTCGCCATGCACCAGCGCGTCGCCGCCGGCATGGCCCGTTCCTACCAGATCAGCAACGTCTTCCTCGGACTCTCGGCGCTCGACAACGTGGCACTGGCCGTTCAGGGCAGGGCGGATGCCGGCAGCAGCTTCCGTTTCTGGAAGGCGGTCGGCGACGACCGCCGCCTGTTCGACGAGGCCCACGCCTTTCTCGCCCAGGTCGGCCTCGACGAACGCTGCGCCAGCCTGGCCGGCAACCTCGCTCATGGCGAGCAACGGGCCTTGGAGTTGGCGATGGCGCTGGCGACCCAGCCGAAGCTGCTGCTGCTCGACGAGCCGATGGCCGGCACCGGCCCGGAAGAATCGGCGCGCATGGTCGACCTGATCGAACAGCTCGCCCGCCACGTCACCATCCTGCTCGTCGAGCACGACATGGACGCGGTATTCCGGCTGGCCGATCGCATTTCTGTCCTGGTCAACGGCCGGCTGATCTGCACCGGCACGCCGGAAGCGGTACGCACCGACCCGGAAGTCCGCCGCGCCTATCTGGGAGATCATCTGTGAGCGCCTTGCTCGAAGTCAGCGGACTGGAAGTCGCCTATGGCCCGAGCCAGGTGCTGTTCGGCCTCGACCTGACGCTGCCGGAAGGCGCCGCGGCGACCCTGCTCGGCCGCAACGGCATGGGCAAGACCACCACCTTGCGTGCCATCTGCGGCCTGCAGCCGATCACGGCGGGCCGCATCCGCTTTGCCGGCGAGTCGATAGTCGGCTGGCGCCCCGACCGGATCGGCCGCGCCGGCATCGCGCTGGTCCCGGAAGGCCGGCAGTGCTTTCCTAACCTGACGGTCGATGAACATCTGGTGGCCTTCTGCGCCAACCGCCGGGGCCTTGCCGAGCCATGGACGCCGGCCCGGGTCTATGAGCTGTTCCCGCGCCTGCGGGAGCGGGCGAAAAATCTCGGCAACCAGCTTTCCGGCGGCGAGCAGCAGATGCTGGCGATCGGCCGGGCGCTGGTCACCAACCCGCGCTTGATGATTCTCGACGAGGCCAGCGAAGGCCTCGCGCCACTGATCCGGGAAGAAATCTGGACCTGCCTGGCTCGCCTGCGGGCGACCGGGCAAAGCATATTGGTGATCGACAAATACGTCGAAAAGCTGATCGCCCTAGCCGACCAACACACCATCATCGAGCGTGGCCAGGTCGTCTGGCAGGGCGCCTCAGCCGAGCTCGATGCCGATCACGGCATCTGGCATCGCTATCTCGGCATCTAGTCGGCCGGTCCGGCCAGTTTGTCGAGCCGCTGCTCGAATTCGGCAAAAGGCATCGGCCGACCGAACAGGTAGCCCTGGAAGAAGCGGCAGCCATGCTCGACCAGGAAGCCATGCTGCCCGTCCTCCTCGACCCCCTCGGCCACGACGTTCAGGCGCAAGGCGTTGCCCATGGCGATGATGGCCCGGACAATCGCCGCGTCGTCGGGATCGCTGGTGATATCGCGGATGAAGGAACGATCGACCTTGAGTTGCTCGAAGGGAAAGCGTTTCAGATAGGCCAGCGAGGCGTAGCCGGTACCGAAGTCGTCGAGCGAAAAACGGACCCCGAGCTGGCGCAGCGCCTGCATCTTGACCACCACCTCCTCGACATTGTCGAGCAGCAGGCTTTCCGTCAGCTCCAGCTTGAGTAGCTGCGGCCTGGCCTGATGGCGGGCCAGCGCGGCGCTGACCTGGTCAACGAAATCGGCCTGGCGGAACTGGCGGGCACTGACATTGACCGCCATGAACAACTCGCGGGTTGGCTCGTCGGCCGCCCAGCGCCGCAACGCGGCGCAAGCCGTATCGAGCACCCACAGGCCGATCGGCACGATCAGCCCGGTTTCCTCGGCCAGCGGGATGAAATCGTTCGGCGCGACCATCGCCTGCCCGGGCGGTTGCCAGCGGAGCAGGGCTTCGCCGCCAATCAGCCGACGGGCCGAATCGACCTGCGGCTGGACATAGAGCAGGAACTCGCCGCGGGCCAGCGCATTGCGCAAGCCACCCTCCAGCCCGGCGCGCTGGTCGAGCGCCGTCTGCATCGCGTCGTCAAAAAAGCGGATGGCGTTGCGTCCGGCATCCTTGGCCTTGTACAAGGCGATGTCGGCCTGCTTCATCAGCACGTCCAGGCTCTTGTCCTGGGCGCGGAACAGGCTGATCCCGATGCTTGCCGAGCGGAAATATTCGGTATCGTCCTGCAGGATGTAGGGGCGGCACAGTTCGCTGCGTATTTTCTCGGCTACCGTTTCGGCCTGCACGCCTGCCGCTCCCGGATCGCTGCCGAGTTCCTCGAGCATCACGACGAACTCGTCACCGCCCTGGCGTGCCGCGGTGTCGCCTTCGCGAATGCAGGCTTTCAGGCGCTGGGCGACTTCGACCAACAGACGATCGCCGAACTCGTGGCCGAGCGTGTCGTTGAGCGTCTTGAAATGGTCCAGATCGATGATCAGCAAGGCACCATATTGACTGTTACGCTTGCCGGTCTGCCGCGCCTTGTCGAGACGATTGAGCAAGAGCCGCCGATTAGGCAACGCGGTCAGCGGGTCATAGAACGCCAGATGGTGGATTTCGGATTCCGCCACCTTGAGGTTGCTGATGTCGGAAAACGTGCTGACGTAATTGGTCAGCTTGCCCTGATCATCGTAAACGGCGCTGATCGTCAGCCATTCCGGGTAGACCTCGCCACCTTTGCGACGATTCCAGATTTCGCCCTGCCAGTGCCGCGTCTGCTCCAGCGAACGCCACATCTCCAGGTAAAAGCTCGCATCCTGACGACCGGATTTGAGCAGGCTGGGCAGTCGGCCAATCGCCTCTTCCGGCGCGTAGCCGGTCAGCTTGGTGAAGGCCGGGTTGACCCGCAGGATGCGGCGCCGGGCATCGGTCACCATGATCGCCGCCTGCGACTCGAAAGCTGTCGCGGCGATGCGTAATTCCTGCTCGAGGTGTCGGCGCTCGCTGATATCGGAGGCGATGCCGAGATAGCCTTGGACGCTGCCGCTCGAATCGCGTAACGCGGTGATCGCCAAATTGACCGGAAATTGCGAGCCGTCCTTCCGGACATAGGTCCAATCGCTTTCGTCCGACTCGCTGTCTTCAAGTCGGGCAGTGAACACTTCGAATTCGCCGGCTATTGCACGATTCAGTTCGGACGACAGCATCTCGGCCCGGGCGACGACCTCTTCCGGTAGGTGGAACAGGGCCGGGCTGCTTTTGCCGACCACCTCATCCCAACTGTAGCCAAGCATCTTCTGGGCGGCGCTGTTGAAATAGACGATGGTCCCGGCCACATCGGTCGCGATGATGGCATGCGCGGCGTTTTCAAGAATGGCATGCTGCACGATACAAATTTCGGGCAGTCGAATATCCGGCGCAATGACGATATCCGCCGGGCAGCCTTGCGGCAAGAACAAGCGATCGTTGGTCATTGCCAAGCCCGGCCGGTCAGCCAGTTTGCCCGCTCAACGCGCACTACCATTGAAATCCGGTAAATATTCTGCATGAGTCAGCCCCCCTCCTGTATCGCCTGCTTCCCCCCTGGGCAATCGGCGACGCAGCGACTATGACATATCAGGAATACTCCTTGCAACCGAAAAGCCCGGCAGGCAAGGATCTCCGGCCTTAGGACGCAATTGCGACCGGCCGGCGTCCGGTCAGAGTCTGGTAAGCAGCGAGAGCTCGCGTTCGAGCAAGGCTTCGTCACCCAGATTGAGGGCAACCAGCCGACGCAGGTGGGTCACGCTGTCGAGATCGATTTCCCGGCAGGCCAGTCCGTAAAGATCGCCCTGGTGATGAACGATGGTCACTTCCATGCTGATGCTGGCGCCGGTTTCGTCGAGCCCGATCTTCAGGGTGCCTTTGCTGCCGAGGGTGGCGAAGAATCCGCCGGCCGGCCGAATCAAGGCTCCTTTCAACGACAGGTCGACCAGTTCCACCGGGCTCTCGCTGCCGGCAAGAAAGAGATGCGCATCACTATGGAAATGAACACGTGAAAACTGGCGGCGGTTCTGGGTCATTTTTGTCTCCGTCCTTATTTGCCTTTGATGTTACCCCAAAGCAGTTTGTGCAACTGCATCTGAAAGCGCACATTCAGGCCGTCTTCAAGAATCCACTCGGCCAGCGCTCGCGCCTCGACGAGTCCTTGCGCCGGCGACAGCAGCACCGGGCACAATTGGTCGAGGCGGTGCTCGCGCAGAACCTGACGCGCCCATTCGTAATCGGCCCGCGAGGCAATGACGATTTTGATCTCGTCGCGCGGCTGCAAGACGGCGAGATTTTCCCAACGATTCTTCGCCGACTCGCCGGAATCCGGCGCCTTGAGATCCATGATGCGCGAAACGCGCGGATCGACCGGCGCAATGTCGAGCGCCCCCGAGGTTTCCAGCGAAACATCGTAACCGGCATCGGACAAGGCGCTGAGCAGCGGCAGGCAGTCCTTCTGGGAAAGCGGTTCGCCGCCGGTCACGCAAACCTGGCGAACCGGATATTTGGCGACTTCGGCGAGCACCGATTCGATGCTCGCCGGCTCGCCGCCGGTGAAACTGTACGTCGTATCGCACCACACGCAGCGGAGCGGACAACCGGTCAGGCGGACGAAAACGGTCGGCAGGCCGACCCGCGTAGCCTCCCCTTGCAGGGAGTAGAAAATTTCGGTGATGCGCAGCGGCACTTACTTCTTCTTCAGGCGTTGCTGCGCCGATTCAGCGGCTGGGGTGTTGGGATACTTGGCGATCACGGTTTCCAGCGAACGCTTGGTGCCAGTCGGGTTGCCGAGTTCCTGCTGGCAGGTGGCGATGGCCAGCCAGGCATCCGGCGCCTTGGCGCTGTCGGCGTACTTGGTGGTGACCACGCTCTGCGCCTCGATCGCCTTGGTGCAGTTGCGCTGGGCGTACCAGGCGTTACCCAGCCAGTATTGGGCGTTGGGGGCCAGCGAACTGTCCGGATATTTCTGGACAAAGGTCGCGAAGGCGGCACCGGCCTCCTTGTATTTTGCAGCCTTGAATTGATTCAGCGCCGCCTCGTATTCCTGGCCTTCGCGGGCCGGGTCGCCGGTCGGCTTGGTATTCGCCGCGCCGGCCGGATCGGCCCCGGCGTTGCCGCCGGTCTGCGGTTCCAGCTTGCGTAGCCGGGTGTCGAGATCAAGGTAAAAATCCTGCTGGCGCTTCTTGGCTGTTTCCAGCTCGTAATTGAGCGTCTCGACCTGGCCGCGCAGGCGGGCAATTTCCTCCGCCTGGCGCTGGATCTGTCCGGACAGTTCGAGCTGGCCACGGGCCTGCTGGTCGAATCGCGCCTCCGTCTTGATGCTCAGATCGGTGACCTGACGACGTGCTTCGGTGTCGTCAAAAACGCCGGCCTGGGCCGATACGGAACCCAGCGCGGCAAGCAAAAGGGCGATTCGAACCGGCTGCATCGTTAGAACTCGCCGCGGCCGTCGGCAGCCTTGTACAGGATGTCGGCACGACGGTTTTCAGCCCAGGCGCTTTCGTCGCTGCCCGGATTCTTCGGCTTTTCCTCGCCGAGGCTGACCGACTCGACCTGGTCTTCACGGGCGCCGAGCAGGACCAGCGAACGCTTCACCGCATCGGCGCGCTTCTGGCCGAGCGACAGGTTGTATTCGCGGCTGCCGCGCTCGTCGGTATTGCCCTGGAGCAGCACCTTGAAGCCCTTGTTGGTGACCAGGTACTTGGCGTGGGCCGCGACCAGATCCTTGTATTCGTCCTTGACGTCGTACTTGTCGAGATCGAAGTAGATGCTGCGCTGGGAGAGCTTGCTCTTCGGATCGGTCAATTCACGCGGCAGGCCGCTGGCATCGAGGCCATCGGCGACAACCGAGGCGACACCGGTACCGGAACCACTGCGCGATTCAACCGGGGCACCGCCTTCGTCAGGAATCGGGGTCGAGCTGCAACCGAGGATAAAGGCAGAGATCAGAGCGGGGATAAGTAGTTTTTTCATGGTGTTCTCGTATGAGGATTACTTGATGAATGGACCCCAGGCCGGTTCGCGTACATCACCTGCGGCGACCGAAAGGCGTTGTTTGATCCTGCCATCGCTGGAAACAGCCGATAGTACGCCGCGCCCGCCGGTTTCTGTGGCGATCAGGATCATGCGGCTGTTGGGTGCAAAACTGGGCGATTCGTCTTTATTGGAGTCGGTCAGCACCTGCACCTGGCGGTTGGCCAGATCCATGGCGGCGAGCTGAAAACGGCCTTCGCGGCGGGTGATGAAGGCCAGCGTCTTGCCATCGGCCGAGGGCCGCGGCGAGACGTTGTAATTGCCTTCGAAGCTGACGCGCTGGGCATCGCCACCGCCGGCCCCCATCCGGTAAATCTGCGGGCTGCCGCCGCGGTCGGAGGTGAAATAGATGCTGGCACCATCCGCCGAGTAACGCGGTTCGGTATCGATGCCGGCCGACTGGGTCAGGCGCTGCGGAGCGCCGCTGCCATCGGCATTGACCGAATAGATCTGCGAATTGCCGTCCTTCGACAGGACGACGGCCAGCTTGCGGCCATCCGGCGCCCAGGCCGGGGCCGAATTCGAGCCTTTCTGGTTGGCGACGATGTAACGCTGCCCGGTAGCCAACGAATGAACATAAATGATCGGCTTCTTCTTCTCGAAGGAAACATAGGCCAGCTTGCTGCCATCCGGCGACCAGGTCGGCGAAATAATCGGTTCGATCGAGCTCAGCGCGGTCGCCGCCCCTTGGCCGTCGGCATCGGCGACCTGAAGCAGGAAACGGCCACGGGTCTTGACGACGTAGGCGATGCGGGTCGAAAACACGCCTTTCTCGCCGGTCAGCTTTTCGTAGATGAAATCGGCGATCCGGTGGCCGGCGGCGCGTAGCTGCTCGTTGCCGGTGACATAGGCGGCGCCGCCCAGCGATACGGCTTTCTGCGTGTCGTATAGACGGAAGCGGGCTTCCATCCGGCCATCCGGGCTGCGCCCGATGCTGCCGGCGGCCAGCGCGTCGGCTCCCTTGCTCTTCCAGTCGGCGTGATTGACCGGCGAATTCTCGTCGAGCGCGGCGCCGGTCGTATCGACCAGCTTGAACAGGCCGCTGCGCTCAAGGTCGGAACGGACGGTCGCGGTGACGATCCGCGAGGCGGCACCATCGCCGACAAAATCGGCAATCGCTACCGGAATGCGGTTGGCGCCGGCACCGGTAATTTCGATGGAAAGCTGGGCCTGGGCAAGTCCTGTGGTCAGCAGGGCCAAGGTCAGAAAAACACGACGGGATATACGATGCATGTTGTTCATTTTCAATAAGTTTCGCGCGATTTTACTCTTCATTGGGCTTGTATTTTATTTCCAGCGTGCGCTGGAACAAGGACGGATCGTCCGGCTTGGGCAATGGCGAAGATTTGCGGATGGCGCGCTCGATGGCCCCGTCCAGTGCCGGATTGCCGCTCGAACGCTTGAGTTTGACGGCCAGCACTTCGCCGGACGGTAACTGATCGACTTCGAAAATCGCTTCCGGGTTGCCCTGGATGCTCGGCGGCAGCGCAATATTGCCGCGAATCTTGCCGCGAATCTTGGCCGAGTAATCGGCCAGTCCGCGCTTGTTCGAGGAGGCGCGTTGCTCGGCCTCGGCCGCCGCAGCGTTGGCCATATGCTGGGTGCTCGGACGGGCTTTCAGGTTGGACGTCTCGCGGGCCAGTTCCTTGTCGAAATCGAACTTCGGCGGGTCCGGTTTCTTCACTTCCGGTTTGGCCTCGGGCTTCTTCGGCTCCGGCTTGACTTCCGGTTTCTTCGGTTCCGGTTTTGGTGGCTCGGGCTTCGGCGGTTCCGGTTTCTTGGGTTCCGGCTTGGGCGGCTTCTTTTCTTCCTTGACCACGATATCCGGTTTCTTGGGCGGCGGCGGTTCGACCTTCGGCTCGACCTTGGGCAACGGTTTCGGCTCCGACTTCACCTCCGGCTCGGGCGGCGGTGGCGGCGGCACGAACTGGGCCGGCATCGGCCGGCTCGACCACAGCTCGACTTCCATCACCTCCGGCGCACTGCGCTTCCACTGCACGCCAAGGAAAAGCGCAGCAATCAGGCCGACGTGCACCAGCAAGGTGAACGCCAACGCGTATTTTTTGCCCGGCTCTTCGCGTATCTCGTCGATCATTGAGTGCTATTTGCTGCCGGTTTCCAGGCCAACCTTCTGAAACCCGGCCCGCTTGGCCTCGTCCAGTACCTCGATGACGTTCTTGTACTGGGTTTCCTTGGCACCGGCGACGAGAATCGCCACCTTTTCGTCAGCCTCCTTGAGGATCGCCAGTTCGGCTTTCAGCTCCTTGATGCCCTTGACCTGCTTTTCCTTGCCGTCGACATCGAAAACCGACAGGGCGCCATCGTCCTTGATCTGCACCTTGACGTATTTGTCCGGCTTCTGCGGTGCCGTGCTGGAACTTGGCAAGTCCACCGAACCGGTCGTCATCATCGGCGTGGCCACCATGAAGATGACGAGCAGTACGAGCATCACGTCGATATACGGGACGACGTTGATTTCGTTTTTCAGGCGACGCTGGCGCATGGCTTAACGCATCTGCCGTTGCAGGATATTGGAGAACTCTTCCATGAACGACTCGTAGCGCGTCGCCAGTCGATCGATGTCGTGGGCGAAGCGGTTGTAGGCGAGCACGGCGGGAATGGCGGCAAACAGGCCGATGGCGGTGGCCACCAGCGCTTCGGCGATACCGGGGGCGACCGACGCCAGGGTTGCCTGGCCGACGTTGGAGAGGCCGCGGAAGGCGTGCATGATGCCCCAGACCGTGCCGAACAGGCCGATGTAGGGCGAAACGGAACCGACCGAAGCAAGAAAGGCGAGGTGGGCTTCCAGCGCATCGAGTTCGCGCTGATAGGTGGCGCGCATGGCGCGGCGCGAGCCATCGACCACATCTTTCGGGTCGAGATTCTTCTGGCCCTTGAGCTTGGTGAATTCGCGGAAGCCCGACTCGAAGATGCGTTCCATCGAACCGGCATGGTGCCGGTCATTGACCGCGCTGTTGAACAGATTGTTCAGATCGCCACCGGACCAGAAATCGCGCTCGAAATTTTCGGTCTTGGTGCGGGCCAGGCGCACGGCAAACCACTTCATGAAAATGTAGTACCAGGACATGAAGGAAACGCCGGCCAGCAAGGCCATCACGGCCTGGACGACGGCGCTGGCTTCGAGAATCAGGTGGAGGATGGAAAGATCCTGGGTGACGTTCATTTAAGAGCTTCCAGTTTGCGGTGCAGGAAATCGGGGATGGCGGAAGGCGTCATGGTCGCCATGTTGACGCAGGCAATTTCGACGGTGCCGGTGACCAGTTCATCGGCGCCACGGCGCACATGCTGGCGAAAGACAACGCGGACACGGGTCAGTTTTTCCACTTCGAGGCCGACGATCAGTTCGTCGTCGAGGCGGGCCGGCTTCAGGTATTCGCAACTGGCCTTGCGCGCCACGAAGCCGATGCCGGCTTCGCTGGCCAGTTGCGACTGGTCGTGGCCGGCAAAACGCATCCACTCGGTCCGGCAGCGCTCGAAGAATTTCAGGTAATTGGCGTAATAGACCACACCGCCGGCGTCGGTATCCTCGTAATAGACGCGAACGGGGATAGAAAACGCGTTGGGCTTCGGCTCGTATTTCATCTTGGTGATTTTACCTTGCATTGCAGCATAGTTTTGTAACAAGGTGTTTCCGTACTATGGGTAATGCATATCCAGCACCAGCAAGAAAGCGGGGGCCGATCCCGAAGTAACGCCGCGCAGCGGAATCGGATGACTACCCGATCCGGCTAGCGGGCAACCGAGATAGCGCTCCGGGCAAGCTTCCCACATAATATGGCGGATGATCAGACCCGCCACTCTCGTCGACCGCTACCGCTTGATCCTGTTGCTGAGCTTGCTGCTGAGCTGCGGTTTTTTTGCCACGACACTGTTCGGATACTTTGTTTCCAAACAGGCAATCCGTTCAGCCATCATCGGCCAGGATCTGCCGCTGACCTCCAGCAATATCTATTCCGAAATCCAGAAGGATCTGGTCCGGCCGGTGCTGATCTCGTCGACCATGGCCCACGACACGTTTCTGCGCGACTGGGTGCTCAACGGCGAGCGCAATGTCGACGAGATGGCCCGCTACCTGGCCGAGGTCAAGGATCGGCATGGCGCCTTCAGCAGTTTCTTCGTGGCGCAGAAAAGCGGGAATTACTACACCGGCACCGGCATCCTCAAGCGGGTGAGCGAAGCCGAGCCGCGCGATGCCTGGTACTACCGGGTGCGCGACATGAAAGAGGACTACGAGATCAATGTCGATCTCGATCTGGCCAATCGCGACGCGATGACCATTTTCATCAACTACCGGGTCCATGACTTCTCCGGCAACTATATCGGCGCCACCGGCATCGGCCTGACCGTCGATGCGGTACGCCGCCTGATCGACGAATACCAACAGCGCTTCCACCGCACCATCTACTTTGCCGACGCCACTGGCCGCATCGTTTTCGGTAACCAGGCCGGCCAGCCGACCGATCTGCGCAGCCGTCCCGGACTCGGGGCGCTGGTCGACCGCATCCTGCAGGAGCACTCGGGCTTGTATCAATTCGAGGCGAACGGCGACAACCACATTCTCAACGTCAATTACGTGCCCGAATTGAAGTGGTACCTGTTCGTCGAGCAAAACGAGGATGTCGCGCTGGCCGGCATTCGTCAGACCTTTTATGCCAACCTCGGGATCAGTTTCATCGTCACGGTGATCGTCATCTTCCTGACCTACCTGACGCTGCACCGCTACCAGTCGCGCATCGAGGAAATGGCATCGACCGACGAACTGACCGGCCTGCTCAACCGCCATGCCTTCGGCATCCTGGTCGACAAGCTGATGGCCGCCTATCGCCGCACGCCGCGACCAATCACCTTCCTGCTGGCCGATATCGACTACTTCAAGAGCATCAACGACCGCTATGGCCACCGCACTGGCGATCAGGTGCTGGTCGGCATTGCCGGGGTGCTCAAGGCGGCGATGCGGGAAGCCGATTTTGCCGTGCGCTGGGGCGGCGAGGAATTCCTGCTGGTGCTTCAGGGCTGTGCCATCGAGGAAGGCGAGGTCGTCGCCGAAAAGCTCCGGCAGGCGGTCGAGGCGGCCCATCCGTGCGCCACTGACGGGTCGATCGGGGTGACGGTCAGCATCGGCGTCAGCCAGTATGACGGGAGCGAATCGCCGGATCAGACGGTGAATCGGGCCGACGCGGCGCTCTATGCGGCCAAGGGCAGGGGGCGTAACCAGGTTTGCCTGACGCCGCCGGCCGGCGCCGACGGATCGTCAGCCGAGGCCTGACTCAGCCTTCGGCGAGCAGGTCGCGGACCACCGCACTGGCCGGCTCGGCCAGCCCGAGGTGGCGATAGACGGCCGGCGTGGCGATGCGGCCGCGCAAGGTCCGCTGCAGGTAGCCCTGCTGAATCAGATAAGGCTCGAGGACGTCCTCGATGGTGTCGCGCGCTTCGCCGATCGCCGCGGCCAGATTGTCGACGCCGACCGGGCCGCCGCCGAACTTGTCGATGACCGCCGAGAGCAGCTTGCGGTCCATCAGGTCGAGGCCGGCCGAATCGACGTCGAGCATGGCCAGCGCGGCATCGGCGACGCTCCGGGTGATGTTGCCGTCGGCCTTGACCTCGGCGTAGTCGCGGACCCGGCGCAGCAGGCGGTTGGCGATGCGCGGCGTGCCGCGCGAGCGCTTGGCGATTTCCAGCGCCCCGGCCGAATCGAGCGGCGCATTGAGCAGCGTCGCCGAACGGCTGACGATCTGCTGCAATTCCTCGGCGTTGTAGAACTCCAGCCGGGCGACGATGCCGAAGCGGTCGCGCAGCGGGTTGGTCAGCATGCCGGCACGGGTCGTCGCGCCGACCAGCGTGAATGGCGGCAGATCGAGCTTGACCGAACGGGCGGCCGGCCCTTCGCCGATCATGATGTCGATCTGGAAATCTTCCAGCGCCGGGTAGAGGATTTCCTCGACCACCGGGCTTAGACGGTGGATTTCGTCGATGAACAGCACGTCGTGCGGTTCGAGATTGGTCAGGATGGCGGCCAGGTCGCCGGCGCGCTCCAGGACCGGGCCGGATGTCTGGCGCAGATTGACGCCCATTTCGTAGGCGACGATGTGGGCCAGCGTCGTCTTGCCCAGACCGGGCGGCCCGAACAGCAACACGTGATCGAGCGAATCGCCGCGGTTGCGGGCGGCCTGGATGAAGATTTCCAGTTGTTCGCGGATCTTCACCTGACCGGTGTAATCGGCCAACCGCTTGGGGCGCAGGGCGCGTTCGAGCGCTTCTTCCTGCACCGATTTCGCCTGCGGCGCGATGATGCGCTCAGTAACCAGTTTGTCGGTTTCGATCATGCGGGATCTTCCTCACGCGTCCAGCGGCTGAGCAGCATGTGACCAAGGGCGAGCAGCACCGGCCCGAGAAAAATGCCGATGAAGCCAAAAACCAGCACGCCGCCCAGCACGCCCAGGGCGATCAGCAGGATGGAAATGCCGCTGCCCCGGGCAATCAGGATCGGTTTGACGAAGTTGTCGATGCTGCTGATGATCAAGAGACCGTAAAGCGCCATGAAAATGGCCCAGCCGTTCTGGTCCTGACCGTACAACCAGGCGGCCGCGCCGCCCCAGATCAGCGGCGGCCCGATCGGGATCATCGACAGGAAAAACGTCGCGAAGCCAAGCAGTATCGCGCCCGGCACGCCGGCGATCAGGAAGCCGATCATCGCCACGGCGCCTTGCGCCGCCGCCGTGCCGACGATGCCGAACATGACGCCGACCACCGTGCCGCGGGTCTTGTCGAGGATTTCCTCGCCGAGATCGCCGCCCAGCTTGCGGGCGCCGACATAGAGCGCATGGCTGACCTTCGCCCCGTCGCGATAGAGAAAGAAGATGACGAACAGCACCAGCGCCAGTTGCAGCAAACCGTTGGCGGCAATGCCGCCCAGCGCCAGCGCGAATTGGCGAAGCGGCGCGATGAACTGCTTGAGCAGCGCGTTCAGTTCGTCGCGATTGCTGGCCACCTGGTGCCAGAAATTATCGATCTCGACCCCGAAGAAGGGCAGGCCGCTCAGCCAGGCCGGCGGATCGAGCGGCAAACCCTGGTCGACGTAAGGCTTGGCGAAATCGATCAGCTTGTCGGCGCCATTGGCCAGCGAACCGGCCAGGAAAACCATCGGCAGCAGCATGACCAGCACCAGCAGCAAGGTCATCAGGGAAGCGCCGATGGTGTCGCGGCCGCCGAGACGGGGCAGCAGCTTCTCCGAATAGAGCGGCCAGGTGCAGGCCCAGACCACGAAAGCGAACAGCACGGCGCCGATGAAGGGCAACAGCACGGCAATGCAGCCGATGATGAGCAGCGCCACCAGCGCCACCTGCGCCAGTCGTTTGGGGTTCTCTTCGGAAAACATCAGACCTTGGACAACAGTTTGAGGGCCTGGCGGATGCCATCCGAGGTGCCGATATCGGCCGGCAACTGCTTCATCGCCGAAGCGGCTTCCTTCTCGTTGTAGCCGAGAGCGAGCAGGGCGTTGGAAATGTCTTGCTTGGCATCGTCCACCGCCGTTCTCAACGAGATGCCGGTGGTTTCGGCCAGCTTGCCCTTCAGTTCGAGCAACAGCCGCTCGGCGGTCTTCTTGCCGATGCCCGGCACCTTGATCAATCGGCCGAGTTCCTGTTGCGCGACGGCCGCCGCCAGATCGCCGACCGACAAGCCGGAGAGCACCGACAGCGCCGTCCGCGCGCCGATGCCGGAAACTTTCAGCAACTGGCGGAAGGCGAAGCGCTCGGCTTCGCTGAGGAAACCGTACAGATAATGGCCGTCCTCGCGCACCGCGAAATGGGTGAGCAGCGTCGTTTTCTCGCCGCTGGCCGGCAGGTTGTAGAAGGTGCTCATCGGCACGTCGAGTTCGTAACCGACGCCATTCACGTCGAGCACGATCTGCGGGGGATTTTTTTCGGCGAGGACGCCGGTCAGTCTTCCTATCATGTCAGCTCGATTCTGTTTGGGCGGGGTACTGTAATTTCACACAGGTCGTCATCCTATCAGCCGGCCGCCGCGAACGCGATACCCGGCCGTCGCCAGCGCCCCCAAACCCTGTCCGCCATGCGCATGGGCAATGGCGCAAGCCAGCGCGTCGGCGGCGTCGGCGGTCGGTGCGCCGGGCAGTTTGAGCAGGCGGACAACCATGTCCTGGACCTGCTCCTTGGCCGCCTTGCCGTGGCCGACCACCGCCTGCTTGACCTGCAGCGCAGTGTATTCGGCCACCGACAGATCGGCATGGACCAAGGCACTGAGCGCCGCACCGCGCGCCTGGCCCAGCAACAGCGTCGATTGCGGATTGACGTTCACAAACACCTTCTCGACCGCTGCCTGATTCGGTTGATAGGTGGCGATCACCTCGCTGATCCCGGCGAACAAGGTCTTGATGCGTTCCGGCAGCGACTCCTTGTCGTTCGACTTGATGCAGCCGCTAGCGACATAGACCAGCTGGTTGCCGTGTTTCTCGATGACGCCGAAGCCGGTAATGCGCAGACCGGGGTCGATGCCGAGGATGCGCGGCGCGCTCATTTCGCCCGGGCCACCAGATAAACGCCGCTGACCGCGACCAACATACCGATGGCGGCGGTCACGCTGAGTTTCTCGGCGAAAATCACGAAGGCAATCAGCGCGGTACTCAAGGGCGTCAGGTAGAACAGGCTGGCGACATTGACCGCGCTGCCGCTGCGGATCAGCAGGTTGAGCAGGCTGATCGCGCCGATCGACAGGACCAGGACGAGCCAGCCGAGGGCAAAGACGAAATCGCCGGTCCACTCGATGCGAAAATCCTCGAACAAGGCAACGGCCAGCGCCGTCACCAGGGCGCTCGGCACGAACTGGATCAGCGAGCCGGTACGCAAGTCGAACTGGGCGCAAAAACGCTTCTGGTACAAGGTACCGACGGTGATGCCGAGCAGCGCGAGCAGGGCTGGAACGAGCATCGGGCCAAGCGCCGCCGCTTCGCCGAATTTGCCGGAAACGACCAGGGCGACGCCGACGAAGCCGAGCGCCAAGCCGCCCCATTGCCGGCCGCTGACTTTTTCGCCGAGCAGCCAGCCGGCGCCGAGCGCCGTCAGCAGCGGTTGCATGCCGACCACCAGCGCCGTGACGCCGGCCGGCAGGCCGTGCTTGATGGCGACAAAGACGCCGCCGAGATAGACCGCATGGACCAGCAAACCGGAAACGCCGATGTGCAGCCACTGGCGCGGCTCCTTCGGCCAGGGCGCGCGGCTGGCCAGGACCACCGCGGTCATCAGCGCGATGACCAGAATGTAGCGGCTGAGCAGAAAGGACAGCGGCTCGGCATAGGGCAAGCCGTACTTGGCCCCGATGAAGCCGGTACTCCACAGAAAAACGAAGAGGAAGGGGTAGAGGCGTTGCATCAGCGACGCGCCTCAAGCATCAGTCGCAAGCCGCCTGCGCGTCATCGACCTTGCAGGTGCCCTTGGTCCGATAGGTGAAGTTCACCCCGTTGGCATAGCTGCAGACCAGCTTGGTCAGCTTGCCCTGCCTCTCGACCTGCATCGCCGTCGGCTTGAGCGCCTTGACCTGGGCGGCCGGCAAATCGCACGACACGTAGCCGTCGAAAACGCCGCCCTGCGATTCCCACAGGGCGACGTTCTTCATCGCCCGGTAGTCCTCATAACGGATGCAGGAATCGGTCTGGTTGGCGTAGGCCTTGGCCGTATCGCTGCAAAAACCGTTGTAGGTATATTTCAGTTCTTCTTCCAGCGGACAGGCATTGACCTGGGCCGCCCCGGACAAATCGGGGCAGACCAGCGTCACCGCCGACGCAGTCAGGCTCAGTGAAGCAAGCAACAGGGCAAACAAGGCACGGGTTTGATTCACGGGAATTCCTGACTGCGCAGCGGGCGCTTATTCGTCCATCACGGCGGTGGTGTAGATTTCCTGCACGTCGTCGAGGTTTTCCAGCACGTCGAGCAGTTTCTGCATCCGGACGGCGTCTTCGCCGGTGAACTCGTTCTCGGCTTCCGGCTTCATCGTC
Source organism: Dechloromonas denitrificans (assembly GCF_020510685.1). NCBI lineage: Bacteria > Pseudomonadati > Pseudomonadota > Betaproteobacteria > Rhodocyclales > Azonexaceae > Dechloromonas > Dechloromonas denitrificans. The sequence goes on from NZ_CP075185.1 coordinate 4,499,917, forward strand.
ACTTCGCCGAATTCCGGTTTGAAACCGGCGGCTTCCAACGCGTCCTTGACGGCGATGAACTCGTTGGGCGGCGTCAGCACCTCGATCGAGCCATCTTCATTGGTGTTGACGTCGTCGGCACCGGCTTCGATCGCAGCATCCATCAGCGCCGCTTCGTCGGTGCCCGGGGCGAAGATCATCTGGCCGCAATGCTTGAACTGGAAGGCGACGCAACCGTCGGAACCCATGTTGCCGCCGAACTTGGAGAACGCGTGGCGGACTTCGGCCACGGTACGCACCTTGTTGTCGGTCAGGCAATCGACCATGATCGCCGCGCCGCCGATGCCGTAGCCTTCGTAGCGGATCTCGACGTAATCGACGCCTTCGAGCTCGCCGGTACCCTTCTTGACGGCGGTGTCGATCTTGTCCTTGGGCATGTTGACGCCCTTGGCCTTGTCCACCGCGACGCGCAGGCGGGGATTGAAGTTAATGTCGCCGCCGCCCATCTTGGCGGCGACGGTGATTTCCTTGGCGATCTTGGAGAACGCGGCGCCGCGCTTTTCGTCCTGACGGCCTTTACGGTGCTGGATATTGGCCCATTTACTATGTCCGGCCATAGCGATTACCTTTCGGGAGAGATATCTGAATGTCGAAAGCCCGGATTTTACTCGACCCGTCTATATAGCGGAAAAGCTTCCGACCGAATGCCGCTTGGCCGGAACGGACAAACCGGTTAAAAATGAGGTTTGCCCGATTTTTCCGGCCCCACCCATTTCATTGATCGAGCCCGAGACCATGAGCGAACCCCTCTATCTTGCCAAATCCGAAGATGGCTATCCCGCCCTGCTGCCGCAGATGGCCAACCGCCACGGCCTGATCACCGGCGCCACCGGCACCGGCAAGACGGTGACCCTGCAATCGATGGCCGAGCGCCTCTCCTATGCCGGCGTGCCGGTCTTCATGGCCGACGTCAAGGGCGACCTGTCCGGCGCCGGGGCGGCCGGCGTCCTCAGTCCCAAGCTGCAACAGCGCATCACCGAGCTTGGCCTGGAAGGCTTCGTGCCCTACGCCAACCCGGTTGCCTTCTGGGATGTCTTCGGCCAGGGCGGCGTACCGGTGCGGGCGACGATCTCGGATATGGGACCGTTGCTGCTCGCCCGGCTGCTCAACCTGAACGACACGCAAACCGGCGTGCTGCAACTGGTCTTCAAGATCGCCGACGACCAGGGGCTGCTGCTGCTCGACCTGAAGGATCTGCGGGCGATGATCCAGCACGTCGGCGATAACGCCAAGACCTTCACCACCGAATACGGCAACGTCTCCTCGGCCTCGATCGGCGCCATCCAGCGCGGCCTGCTGACACTGGAAGAGCAGGGCGGCGACCAGTTCTTCGGCGAACCGATGCTCGACATCCACGACCTGATGAAAGTCGACGGGAACGGCCGCGGCGTCATCAACATCCTGGCCGCCGACAAGCTGATCCACGCCCCGGCGCTCTATTCCACCTTCCTGCTCTGGCTGCTTGCCGAACTGTTCGAGCAACTGCCGGAAGCCGGCGACCTCGACAAGCCGAAGCTGGTCTTCTTCTTCGACGAGGCCCACCTGCTGTTTACCGATGCGCCGCAGGCGCTGACCGACAAGGTCGAGCAGGTCGTCCGGCTGATCCGCTCGAAGGGGGTCGGCGTTTTCTTCGTCACCCAGAACCCCTTGGATGTCCCGGAAAAGATCCTCGGCCAGCTCGGCAACCGCGTCCAGCACGCCCTGCGCGCCTTCACGCCGCGCGACCAGAAGGCCGTCCAGGCGGCGGCGCAGACCATGCGTGCCAATCCGAAATTCGATGCGGCAACGGTGATCACCGAACTCGGTGTCGGCGAGGCACTGGTTTCCTTCCTCGATGAAAAAGGCCGGCCGGCCATCGTCGAGCGCAGCGTGATCTTCCCGCCCGCCTCCCGCCTCGGCCCGCTGAGCGGCGAAGAGCGCCAGGCGATGATCCAGGCCTCGCCCTTCCTCGCCACCTACGGTCAGACCATCGACCGCGCCTCGGCTTACGAAACGCTGCGCGGCAAACCGGCGGCGACCCAGGCGGCGCCCGGCGCCATCCCCGCCCCGCCGGCCGGCCGCGCCGCACCGGATGCCAACGACTGGGGCAACCACAGCGCCCAGCCGCGCCCGACGCCCGCGCCGCAGCAGAGCGCCCCGGCGCCGCAGGAAAGCTCGGGTGGCGGCATCCTCGACACCATCGGCGGCATGCTCGGCGGCACTACCGGCCCGCGCGGCGGCCATCGCGAAGGCATTCTCGAAGCCGCCGCGAAGAGTGCGGTGCGCGGCATGGCCGGCACCGTCGGCCGCTCGGTTGGCCAGCAGATCCTGCGCGGCGTGCTCGGCTCGATACTCGGCGGCCGGCGCTGAACGGCGCTGCCGCTCAGCCGCCCTCGGGCGGCAGCGTTTCGAGCGGCTGGCGCGACAGCCGCCCATGGCGCAGCCAGTCGACCGATTCCTGCCACAGCGTGTCGCGAAAGCGGCTGTTGAAGAAGGCGAAATGGCCGATCGCCGGACTGCCGATGCTGTCCGGCGCAATGCGCACGTGGTGGCGCAGCGCATTGCGGTAATAGGCGAGCAGACGACCGACTGCGGCCGGCGTACCGAAAGAATCGTCGTGCAGGCCGATGGCGAGCAGATCGCCACGCATTTCCGGGAAGTACCGCAACGGGTCGTCGCCCTTGGCGCCCCGGCCGCGATAGGCCTGCTCCAGCGAGGCCGGGCGACGCGCCCACTCGTAGGCGGCGCCGGCCGGCAAATCCTCGTGCCAACCCAGACGGCGGGCCGGGAAATAACCGCAGGCGGCGGTCAATAACGGCATCAGCAGGTGCCAGCGCAGCCACATCCAGCCTTTGCCCGGACCGTAATCGCGCCAGTAGGCGTATTGTGCGGCGACCGTCAGCGCCCGGTCGACCAGGCCGGCCGAAGGGGCCAGGCCGAGCAGCAGGCCACCGATGCTGTGACCGACCAGGAAAATCGGGCACTCCGGAAACAGCCGTTTGGCCTGGCGGAGCGCCGCATCGCAGTCGTAGCGCCCCCAGTCGAGCTTGGTGATCCGCTTCCAGCGACGCAGGCTGCCCTGGCGCGAGGCACCGATGCCGCGATAGTCGTAGGTCAGCACGGCCATGCCGTGTTCGCTGAGGAAGGCGGCGTAACGGTGGTAGTAGTCGGCCTTGACGGCAGTCGCCGGATTGATCACGACGACCGCCTCGACCGGCCCGACCGCCGGCCAGAGATGGGCGGCCAGACGGTAGCCATCGGCGGCCGTCAGTTCCAGCGCCTGCGGCGGTGCCACCCGCTCGGGATGACGGGCATTCATGGCACGGACGCCAGGCTCAGCCGGGCGCCGGCCAGGCTCGACAGCGCGACCTCGAGGCCTTGTTGCAAGGGCCAGCGGTCACCCGGACTCAGGATACAGTCCCGATTGCTGCCGGCCTCGGTCAGCCAGACCTCGCCATCTTCGCAACACAACTCGCCACAGCCCTGGACGAGCAGGGTTTCGCGTCGCCGCAACAGCACGTGGAGCGGCGTTTCATTGACAGCTTGCAGGATCGGCGACATTTTCCTATCCTCACTTCATGAGGTTTATACATACCGAAATGATTTCCGGCGCGACACCATCACTGTATTCATCGATACAGTGCGGAACAAACGAAATATCGACATTCATTGCATGCATTGATCGCATAAAGACATGAGCCTCGACCTGCGCCGCCTGCCTTCACTCGACCACCTCAAGGGCTTTGTCGCCGCGGCCCGCCATTCCAGCTTCACCAAGGCGGGCGAAGCGCTGTTCCTCAGCCAGTCGGCGATCAGCCGGCAAGTCCAGGCGCTGGAGGCGCAGCTCGGCGCGCCGCTGTTCCGGCGCAGTACCCGGCAACTCGCTCTGACGCCCCAGGGCGAAATCCTTTACCGCGCCGCCCGCGCCGCCTTCGCCGGCCTCGCCGAGGCGGTCGAGCAGATCGCCGCGCCCCGCCGCCCCGGGTTGACCGTGTCGACCTCGATCGGTTTCGCCGCATTGTGGCTGGTGCCCCGCCTGTCGCTGTTCCAGGAGGAACACCCGGAAATCGACGTGCGCCTTTCCGCCGAAAACCGCGCCGTCGATCTCGTCGTCGACGACGTCGATCTGGCCATCCGCTATTGCGCGCCGGGCGATGCGCCGGACGGCAGCGCCAAGCTGTTCGACGAAGCCCTGCTGCCGGTCATCGGCCCGGCCTTGCGCCCGCTGCTGCCGCCCACCGGCGGCCTGGACGGCGCGACGCTCGGGCAACTGACGCTGCTCGCCTTCACCGATGCGACGGCCCATCCGTGGTTCGACTGGAACGCCTGGCTCAAGCCGCTCGGTCTCGACGCCGGACAGGCCAGGGGCCGCCTGCAGTTCAATCATTACGACCAGTGCATCGCCGCGGCGCAGGCCGGCCAGGGCATCGCCCTCGGCCGCGAACCGCTGATCCGCGAGCAGCTCGCCGATGGCCGGCTGCTCGCGCTGGCTCCCGCCCGGCCGGTACCGCAACGCGCCTACTACCTGCTGCGCGGCGCCCGGGCCGGACAACCGGCGGTCGCCGCCTTCACCGACTGGCTGTTGCGGCAGACCGGCCGCCCCGCCGGGCAGCAATGACCATGCGCGACCTGCCGCCGCTCCACACCCTGCCGGCCTTCGAAGCCGCCGCCCGGCTCGGCAGTTTTCTGGCCGCCGCCGAGGCGCTGCATCTGACGCCTTCGGCGATCAGCCACCGCATCCGTCTGCTCGAGGAACACGTCGGCCAGGCACTGTTCGAACGGCGCCACCGAGCGATCATCCTGACCGCCACCGGCCGCCGCTATCTGGCGGTGGTCCGCGAGGCCCTGTTGCGCCTTGATGAAGCGAGCGGCGTACTGCGCGCCCCGCAGCGCGAACGGCTGCGCATTTCAGCCGCGCCGGCGATCGCCAGCAAGTGGCTGGTCAGTCGTGTCACGGCCTATCAGGAAACCCATCCCGACCTCGAATTCGCTCTCGCCACCGCCACCGGTCTCGCCCCGCTGCTGGCCGGCGAAGCCGACATCGGGCTGCGCTACGGCGAAGAGGAATGGCCCGGCCTGCTTGCCTGGAAGCTGTTCGAGGAACGCGTCTTCCCGGTGTGCAGCCCGACCCTCGCGGCCGGCCTGCACCAGCCACAGGATCTCGCGCGGAGCCGCCTGCTGCGCCACCCGCTGCTGTCCTGGCAGCGCTGGTTCGCCGCCGCCGGCATCAGCCACCCGGAACCGTCCACCGGCCCGCTCTACGAGGACGCCCTGCTGATGCTCGAAGCCGCCGTCGCCGGCCACGGCGTCGCACTGATGGCGGCGTCGCTGGCCATGCCTTATGTTGCCGAAGGCCGCCTGGTCCGCCCCTTCGCCGAGGACTGCGCCGACCGCAGCTTCTATGTCGTCGCCCCGCCGGCGATCCAGGAACGGCCGGCGGTGATGGCCTTCGTTCGCTGGCTGGTGCGCAACGCGCACGATCTCGTTTAGCCGGCAGACCGGCCGGAAGACTTTGCCGCCGAGCGGGCGACAATTGCCGTGGCGCCAGCGCCGCCCTGGCGGCGCAGCATCCGGCACTTTGGCCGAGACCTTGCCGGGCCGGCCATCCGGCCGACCGGCGCCAAGCGGCGGTTAGCGCCGGCGGGCAACAGGCGTATTTGTTGCTTGTCATCATGCACATACAACAGGAAAGCCAGCCGGCTTGTTCCCCTGTCGGAGGCAGCATGTCAGTCAATCTAATCAGCAGCACGAGTTTCAATTCTTCCCTGCCCGCGGGCGCCAGGACGACGGCAGCGCAGGCCGCTGGCGGCGACTTTCTGGCGTCCCTGCAATCCTGCCTGGCCGATTTCATGTCGCAGACCATGAGCACGCTGATGTCTTCCGCGGCCAGCGGCGCTGGTGCGCCCGGCGCCTCGGACCTGGCCGCGCTGCTCGGCAATGGCTCCGCCAGCAACGGGCTGTCGGCCAGCGGTCGCAACACGCTGCTGTTCGATCCCGAATCGGCCTACCGGATGATGACGGCGATCAACACCAAGGATGTGACCTACAAGGCCGAGCTGTCGGAAATGAGCGACATGAAGTCCTACCTGACGACGCTGCAGCAGGAAGCGGCAAACCTCGCCACCATCGACAGCACAACCGGGAATGCCGAGATCGAGCAGCGCCTGCAGGCTTTTGCGGATGCCTACAACGGCTGGATCAACCGCTTCGACGACGATCTGGAAGCCGGCGGTCTGCTCGCCGGCACGCAGGCCGCCACGGTGTCGCAATGGGAACTCGAACAGAGCGTCGAAAACTTCTTCAATGGCGCCAAGGATGGCCTGCACGGCATGGGCGATCTTGGCCTGACCATCGATCCCGTCACCAATCTGGCGAGCCTCGACAGCAAGCGGCTCAATGCAGTGATGGCCAGCAACAAGACGGGGGTGATCAGCACGATCGACGAATTCAGCGCCAATTTCGCCAAGTCGGCCGAACTGCTCAATTCGCCGGGCAATTTCATTCCCAACCGGCTGGACAACCTGACCCGCGTCATCGATTACATCGACGACCACAAAGCAGCGCTGCAGGCCGAGTTCGGCCTCGGCGACGTCGCCCGCCCAACGGGGCAGGTGGCCAAGGCGCTGGCCAGCTACAACGCCATCCATGCCTCGTCGGCCGGGCGGAGTTAGCCCCGATAATTGCCGGAACCGGATGCTCCGCCACGGCAGTTGCCAACCCATCTTGAAGACCCGGCGCCGCCGTTCTTTCGCCGGGCCAGGGAACTTTCTCGCGGCCCGTTCGTTAGAACAGCACAGCAGACAAGGAGCGGATGGCCGGCATGGTGGATGAAGCGGAAAGCGGACTGATCGCCCGCGCCCAGGCGGGCGATCAGCGCGCCTTCACGGCACTGGTCCGCCACTACCAGGATCGGCTGTTCCGCTTCATCCTGCGCCTGACCGGCAACCGTGACGAAGCCCTCGACCTGACCCAGGAGAGCTTCCTGAAAGCCCATCAGGCCCTGGCCCGCTGGCGACCGGAGGCGTCGTTCCGCAGCTGGCTGTTCCGCATTGCCCACAACACGACGCTCGACCTGCTGCGCCGCCGCGCCTGCATCGAGTTCGTCTCCTTTGCCGAATGCCCCGGCGGCGAAGCGGAGCCGGCCTTTCCCGACGCCGCGCCGCAGCCCGACCAGCGCCTGGCCGACCGGCAGAGCGTCGAACTGCTCGGCCGCACCCTGCAGCAACTGCCGGTCGAGCAGCGCGAGATTCTGCTGCTGCGCGAACTGGAAGAGATGTCGTACAGCGAAATTGCCGCCACCCTCGGCATTGCCGAAGGCACCGTCAAATCCCGGCTGGCCCGCGCCCGCAGCGCGGCCATCGCCGGCTATCAAGGCCTTACCGGAGAACTCCGCGATGACTGAGCACACCGCCCCCAAACACACGCCGGACCTGCCCACGCTGTCGGCCTATCTCGATGGCGAACTTGATCATCACGCGGAGCAGCGCGTCGCCGCCCATCTCGCCGCCTGCCCGCTGTGCGCCGCGCGATTCGCCGAGCTGCAGGCGCTTTCCGCCGGCTTCAAGGCGCTGCCCATGGCCAGCCTCGGCTTCGATCTGGCCGGCGTGATCGAAGGCCGCCTCGCCGCTGCGCCGCGTTCTGCCGCCGCCCGGCCCGAACGCCGCTGGTTCAGCCAGTGGCCGCTCGCCATCGGGGCCGCCGCCTCGATCGCCGCCGGCGTTTTCATGGGCTCGGCGCTGGTCGCCGGCCGCGCCGCCGAGGTGCCGCGCATGGCCGCGTTGCGCGTCTTCGACATCATGCCGCCGGGCAGCCTGTGCATCGGCCTCGAATCCTGCTACCGGAAGGAAAGCACCCAATGAAACCGACCCATCTGCGCCTCGCCCTCGCACTCTCCCTGCTGATCAATCTCGGCGTCCTGGCGGCCCTGGCCTACCGCAGCCTGGCGCCGGACAACGCGCCGCCGGCCGGCGAAAGCCTGCCGCGGCACCTGCAGTTGAGCGCCGAACAGCTGCACCGCTGGCACGAATCGGAAGCCGACTTCCTCAGACAGCTGGCCAGCGGCGCCGGCCAGCTGCGGAGGCATCGCGACCGGATGATCGGCGCCATCTTCGCCGAGTCGCCCGACCACCAATTGATCGATGCCGAACGCACAGCCATCGCGCGCCTGCAGGACGAACAGCAGAAGCTGGTGATCGGACAACTGCTGCGCGAACGCGAACTGCTGCAGCCGGCACAACGCGCACGACTGGCCAGCTTGCTGCAGGGACAGCCGGTCGGCGCGTCGACGATCGAGCAACTGCACCGCAATTAGGCGGCGGGGGCGGGAACATTTCGGCCAGCCATTCGTTCAAGTCGGGGAGGTCGCCACGTCGCCGCATTGGGCGCGACGGCCGACCTCCCCGACCTGAACGGAAATCAAGCCATGAAACTGCCAACCTTGCCCCCACTGAGCGCCCTCCTTGTTGCCGCCGGCCTGGCGCTGGCCGGCCCCAGCCATGCCGCGCCGGCCGACACGCACGCCACGCACGCCGAGCATGGCGGGCCGGCCAGCCTGCAGCTCAACGCCGGCCGAAAATGGCAAACCGACGAAGCGCTACGGCAGGCGATGGCCAACATTCGCCGGGCCGTCGCGGCGGCACTTCCCGAGATTCACGACAAGCGCCTGCCAGCCGCTGGCTACGGCAGCCTGGCAAAGACGGTCGACAGCGAAGTCGGCAACATCCTCAGTCACTGCCAGCTGGCGCCCGCGGCCGACGCCCAATTGCACCTGGTCGTCGCCGATCTGCTGGCCGGCGCCGAGCAGATGGCCGGCAAGCCCCAGAAAGCCAAGCGCCGCGATGGAGCGCTGAAAGTGCTCGGGGCGCTGGAAAAATATGCCGCCTATTTCGACGATCCGCAGTTCACGCCGATCGCCCACTGAACCACGCCAGTGGCGACCGCTTGGGTCCAGCCCGTACGGTCGCCAAACATGAATACGATTCACTTGATCAGCCGTCAATTCGTTTGAAACCGTAGCCAGCCACCGGCATTCTCTTCGTACCGCCTCCCTCCGCCTGACGCCCGCCCACCCGGCACCGGCTGCCACGGACACCGCTGGCGCGCCCACCCCCTGGCGCGCTCCGCCGACCGCCATGGCGGTCGATTTCAGGATTTCGAGGAGAACATCATGCAAGACCGCGACGGTTTCATCTGGCTCGACGGCCAGTGGCTGCCCTGGCGCGACGCCACGGTGCACGTGCTGACCCATACCCTGCATTACGGCTACGGCTGCTTCGAGGGCCTGCGGGCCTACGCAACGGCCGACGGCCCGGCGATCTTCCGGCTCGACGAGCATTTGCAGCGGCTCGAGGCTTCGGCCCACATTCTCGCCATCGATCTGCCTTTCGACCGCGCCACGCTGCGCCAGGCTTGCCGCGAAGCGGTCAGCCGCAACGGCCTGAGCAGCGCCTACATCCGGCCGCTGGTCTTTCTCGGCGCCGAGAAGGTGGGCGTCGACCCGGCCGGCGCGGCCAGCCATGTGATGATCGCCGCCTGGCCGTGGGGCGCCTATCTCGGCGGCCAGGCGCTGGAGGAGGGGATACGCGTCCGGGTTTCGTCCTATGCGCGGCATCACCCGAATGTCCAGATGTGCCGGGCCAAGGCGATCTCGACCTACGCCAACTCCATCCTCGCCATCCGCGAGGCGAAACGCGACGGTTACGACGAGGCGATCCTGCTCGATACCGAGGGCTATGTCGCCGAAGGCAGCAGCGAAAACATCTTTCTCGTCTGCAACGGCGAGGTGCTCCAGCCGGAAACCACGTCGGCGCTCGACGGCATCACCCGGCGCACGGTGTGCACGCTGGCCGCCGAGGCCGGATTGGCGGTGCGCAGCAAGCGCATCACGCGCGACGAGCTGTATTGCGCCGATGAGGTTTTCCTGACCGGCACGGCCGCCGAAATCACCCCGGTCATCGAAGTGGACCGGCGGCGCGTCGGCAACGGCCGCCCCGGGCCGCTGACCCGCCAGCTCCAGGAGAGCTATTTCGCCAGCGTGCGAGGCGAACAGCCGGCCGGCCGGAGATGGCTGACGGCGGTTTGAGGTGACGGGCAAGCAGCGTAATATCAGGGTTTTCTAATTTACATTGGAGTCCGCCATGAAAAGAATCCTCTCCGTTACGCTGCTGCTCGCCGCCCTGCCGGCTCTCGCCCAGGATCTCGGCACCCTCACCGCCGAGACCAAAAAGGCCGTGCTGCCGGTCATTCCCAAGGTCGTCAGCGCCATGCAGGAAGCAGTCGCCGCGCAGGGCGTGGCGGGGGCCATCCCGGTCTGCAAGGAGACGGCACCGCAACTGATCAAGGCCAAGCGCCAGGAAACCGGCTGGGACATTCGCCGCGTCAGCCTGAAGACGCGCAATGCCGAACGCGCCACGCCGGACTCGTGGGAGGTGCGCCAACTGGCCGATTTCAATATCCGCGCCGCCAACGGCGAGAAGCCGGAGACACTCGAAAAGAGCGAGATCGTGCACATCGACGGCAAGCCGGTCTTCCGTTACATGAAAGCGCTGCCGGTCGCCGACGTCTGCCTCAAGTGCCACGGCCCGGTCGACGGCATGGAAGCCGGCCTGCCGGCCAAGCTGGCGGCAAGCTACCCGCACGACCAGGCCACCGGCCATGCCAAGGGCCAGATTCGCGGCGCCCTGACGGTCAAGCGTCCGTTGTAATTTCGCCGCCGCCCTTGCTCGCCAGATGGTCGAACAGGGCGGCCGCCGCCGGGCCGAGCGCGGCCCGTGAACGAACGCATAGCTGCAGGTCGCGCGGCGCCCAGGCGTCGGTGATCTGCACCGTCCGCAGGCTGGCCGGCCGGGCGCTCAAGTCGCCCGCGGGAACGGCCGAGTGCGGCACCATGCCGATCCCGACGCCGGCCGCGACCATTCGGCACACCGCATTGAAGCTGCGCACCTGGATCCGCACATCGAGCCGCCCGCCAAGCTGGGCGGCGGCATTCATCATGAAGGTGTGAATGGCGCTGCCGGCATGCAGGCCGACGAAGGGTTCGGCCAGCACTTCGGCAAAAGCCACCGCGTCGCGCCCGGCCAGCGGATGCCCGGCCGGAACGATGAGGACCAGCCGGTCGCGCCGGTAGGGATGGGTTTCCAGCCCGGCCAGCCCGGGTTCGGCGGCGACCACGCCGATTTCCACCTGGCCGGCCGCCACTGCCTGGATGATCGCCGGACTCGGCTGCTCCTCAAGACTGACCCGGATGCGCGGATGGTCGCGCAGGAAATCGCCGAGATCTTCCGGCAGAAAACAGTTGATCGCATTGGTGTTGGCGAACACCGTGACCTGGCTGACCACGCCGCTGGCGTAAGGAGCGAGGTCGGCGTGCATCTGTTCGAGCTGGGCGAACACCTGCCGGGCATGGCGCAGCAGCGATTCGCCGGCCGTCGTCGGGGTCAGGCCGCGGGCATGGCGGACGAACAACGCCACGCCGAGCGCCGCTTCCAGCTGGCTCAAACGATGGCTAGCCGAAGATGGCGCCAGATGGATCTGCGCCGCGCCGCGGGTCAGGCTGCCGCTGTCGGCGATCGCCGCGACCAGCCGCAAATCGGGAAGATCGTAGACCATGGTTTCGTCCATAACGAATGCTGGCTTTCAATAATACCAATTGCCAAGCCTTCCGGCGGCGTATTCAATGGCAGCCAAGGCATCAGCACTCGGCCTTGCCGACGGATGGCAGCGGTTGATCGGCAACCAGCCTCAACCGGAAAACGTTTCGCAAAATCGAACGCTGCCAGCCGAACCCAAAGTCATTTTCATCAAGATAGTTTTGAACCCATGAACCGCTCGCCCCTGACGACGACCGAAAACCGTAACTACCGCCTCGGCTTCTGGCTCGCCATCGGCGCGGCCTTCGGTTTCTCGGCCAAGGCCATCTTCGTCAAGCTGGCCTACCTGGTTCCGCCGGCGGTCGACGGCCTGACCCATGTCGATGCCATTACCCTGCTCGCCCTGCGCATGGCTTTTGCCGCCCCGGCCTTCGGCATTGCGGCGCTGCAAACGAAGAGCGCGGGCGCGCTGAGCGGCCGCCAGTGGGCGGCACTGATCGTCGTCGGGCTGGCCGGCTACTACGGCGCCAGCCTTTTCGACTTCTGGGGCCTGATGTTCATTTCGGCCGGCCTTGAGCGGCTGATCCTGTTTACCTACCCGACCCTGACCGTGCTGCTCGGCGTGGTGTTTTTTGCCAAACGGCTGACCGGGCGCGAAATTCTCGCGCTGGTTCTGACCTACGCCGGGATTGCCGCCGCTTTCGCCCACGACCTCAACCTGGCGGCCGATACCCGCACGGTGTGGACGGGGGCGGCCCTGGTTTTCGCCTCGAGCCTGTCCTACGCCGTCTATCTGTCAGGCGGCGGGCAGCTGATCGCCCGTCTCGGTAGCGGCCGGTTCACCGCGCTGGCCATGGCCGTCGCCACCGCCGCGACCTTTCTGCATTACCTGGTGGCCCGGCCGTGGGACGAAGTCTTTCGCCAGCCCTGGCCGATCTATGCGCTGGCCGCCGGCATGGCGCTGATCTCGACGGTCATTCCGGTATTCATGCAATCGGCCGCGATCAAGGCGATCGGCGCCGGCCGCGCCTCGATGGTCGGCATGATCGGTCCGCTCGCCACCATCCTGCTCGGCTGGCTGTTGCTCGATGAAAGCGTTTCCGTCTGGCAGCTCGGCGGCTCGGCTTTCGTCATCCTCGGCGTCCTGCTCGTCGTCCGGCGCTAAACGGTAGGGCCGGCGGCCGGATCATCGGCCGCGCACCACGATATCGCCGGCGGCTTCGGGTTAGAATCCGGCGCATGATCGGAATCCTATTAATCACCCATGGCAGCTACGGCGAGGCGCTGGTGCAGAACGCCTGCCATGTGCTGAACAAGCGCCCGGCACAGCTGATGCAGCTTGGCGTGGCACCGCAGGACGACCCGCTCGACCTGTTGCCGCTCGCCCGCCAGATGCTGGCCCAGGTCGATAACGGCAAAGGGGCGCTGGTCCTCACCGACATCTTCGGCGCCAGCCCGGCCAATCTCGCCCTCAAACTGCTCGAACCCGGCCATATCGAAGGCCTCACCGGCGTCAATCTGCCGATGCTCGTACGCGCCCTGACGTATCGCGAAAAGGGTATGGAAATCCTGCTGCAGCGAGCCAGGGATGGCGCCCGCGACGGCATTTTCAACATGCTGGAACATTGACCATGCTGACCAGAGACACTGAAATCATCAACAAACTGGGCCTGCATGCGCGGGCCTCCGCCAAGCTGACCCAGCTCGCCGGAAAATACAAATCCGAAATCTGGATGTCCAAGGGCGCCCGCCGCATCAACGCCAAGAGCATCATGGGCGTGATGATGCTGGCGGCCGGCAAGGGCGCCACGGTCAGCATCGAAACCGACGGGGCCGACGAAGCGGAGGCGATGGATGCGCTGCTCGCCTTGATTGCCGACTACTTCGGCGAAGGGGAGTAAACCACCATGAGCTTCGCCCTGCACGGTCTCGGCGTCTCCGGCGGCATCGCCATCGGGCGGGCCTTGCTGATGTCGCACGCGACGCTCGAGGTTTCGCACCTGACCGTCGCACCGCGCATGGTCGACAAGGAAATCGCCCGCTTCGAGGCCGCCGTCAAGGCGGTCAAGGATGAACTGGAGGCGATGAAGGGCACGACCGAGCATGCGCCGGCCGAGCTTGCCGCCTTCATCGACATCCACACCATGTTCCTCGAAGATCCGGAACTGGTGGACAAGCCGCGCGAGATCATCCGCGAACGACGCTGCAATGCCGAATGGGCGCTGGTCCAGCAGATGGAACACCTGGTCCGCCAGTTCGAACAATTCGACGACCCCTACCTGCGCGAACGCAAGCTCGATGTCCGTCAGGTCGTCGAGCGCGTCATCAAGGAGCTGCTCGGCCACCCCAGCCGCGCCGTGATGAAAGCCGGCAAGGGCCTCAAGGAAGAAACGCTGATCGTCGTCGCCCACGACCTGTCGCCGGCCGACGTCATCACCTTCAAGGAACACCGCTTCGCCTCCTTCATCACCGACGTCGGCGGCGCCACCTCGCACACGGCGATTCTCGCCCGCAGCATGGCGATCCCGTCGGTAGTCGGGATGGAGAATGCCCGCTCGCTGATTCGCGATGGCGAACAGCTGATCGTCGACGGCCAGCGGGGCGTCGTCATCGTCAATCCGGACCCGCGCGTGCTCGAGGAATACCAGCTGCGCAAGAACCAGATCGAGCTGGAAGAATCGAAGCTGAAGCGCTTGAAGACGGCAAAATCGCAGACGATCGACGGCGTTGAAGTGCACTTGTACGCCAACATCGAACTGCCCGGCGACATCCCGGAAGCCCTGGAGGGCGGCGCCGAAGGCATCGGCCTGTTCCGCACCGAGTTCCTCTTCCTCGACCGCGGCGACATGCCCGACGAACAGGAGCAGTACGAGGCCTACCGCAAAGTGGTCAAGGGCATGGCCGGCCGGCCGGTCACCATCCGCACCTTCGACCTCGGCAACGACAAGGATCTGCGCCCGGACTCCAGTTTCGGCGACCGGGTCAAGACCAACCCGGCGCTCGGCCGCCGCGCCATCCGGCTATCGCTGGCCGAACCGCAGATGTTCCAGACCCAGTTGCGCGCCATCCTGCGCGCCTCGAAACACGGGCCGATCAAGTTACTGATTCCGATGCTCGCCCACGCCCACGAAATCGACCAGACGCTGGCCGCGCTGGAACAGGCGAAATCGAGCCTGCGCGGCGAGAAGATCAGCTTCGACGAAAACATCGAGGTCGGCGGCATGATCGAAATTCCGGCGGCCGCGCTGGCCATCGGCCTCTTCCTGCGCCGGCTGAATTTCCTGTCGATCGGCACCAACGACCTGATCCAGTACACGCTGGCCATCGATCGCTCCGACGAGCAGGTCGCCGCACTCTACGACCCGCTGCACCCGGCCGTCCTGATGCTGCTGGCGCACACCATGGCGAGCGCCGAAAAGGTCGGCATCCCGGTTTCGGTCTGCGGTGAAATGGCCGGCGATCCGAAGCTGACCCGACTCTTCCTCGGCATGGGTCTGCGCATCTTCTCGATGCACCCGTCGCAGATCCTCAAGGTGAAGAACCGTGTCCTGAAGGCCGATGTCAGCGAACTCGCCCCCAACGTCCGGCGCATGCTGCGCCTCGAAGAACCGGGCAAGCTGCGCGAAGCGCTGGAAAAACTGAACGCCTGATTCAAGGCCAGCCCCGGCGGGGCTGGCTCCCGGCCTCGCCGGGTATTGGCCCGGCCGTAGCCGGGCCGCGGAAAAACTCAGCGCAGGCTGGTCTGGCTAGCCAAGGCAACCGTCGCCGTCGGCCGCTCGTCGCTGATCCCGGCTCGCCGTTTGAGATCGGCCAGCACCTGGGCCGAACCGTTCCGCGCTGCCGCCACCTGCTCCCGACGGTCGCGCTCTTCGATCAGGGCGAGCGCCTGCTGGCGCCAGGCGACCATCTGCGGTTGGTGCTCATGGTGCAGATGATGCCGGCGATTCATCGTGAACCAGCGATGCGCTTCCTCCTGATCGGCGGCAACGCCCTGACCGACCTGGTACATCAGGCCGATCTGGAACTGCGATGCCTTGTCGCCCCGCTCGGCGGCCACGCGGTACCAGCGCAAGGCCTCGGCATAGTCGGTCGGCACGCCGTCGCCGTGCTGGTGAATCACCGCCAGGTTATAGGCGGCATCGACATTTCCCTGTTCGGCCCAGGCTTTCCAGATCGCCACCGCGGGCACCGTCTCGCCCCCCTTGTGCAGTTTTGCCGCCTGCCGCAGATCGGCGTCGACATTTCCCGCATGGGCGGCGAGACAGGTCAGGGAACAAACGACAGCGAGACAAAAACGGGCAAGGAGCGAGGTCATTGGGCGAACTTCCTGAACGTTGCAGCGGTGGAATTGGGAGGAAACATGCTAGACCGCGACCCCGCCCTTTGGAACTAGGCAAATTGCCGCGCGACAATTTGCCGCATTCCCGCCCTGCCCTTACTCCCGGACAATCTGACCCCGCTTAAATACCAATAATTCAGGGAGAACTTCATGGGGAACCGTATTCGTCCGCTGACCGCCGCAATGGCTGTCGCCTTTTCGACAACTGCCGTCTGGCAAAGCGCCGCGGCGCAGAGCGCGACGGTTCTCGACGATGTCGTCGTCAGCGCGAGCAAGATCCGCGAACTACCCACGGCCGACGCCATCAACAACCGGCAAATTGCGCCGCAGCGGCCGGCGACGAGCGATACGGCCAGCCTGCTGAAGGACATTCCCGGCGTCAGCATCCATGGCGCCGGCGGCGTTTCCGGACTGCCGGCGATCCACGGCCTGGCCGATGACCGTCTGCGCATCAAGGTCGATGGCATGGATCTGATCTCGGCCTGCGCCAATCACATGAACCCGGCGCTGTCCTACATCGATCCGAGCAATGTCGACAGCCTCAAGGTATACGCCGGCATCACTCCGGTCAGCGTCGGCGGCGACAGCATCGGCGGGGCGATCATCGTCAATTCGCCAGCCCCGCGCTTCGCCAAGGCCGGCGAGGGACTGCTGACCGGCGGCGAGCTGGGCAGTTTCTATCGCTCGAACGGCGATGCCTGGGGCGTCAATGCCTCGGCCACCATTGCCACGGAAAATCTCAGCATCCGCTACAGCGCCTCGACCGCCCAATCCGACAACTACAAGTCGGCCAAGGAGTTCAAGCCGGGCGTTCTGGCGACCGGCACGAGCAAAGGATCGCGCTGGATTGCCGGCGACGAGGTGGCCTCGACGGCCTACAAGACCCAAAACCAACAGCTGGGCGTCGCTTACCGGCTCGACAACCACCTGTTCGATCTGAAACTCGGCTACCAGCACATCCCTTACCAGGGATTCCCGAACCAGCACATGGACATGACCGACAACAAGAGCACCCAGGTCAATCTCGGCTATACCGGACAATATGCCTGGGGCACGCTTGAATCGCGCGTCTATCACGAACGAACCCGGCACAAGATGGATTTTGCCGAGGACAAATATTTCTACACCCTGGGCATGCCGATGAATACCGAGGGCAAGAATACGGGGGCCCTGGTCAAGGCCGAGATCAACCTTTCCGAGCGCGACCTGCTGCGGGTCGGCAGCGAATACCAGCGCTACCGCCTGGACGACTGGTGGCCGCCGGTCGGCACCGGCGGCATGTCCCCGAACACCTTCGTCAATATCAACAACGGCCAGCGCGACCGCTTCGACCTCTTTGGCGAATGGGAAGGCCGCTGGACGCCGCAATGGATGACGCTGATCGGCGTACGCGGCAGCCAGGTCACCATGGACGCCGGTCGGGTCGCCGGCTACAAGACGACCTACGACACCAGTACGCCCCCCTACAACGCCAATACCTTCAACAATCGGGACCGCTCGCGCACCGATCACAACCTGGACCTGACGCTGCTCGCGCGCTACACGCCGGATGCCAGCCAGACCTATGAGGGCGGCTATTCCCGCAAGACCCGCTCGCCGAGTCTCTACGAACGCTATACGTGGTCGGGCAACGGCATGGGGATGACCATGAACAACTGGGTCAACGACGGCAACGGCTATGTCGGCAACGTCGACCTCAAACCGGAAGTGGCGCACACCGTCAGCGTCAGTGCCGACTGGCACGATGCCGCCCGGACCAACTGGGGCGTCAAGCTGACGCCCTATTACAGCCTGGTCGACAACTACATCGATGCCACCCAGGCCATCGGCAAAACCTGGGTCGCCGGCCAGTTCAACTACCTGACCCTGGCCAACCAGGATGCCCGCCTGTACGGCCTCGACCTCTCCGGCTTTGCAGCGCTCGGCAGGATCGATGGGCTTGGCGGCTTCACGGCGCGCGGCGTCATCGGCTATACGCACGGCAAGAACCGCAGTACCGGCAACAATCTCTACAACATCATGCCGCTCAATGCCCGCCTGGCTCTCGACCATCGCCTCGGCAACTGGACCAACACCATCGAGGAGGTGCTGGTCAGCGCCAAGGACGACGTCTCGGCAGTCCGCAACGAGATGAAGACGGCCGGCTACGGCCTGCTCAACCTGCGCAGCAGCTACGAGTGGAAGAACCTCCGCTTCGATATCGGCCTGGAAAATGCGCTGGACAAGCAATACGCGCTGCCGCTCGGCGGCGCCTACACCGGCCAGGGCCGAACCATGTCGCTGAACGGCGCCGGCGCTCCCTACGGCATCACCGTTCCCGGCATGGGACGCTCGCTCTATGCCGGCATCAATATCAAGTTCTAGGCGCCAGGCAGCCTTCGCCAGGTCGGCGGGAATCGGCGAGGCGATTTGCCAGGCCGGTAACGACGGCCTGGCGTGGCGCCTGCGCAGCGGCGTGGTCAGGCTCGACATGCCCGGCCCGCGAGGCGCGAGCTTTGCCAGCCTGGCCATCGCCGGCGACATTATCGGCTGCGAAACCCTGCTCTTCGGCGCCTACACCTTCAGCGCCACGGCGCTCACCCAGTGCGAACTGGCCCCCTGGCCAGAGGGAGAGTCCGCCAAGGCTGGCGAGTCGCTGCTCGCATCGCTCGCCACGGCACAACGGCGGGCCGCCGATATCGTCGCCCTGCGCGGCGGCCAGGCCACCGACCGGGTCATCGGCCTGATCCGCCTGCTGGCCGATGGCGCCGGGCGAGTCGTCCTGCCGTCCCGGCAGGATATTGCCGACATCACCGATCTGCGCTTTGAAACCATCTCGCGCATCATCAAAACCCTCGAACGCTCGCAGCTGCTGGCCCCGGTGAAGATCGAAGGGGTCCATGCAACCCGGGGTTTTCAGCTCAATCCGGCCAGCCTGGCCTATTGATTCGACATAAACCGCCGGGGCGCGACAATTTGCCGCACCCCGGGCGCCGGCAACGGCCCGTATCATCCAATCCTAAATATATGTTTATTAAGTATTTTTGACACAAATCAATTAGGATTTCATGATGAAGCAAGTGGCACCTTCACCGTTGGCGATCGCTCTTTGCGCAGTTTTTTTCCCCGCCACTAGCATGGCCGCCGATCAGGCGCTCGGCGAGGTCACCGTGACCGCCACCCGCGAAGGACAACTGGTTGCCGAAACCCCGGCGAGCATCGGGGTGATCAAGGACAAGACCCTGCGCGAAGTGCGCCCGACCCACCCGTCGGAAATCATGAGCCAGGTGCCCGGCGTCTGGGTCAATGTGACCGGCGGCGAAGGCCACCAGACGGCGATCCGCCAGCCGCTGACCACCAGCCCGGTGTACCTCTATCTGGAGGACGGCATCCCGACCCGGTCCACCGGCTTCTTCAATCACAATGCCTTGTACGAGGTGAATCTGCCGATGGCCGGCGGCATCGAGATCAACAAGGGGCCGGGCAGTGCGCTCTACGGCTCCGACGCAATCGGCGGCGTGATCAACGTACTGACCCGCCGGCCGCCGACCGGGCCGGAAATCGACGGCTCCCTCGAGGCCGGCTCCTACGGCTGGAAACGGGCGATGATCACCGGCGGCAATGCCTTCGGCGACCACGCCTTCCGCGCCGATCTCAATCTCAGCCATACCGACGGCTGGCGCGACAGCACCGCCTACGACCGGCAGAGCGGCACGCTGCGCTGGGATAGCGCGATCGGCAACGATGCCGTGCTGAAAACAGTCGCCACCTTTTCCAACATCGACCAGGAAACCGCCGGCAGTTCGGCCATTTCCAAAAACGACTACGAAAACAACCCGCGCACCAACTACACGCCGATCTCGCTGCGCAAGGTCCAGGCCGTTCGCCTGTCGACCGCCTACGAGAAGGAATCCGGCGATTCGCTGTTGAGCATCACCCCCTATTACCGCTACAACTCGATGGATTTGCTGGCCAACTGGTCGCTGGCCTACGACCCGACGCGCTACACCAGCGAAAACCAGTCGCTCGGCGCCCAGATCAAATACCGCCAGGATTTCGCTCCGCTGCGCACGCGCCTGATCGTCGGCGTCGATATCGACAACAGCCCGGGCAGCCGCGTCGAAGACGCCATCACCACCACCCAGGCAGGCAGCGGTTATAGGGCGATCTATACCGCTTACCGCATCGGCGCCCGGGTCTACGATTACGACGTCACCTATCGCGGCATTTCGCCCTATGTGCATGGCGAGATTTCACCGCTGCAGAAGCTTCGGGTCACCGCCGGCCTGCGTTACGACGCGGTCAGCTACCAGTACAGCAATCGCATGGCGAGCGCGCCGGTCCTCGCCGGCGGCCGTTACTACGGTCAGGTCGGCGATACCAACATCGATTTCCAGCATCTCAGCCCGAAGCTCGGGGCGACCTATGCCTTCACCGACTCACTGAACGGCTTTGTCGCCTACAACCACGCCTTCCGTACCCCGTCCGAAGGCCAGCTCTTCCGGCCCGCCGCGGCCACCTCGGCGAGCCTGGCGCGGGCTGCCGCCGACGCCGCCCAGCAACTCAAGCCGATCAAGGTCGACAGCTACGAAATCGGCTTGCGCGGCAAGCTCGGCAGTACGGTAAATTACGAGATTTCGGCCTATCACATGACCAAGAAGGACGACATCCTCAGTTACAAGGATCCGCTCAGCAATGTCACGACCGCGACCAACGCCGGCAAGACCCTGCACCGCGGCGTCGAAGTCGGCCTCGGCGCCCAGCTGGCCTCCTTGTGGCGGTTCGACAGCGCCTTCTCCTACGCCAAGCACACCTACGAGACATGGAAAATCGGCAGCACCGACTACAGCGGCAGGGAAATGGAAATCGCCCCGCGCGTCGTCGCCAACACCCGCCTGAGCTACGGCGAGGCGAAAAGCGGCCTGGCCCAACTGGAATGGATGCATTTCGGCAGCTGGTGGTCGGATCAGGCCAACACCGCCAAGTACCCGGGACACGATCTGCTGAACCTGCGCGGCCAGTATCCGCTGGCCCGCGACATGAACCTCTTCGCCAACGTCCATAACCTGGCCGACAAGCGCTACGCCGAAAGTACCAGCGTCACCTCGGGGTTCGAGACCTTCGCCCCCGGCCTGCCGCGCACCCTCACCGTCGGGGTCCAGGCCAAATGGTAGGCGCCATTGTCACGCTGCTGGCCGGCTGCCTGATCGCCACCAGGGCCGCCGCCCATGAACCGGCCGGCCATGCGGCAGGCAAACCGGATTTTTCCCGGATGTGGCAGGAGCGCCTGGAGAGCGCCCCGCGCCTGGCAGTGGCCGCCACTTTCGATGCCAATGGCCGGCTGTGGCTGGCGCGCACGGTCGGCAAACAATTGCAGGTCAGCCATTCGGATGACGCCGGCCAGCATTTTTCGCCGGCGGTTACGGTCAACCGCGAGCCGGAGCTGATTTCCGCCGATGGCGAAGCCCGCCCGGCGATCGCCGTGGTCGATCAGCGGGTCTATCTGAGCTGGACCCAGCCTCTGCCGCAAGCCTTCGCCGGCCACATCCGCTTTGCCGCCTCGGCCGATGGCGGCGCGACCTTCGCCGAGCCGCTGACCATCAACGACAATCGGCAAGCCATCACCCACCGCTTCAATGCCATGCTCGCCAACGAGCACGGCGTCACCATGGCCTGGATCGACAAGCGCGACGGCGACGGCCAGCCGGCCTACCGCGGCGCCGCGATCTACACCGCCCAGTCGACCGACGGCGGACGCAGTTTTGCCGCCAACCGCAAGCTCGCCGACCATTCCTGCGAATGCTGCCGGATCGGCCTGGCCGCCGACCGCGATGGCACGCCGCTGGCCTTCTGGCGGCACATTTTCGGCCGCAACGAACGCGATTTCGCCATCGCCCGCCTCGGCGAACCCTTGCAGCGCGCCTCGACCGACGGCTGGGCCATTGACGCCTGCCCGCATCACGGCGGCAGCTTGGCCGTCGATGAGCAGGGCGGCCGGCACATCGCCTGGTTCACCGGCGCCGCCAAATCGCCCGGCCTGCATTACCGGCGCATCGACGGCGAGCGGATGAGCGTTCCGCTGTCCTTTGGCGACCTCGATGCCCAAGCCGGCCATCCGGCCGTCGCCACGGCCGGCAGCGGCATCGATCTGGTCTGGCGCGAATTCGACGGGCGCGAAAACCGCATCGTCGCCATCCATTCCGCCGACCGCGGCCAGACCTGGAGCAAGCCGATGCGCCTCGCCGCCACCGCCGGCGCCGCCGACGACCCGCTGCTGATCAACGGCCGCGGCGCAATCTGGCTGATCTGGAATACCGCCGACAACGGCCTGAAGATCGTCCGCCTCGGCACATGAAAACGCTCGCCCTGCTCCTCCTGCTGTTTTCGGCAAGCAGCCATGCCGAGATCCGGCCCTTCGTGCCGGGCAGCCTGCAACAAATCCAGGCCGAACAGGCCGGAAAGCCGTTCATCCTGGCCCTTTGGTCCGCCACCTGCATCCATTGCCCGGGCGAACTGAAGACCTTGGCCAAACTAGCCCGCCGACATCCGCGCCTGAACATCGTCCTGCTCGCCACCGACACCCCGGACGAGGCCGCGCAACTGGAAAAGCTCGCCCTCGGCTACGGTCTCGGCAAGCAGGCGCAATGGGTTTTCGCCGACCCGCAGCCGGAAAAGCTGCGCTACCAGATCGACCGCCGCTGGTTCGGCGAACTGCCGCGCACCTATTTTTTCGACCGCAACCACCAGCGCACTGCCAGCTCCGGAGTCATCCCGGTTGAGCAACTCGAACACTGGGTCGGCGAACACGTAAAATAACGCTATGGTCAGCAATCGCCTTTCCCTCGAATCAGGCCCACCCGAATGGCGGCGGAGCGGCCATTTTTTCCTCGCGGCCGCGCTGCTGCACGGGCTGATCCTGTTCTATCCGCTGAAGCTCGCCATCGACCAGCTGGAAATTCCGCCACCCGCCACCATCGCAGTTCGCCTGCTCGAGCCGGCGCCGCCGCAGCAGGCCCCAACGCCCGCCCAGAAGCCAGTTCCGGTTGCCCAGCCAACGGTCAGCCGGCAGCGTGAGCGGCCGCAGCCGACCCCGCGTCCGTTACTCGCCATGCGCGCCGAGCAGGCCGTGCCATCCCCGACCTTTTCGGTACCGGCCCCGAGCGCCGCCCCGCCGGCTCCCCCGGCCGCTGCCCCGACGGCCAGCGCGGCACCGGTCACGGTCACCCCGGCCCGTTTCGACGCCGCCTATCTGCACAATCCCGAACCGAAATACCCGCCACTCTCCCGGCGCCTCGGCGAGGAAGGCAAGGTGTTGCTCAGGGTGCGGGTCAGCCGGGATGGTCAGCCGGCGACGATCGATTTTGAAAAAAGCAGCAATTTCGAGCGGCTCGACGAAGCCGCCAAACAGGTTGTCGCGCGCTGGCGCTTCATTCCGGCGAAACGGGGCGACGAGGCGATCGAAGCCTCGGTGATCATTCCCATTGTCTTTCGGCTGGATGGTTGAGGCAGGCCGGACGTGACGACGGGGACCGAAGTCCCCGCCGGCTATCTTTGGTAACAAGGCTCCAGCAGCCCCGGCTGAAAGCTTATGCAGCTACAGCGAAACGCTCATCGTTGGCGTTTGAGAATTTGCTTCATTAACGTCGATCGCCTGACGAGTTGCCTGCGCACCTTTGCCCGCCCTGTCGAAGCCAGTACACCCCCATCTAAAGACACCGGAATGCCCTTAGGTGGAGGTGAGGGGAATCGAACCCCTGTCCAGAACGCCTCCAGATTGCCGGAATTACAACCATGCTTCGAATTATGGGGGCGGGGGGGGCGATTTACAAGAGCCGACCCCGGAGCAATTTTTCAATCGCCTCAGAGTTCCCGTTCGGCACTGAGCAGGCGCTCGCAGTAGCGGGCGATCAGATCGACTTCGAGATTCACCCGGCTGCCCGGCTGGAGATTGTTCAGCGTCGTATTTTCCAGCGTGTGCGGGATCAGGTTGATGGTAAACACCTGGCCGCTGACCTCGTTGGTGGTCAGGCTGACGCCATTGACGGTGACCGATCCCTTGCGCGCGATGTAGCGGGCGATTTCCTTCGGGGCGAGGATTTCCAGCATCCGGTTGTCACCGACCGGCTCGAAACGCAGCACTTCGCCGACTCCATCGACGTGGCCGGAAACCAGATGGCCGCCCAGCCGATCGGCCAGACGCAACGCCTTTTCCAGATTGACCGGGCCGGGCGCGTCGAGACCGACGGTGCACGACAGCGTTTCGGGCGAGACATCGACCATGAATTGGTTGGCGTCCTTGGCCACCACGGTCAGGCAGACCCCGTTGTGGGCGATCGAGTCGCCCAGCGCGACATCGTCGAGGCCAAGCGTGCCGGCCTCGACATGCAGACGGAAGCCGACTTCGCGGGCGGTGAGGTGAGTGATGCGGCCAACCGCCGCGATGATCCCAGAGAACATGGCAGAACCCGTTTGCGTAAAGGGGCAAACTTTAGCACGGCCGCTTGACCGGACGACTTGCCAGAATGGCTCGTTGCCAATAGGGTTTCACCTTTGCGTAATCGATTCATCAAAGGGAGACAAAGTTGAACAAAACGCTACTCGCCGCACTGCTCTCAACCATCGCCGCCACTGCGCTGGCCGACATCAACGTCGGCGTCACGCTGTCGGCCACCGGCCCGGCCGCCTCGCTCGGCATACCGGAAAAGAACACCATCGACCTGTTGCCGAAAAGCATCGCCGGGCAGAAGGTCAATTACCTCGTGCTCGACGACGCATCCGACACCACCACGGCGGTCAAGAACACCAAGAAGCTGATCAGCGAAAACAAGGTCGACCTGATCATCGGCTCGACGACGACACCCAATTCGCTGGCCATGGTCGGCGTTGCCGCCGAGGGCGAGACGCCGATGATCGCCCTGGCCGCCTCGGCGCGCATCGTCGAGCCGATGGACGACAAGCGTAAATGGGTCTTCAAGACACCGCAGAACGATGCCCAGATGTCGACCGCGATCATCGAGCACATGACCAACAACAACGTCAAAACCGTGGCCTACATCGGTTTTTCCGACGCCTACGGCGAAGGTTGGTGGAACGAGTTCTCCAAGCTGGCCGAAGTGCGCAAGATCGCGCTGGTCGGCAACGAGCGCTTCAATCGCACCGATACCACGGTAACCGGCCAGATCCTCAAGATCCTTTCCGCCAAGCCGGATGCCGTACTGATCGGCGGCGCCGGCACGCCGGCCGCGCTGCCGCAGAAATCGCTGAAGGAAAAGGGCTACAAGGGCATCATTTACCAGACGCACGGCGTCGCCAACAACGACTTCCTGCGCGTCTGCGGCAAGGATTGCGAAGGCACCGTGCTGCCAACCGGCCCGGTACTGGTCGCCGGGCAGTTGCCGGCCGACAATCCGGTGAAGAAATCGGCGACCGAATACGTCACCCGCTACGAAGCCGCCCACGGCAAGGGCAGCGTCAATGCCTTCGGCGGCTACGCCTGGGATGCCGGCCAGCTGTTGGCCGCCGCCGCGCCGCAGGCCCTGAAGACAGCGCAACCGGGCAGCCGTGAATTCCGTCTGGCGCTGCGCGATGCGCTGGAAGCGACGAAGAATGTCGCCGGTGCCCACGGCGTCTTCAACATGAGCGCCAGCGACCACCTCGGCCTCGATCAGCGGGCCCGGGTCATGGTCACCGTGCAGCAGGGCGCCTGGAAACTGGCCCGCTGAATCACCCGGCAACAGCTGGCACGCTGCGTCCGGCCAATGCCGGCCAGACACGGCGTGCTAAAATTTCGCGTTACTCCTTTCGGAATAAGACCATGCTAAAGAAACTGACTGTCGCCGTTCTCGCTGCTTTGTCCACCGCCGCCCTGGCCGACGTCAATGTCGGGGTTTCGGTTTCGGCCACCGGCCCGGCCGCTTCGCTCGGCATTCCGGAAAAGAACACCATCGCCCTGCTGCCGACCAGCATCGGCGGCCAGAAGATCAATTACATCGTGCTCGACGATGCCACCGACCCGACGGCAGCGACCAAGAACATCAAGAAGCTGATCAGCGAAAACAAGGTCGACGTGATGATCGGTTCGACCACCACGCCGAACTCCCTGGCCATGATGGATGTCGCCGTCGATAACGAAACACCGCTGATTTCGATGGCCGGTTCCGCCATCGTCGTCGAGCCGGTGGATGCCAAGCGGCGCTGGGTCTTCAAGACGGCTCAGAACGATGCCCACATGGCGACCGCCATCGTCCAGCACATGACCGACCGCAACGTCCAGACCGTCGCCTTCATCGGCTTTGCCGATGCCTACGGCGAAGGCTGGTACAAGGAGTTCGCCAAGATCGCCGAAGCCCGCAAGCTGAAGATCGTCGCCAGCGAACGCTACCAGCGCAACGACACTTCGGTGACCGGCCAGACGCTGAAGATCATCGCCGCCAAGCCGGATGCCGTGCTGGTCGGCAGTGCCGGCACGCCGGCCGCGCTGCCGCAGAAATCGCTGAAGGAAAAGGGCTACAAGGGCCTGGTCTACCAGACGCACGGCGTCGCCAACAACGACTTCCTGCGCGTCGGTGGCAAGGATGTCGAAGGCGCCTTCCTGCCGGTCGGTCCGATGATGGTTGCGGCGCAACTGCCGAACGACAATCCGGTCAAGAAATCGGCGCTGGAATATGTCGGCAAGTACGAAGCCGCCCACGGCAAGGGCAGCGTCAGCTCCTTCGGCGGCCACGCCTGGGATGCCGGCGTGCTGCTGCAGAATGCCATTCCGCAGGCCTTGAAGGCCGGCAAGCCGGGCACCGTCGAATTCCGCCGCGCTCTGCGCGATGCGCTCGAAGGGACCAAGAATCTGGCCGGCGCGCACGGCGTTTTCAACATCACCGCAAACGACCACCAGGGTTTCGATCAGCGCGCCCGCGTTATGGCAACCATCGAAAACAACACCTGGAAGCTCGTCAAATAATCTAGCCGTCGGCGTGCCGGCATAACAGCTGGCCCCTGCCGTGCCCAGGCACGGTTGCGGGCCAGTTGCCGTTTTGGGTAACTATGGATCTCCAAATCTTCCTTCTTCTCGGCCAGGACGGCATCACCAATGGTGCCGTCTATGCCTTGCTGGCCCTCGCTCTGGTGCTGGTTTTCGCGGTCACCCGCGTGATCTTCATCCCGCAGGGCGAGTTCGTCGCCTTCGGCGCGCTGACCCTGGCCTCGCTGCAGGCCGGCCAGGTGCCGGGAACCATCTGGCTGCTGCTCGGCCTGGGCACCACGGTGGCCGTGCTCGACGGCATCCGCCTGGTGCGTGAAGGCCGCTACGCCAAGCTACCGCCGCTGCTGATCTTCAATATCGGCGGCCCACTGCTCGCCGCCGCCGGTCTTTTCGCCGTGCCGCCGACCCAGTTGCCGCTCGCCGTTCAGGTCGTCATCTCCATCCTGCTGGTCGTGCCGATGGGGCCGATGCTCTACCGCATCGCCTTCCAGCCACTGGCCAACGCCCCGGTACTCGTCCTGCTCATCGTCTCGATCGCCCTGCACCTCGCCCTGACCGGCCTCGGCCTGCTCTTCTTCGGGGCCGAAGGCTCGCGCACCCCGGCCTTCACCGACCTCAGCTTCGAACTCGGCGGGGCGCCACTGCAAGGCCAAACCATCCTGGTTGTGGTGGCCTCGACCGTGCTGATCATCGCCCTCTATTTCTTCTTCGAACGCACCATCTACGGCAAGGCCCTGCGCGCCACCGCGATGAACCGGACCGGCGCCCGCCTGATGGGCATCCCGCCGATCCTCGCCGGCAAACTGTGCTTTACGCTGGCGGCGGCGATCGGCGCCGTTTCCGGCATCCTGATCGCGCCGCTGACCACCATTTATTACGATTCCGGCTTCCTGATCGGCCTCAAGGGCTTCGTCGGCGCCATCATCGGCGGCCTCGCCTCCTATCCGATCGCCGCCCTCGGCGCCATTCTGGTCGGCCTGCTTGAATCCTATTCGTCCTTCTACGCCAGTGCCTTCAAGGAAGTCATCGTGTTCACGCTGATCATCCCGGTGCTGCTCTGGCGCTCGCTGACCTCGCGCCACATCGAGGAGGAAGAAGAATGAAGCGTCATCTTCCCCTCGCCCTGTTCATTGCCGCGCTGGTCGTCGGCCCGCTGGTGCTGCCCGAATTCACCGTCACCCTGCTCAACTACATCGGCCTGTACACCATCGTCGCCGTCGGCCTGGTGCTGCTGACCGGCGTCGGCGGCCTGACTTCGTTCGGCCAGGCCGCCTTTGTCGGCCTCGGCGCCTACACGACGGCCTGGCTGACCACGGTTTACGGCCTGTCGCCCTGGCTGACGCTGCTCATCGGCCTGGCCCTGACCGCTTCGGTGGCGCTCTTCATCGGCTTCATCACGCTGCGCATGGGCGGCCATTACCTGCCCCTCGGTACCATCGCCTGGGGCATCAGCCTCTATTACCTGTTCGGCAATGTCGAATTTCTCGGCGGCCACACCGGCATCACCGGCATTCCCAACATTTCGCTGTTCGGCTGGGAATTGAAATCCGGGCGCGAGTTCTACTATCTGATCTGGCTGGTCGTCCTGCTCGCCATCCTCAGCCTGAGCAATCTGCTCGATTCGCGCGTCGGCCGGGCCATCCGCGCCCTCAAGGGCGGCGCGGTGATGGCCGAGGCGATGGGCATCAACACGCCACGCACCAAGATCGTCATCTTCCTGATCGCCGCGCTGCTGGCCAGCGCTTCCGGCTGGCTGTACGCCCACCTGCAGCGTTTCGTCAGCCCGACGCCATTCGCCCTCAACCAGGGTATCGAGTACCTGTTCATGGCCGTCGTCGGCGGGGCCGGCTACGTCTGGGGTGCCGTCCTCGGGGCCGGGCTGATCACCATCCTCAAGCAATGGCTGCAGGACTGGCTGCCGCAGATTCTCGGCCAGAGCGGCAATTTCGAAATCATCGTCTTCGGCATCGCGATGATCCTGATCCTGCAGAAAGCGCGCGACGGGCTGTGGCCGGTCATCCTCAAGCTGTTGCCGGAACGCAAGGAAAGCCGGCGGGTGCCGCAGGCCGCCGCTCTGGCGAAACGGCCGGCAACGGAAAGCGGTCGCCTGCTGCTTTCCGCCGAGAATGTCAGCAAGCGCTTCGGCGGCCTGGTCGCCAACGACCAGCTGTCGCTGACCGTCAAGGCCGGTGAAATCATGGCCCTGATCGGCCCGAACGGCGCCGGCAAGAGCACCATGTTCAACTGCGTTTCCGGCGTCAGCCCGGCCAGCGAAGGCAGCATTGCCTTCCAGGGCAAGCCGATCGCCGCGATGATCTCGCGCGACATCGCCCGGCTCGGCATGAGCCGGACTTTCCAGCACGTTCGCCTGCTCGGCCAGATGACGGTGCTCGAAAACGTCGCCATCGGCGGCCATCTGCGCGGCAGCAAAGGCGTCCTGGCGGCCGCCCTGCGCCTCGATCGCCACGAAGAAAACCGCCTGCTCGCCGAAGCGGCTCGCCAGATCGAACGGGTCGGCCTTGCCGAACACATGTTCGAGCCGGCCGGCAGCCTGGCCCTCGGCCAGCAGCGCATTGTCGAAATTGCCCGGGCGCTGTGCTCCGAACCAGTCCTGTTGCTGCTCGACGAACCGGCCGCCGGCCTGCGTTACCGTGAAAAGGTGGCCCTCGCCGACCTGTTGCGCCGACTGCGCAGCGAAGGCATGGGCATCCTACTGGTCGAACACGACATGGATTTTGTCATGGGCCTGGCCGACCGCGTCGTCGTCATGGAATTCGGCAAGAAGATCGCCGAAGGACAACCCGAGGAAGTCCAGCGCGATCCACGGGTTCTCGAAGCCTACCTCGGCGGAGTCGAGTGATCATGAGCAAACATAGCCACCTGCACGACCACGAAGTGATTCTCGACGTCAAGGATCTGCGCGTTTCCTACGGCAAGGTCGAGGCGCTGCACGGCATCAGCCTGACCATCCGGCGCGGCGAAATCGTCAGCGTGATCGGCCCGAACGGGGCCGGCAAGACCACCTTGCTGACCGCCCTGATGGGCCTGCTGCCGGCGCAAGGCGAGATCATCTACATGGGGCACCCGCGCCGCCCGGAGGACGAGGTGGAAGCTCTGGTCGGCCATGGCATGACGCTGGTCCCGGAAAAGCGCGAGCTGTTCGCCGAAATGAGCGTCGAAGACAACCTGCTGCTCGGCGCCTTCGACCGCTACCGCAGCGGCCACCGCGACCAGATGGACACCATGGACGAAGTTTTCGAGCTGTTCCCGCGCCTCGAAGAGCGCCGCGACCAGCTGGCCGGCACGCTGTCCGGCGGCGAACGCCAGATGCTGGCGATGGGCCGCGCCCTGATGGCCAAGCCGAAGCTGCTGATGCTCGACGAACCGAGCCTCGGCCTGGCGCCGCTGATCATCAAGGAAATCTTTCGCATCATCGCGGCACTCAAGGAAACCGGCGTCGCCATCCTGCTGATCGAGCAGAACGCCCGCGCCGCGCTACAGATCTCCGATTACGGCTACGTGCTGGAAACCGGCGAAGTCTCGTTGGCCGGCCCAAGCCAGGAGCTCGCCGCCGACCCGCGCGTCATCGAGTCCTACCTCGGCCTCGGCCACAAGCACTAGGACGCGGTCAGCCGGGTCGCTGCCCGGCTGCCAGCCGACGGATTAACGCGGCCCGCGTTCGTCGTCGCGCTCGCCACGCCGGGGCTTCTCACGCTCACGGTTGCCGCGCTGCTCCTGCGGCGGCGGCACCGGCGCCGCCTGGGGAGCGACCGGAGCGGGCGGTGGCATGCGCACCACCGGGGCCGGCGCCGGCATTTCCGGCGGACGGACCATCGCTGGCGCACTTTCCCGCGGCGCTACACGTTCCATGCGTGGCGCGTCGCGCATCTCGCGGCGCATTTCGCGGGGTTGCTCTGAAACCGATGGCGGGGCGACCTGCGGTAGCGGCGCCCGCACGGCCGGTGGGGCGCTCGGCATTTCCGGCAGACGGACGACCGGCGGCACATTTTCCCTTGGTACGCCCCGCTCCATGCGCGGCGCATCGCGCATTTCGCGCCGCGGCTCGCGAGGCTGCTCCGAGGCCGGCGGCGGGGCGACCTGCGGCAGTGGCGCCCGAACGGCCGGTGGGGCGCTCGGCATTTCCGGCGGACGAACGGCCGGCGATGCATTTTCCCTTGGCACGCCACGCTCCATCCGTGGCGCATCGCGCATCTCGCGTCGCGGCTCGCGGGCTTGCTCCGAGGCCGATGGCGGGGCGACCTGCGGCAGCGGTGCTCGAACAGCCGGGGCCGGGTTCGGCGTTTCCGGCGGCCGAGCCGGTACTGGCGCATTTTCCCGGCGCATCGGGCGTTCGTTGTTGATCGGGGCAACCTGCCGCTCGGCATCGCGGCGTTCGCCGCGCCAGTTCGGCGATTCGCGACGCTCGTCGGGACGTGGCCGGACGGCGGCCGGGGCGGGCTTCAACCATTCGGCACTGGGCGCAGCCTTGGCCTGCGGAGCACGGCTGAGATCGTTACGTTCGGGACGGCGAATTTCGTTGGCGCCAATCGACCGTCCTTCGCGCATCAAATTGGCCGGGACAACCGTCACCGCCCGCGGCAGCGCGCGATGAACAAAGGTTTCGTGCGCCCCCGAACGTTCGGCGCGTTCGATGCGGCTCACCTCGCGGACGTGGTTGATGTTGATCTGCCGGATATAGGTCGGGCTGTAGAGGTAAGCCGGGACATAGACTTCGCGCGGGGCAAGCGGAAACCAGCCGACGGCCGGGGCCGAGCCGAAACTGAAACTGACGTTCCAGCCGGGATTGCCGATCCAGCCGACCAGCGCCGGCGCATAGACCGGGCGGGCGACATGGCTGCCCGGCACCCAGCCCCAACGGCCGCCGATAATCACCCAGCGCCCGTAGTGAAACGGCGCAAAACCCCATGGCGACTGATCGATCCAGGTCCAGCCCCAGGGCGCCACCCAGGCCCAGCGGCCGAAACGATAGGGCGCCCAGTCGGCGGCGACGGAACGCGGATACCAGACACTGCCGTACTCCGCCGCCGGCTGCCAGTCGCCATAGGCGTCGAGATCCTGATAGCCGGTCATCTGCGGCGCAACATGGCGCCGTGCGACCCGGGCCATCGTCGCGTTCTCGCGCTCGGCAACCCAATTGTCGAAAGCGTCGGGATCAAGATCAGCCTCGAGCCGGACCTGGCCGGCCCCGGCCAGACTGGCCCGCTGTCCGGCGGCGACCGGCGTCAGCCGCCCGCGATAATCGATATTGGCCTGCCCGGCCTGCACGCTCAACTCGCTACGATCGTCCAGCACGTCAATCCGGTAGCGCCCGGGGGTGACGAAGCGAATGCTGCCGTCCGGCGTGTGCACTGTCACGTCGTTTACCTGATCGCGATCGAGGATGCTGACGGCCAGACTGCCTTCCGTCACATCGAGGGTCACCTGCCGGTCGTCGACCAGAACGAATTCGACGCGACTGTTGCCGGCCAGCCGGAAGGCCGAGGACGCGACCCAGACCTCGGCCCGACCGCGGCGATCGGTGTCGAGAATGGCGCCGCTGCTGATCGGCCAGTTGAGGGTCGCCGGAGCGCCTTGCTCGTCGCGGTTGACCGCCAGATCAACACCGTTTTCGAGGTAGGCGAGGCGGCCGACCCGGGCCGGCGGATCGGCCAGCGCCGCCCCGGAAGACAAGGCGAGCACCAGGCTCAGTGCGGCACCGGCAAGGCGTAAGAGATTGTTCATCGTTGACTCCCGTAAAACCGTTCGGCGGCCACAGGACAGCCGACCGATGTCCGATTAACGCAGCAGCGGGCAAAAGGATGCAGCCCTTTGCCGTAGCAAGACGTTTCGAAATGTTGCCGCCCGGTCAGGCGCCGGCTCAGAGGGGGTCGGTCGCGATTCCGTGTTTCTTGGCGACGGTGACGTAGAGTTCGCGCGCCGAAGCGACTTTCGGGCTCTTGCGGTCCTTGCGCTGGGCGCGCATCAGGTAGTCCAGCGCCCGGGCCGCCAGTTCGGCATCCCAGCCCTTGCTGTCCATCAGCGTGTAGATGGCCTTGGCGGCATTGACCAGAAACTGCAGATTGGGCACCTGCTCGGCGGCCTGGATCAACAACTGTACGGCGCCTTCCAGATCGCCGTTGCGGGCGGCCAGCACCCCCTTGTTGTTGAGCTCGATGATTTCCTTGCCGACCTGATCGAGCAAGGCCTTGCCCGCATCGGGCTGGCCGGTTTTCTCGAAGACCTGGGTGATGTGGTCGATCAGGTGCGGATCTTCATGATTTTCCGCGGCAACCTGGCGCATGATTTTTCCGGCCTCGTCCTGTTTGCCGGTGGCGTAACAGGCGTGCGCCAGATCGATGGCCAGACGTTGCGAAACGTGCCGGCCTTTCGCCTCGCCTTCAACCTGGATCTGTTGCTGCAAGGCCAGTGCCTGGTCGACCAGTTGCTTGGCCTTCTCGGTCGCGCCCTCGAAATCGAGGCACAGGCTTTCGGTCACCAGCGCCGCCATTTCCGCCTGCTTTTCGCCACGCCATTCGCGCTTCATTTCGCTGGCAATCTTGCGCGATCCCTCGACATTGCCGCGCTCGACCAGCACCCGCGACAAATTGGCGAAATCATCGACGGTGCGCAGGCTGGACCCCTTGTTGCGCTCGATGACCTTGCCGTAGGCTTTCTCGGCCGCCGCCAGATCCTTGTTCCGGGCCGCCACGTCGCCGACCAGACGCTGGCGCACGGTATTGTGCGGCGACGCATCGGCCGCCCGCTGCAGGGACTGCTGGGCCGCCTGCAATTTCCCCTTGGCTTCGTGTACCGAGGCGAGGAAATCGAAAGCCGAGAGGAATTCCGGCGCTTCCTGGGTTACCTGCTCGGCCAGTTGCTCGGCTTCATCGAGCGCGCCGCGATCACGCAGCGCCGTGGCCAGACCCATCTTGGCCCAGGGCACGACGCGCCCTTCGAGCACCCGGCGGAAGACCTCTTCCGCCTCACTGGTCCGACCCAGCGTATGCAGCAACTCGCCCTTGAAGCGCAAGGCATCGTACATATACACCGGCTGTTGCTGGATCACCCGGTCACAGGCGGCGATCGCCTCATGCAGGGCGCCGCGCTCGATCTGTTCGTAGATCTTGCGCAGCACGTGTTTCTTGTAGATCGCCTTGATCAGCCGGGCCTGCAACTGGTCGGCGGTAAACGGCTTGATCAGGTAATCGTCGGGGGCCAGTTCGGCCAACGCCACAACGTTGGAGTAGCCGCGCTCGCTGGTGATGATCAGATAGACCGTCGCCAGCGGAATCAGGTGGGCATGGCGCAACTCTTCCAGCAGTTGTTGGCCATCGCGCCCATCGTCGAGAACGAAATCGGAGAGGATGATGTCGAAGCGGTTGCCCTTGACCTGACGAATCACTTCGGCCGAATTGCCGGCGCCATGCACCGCGATTACGCCCAGGGCGCCGAGCATCAGGCG
The DNA here is from genome assembly GCF_020510685.1 of Dechloromonas denitrificans. Taxonomy (NCBI): domain Bacteria; kingdom Pseudomonadati; phylum Pseudomonadota; class Betaproteobacteria; order Rhodocyclales; family Azonexaceae; genus Dechloromonas; species Dechloromonas denitrificans. Next base: position 4,534,278 of record NZ_CP075185.1, read on the forward strand.
CAGCGCCTCACGGGCCGGCGGATGCCGGTCGACGATCAATACCCGCTTTTTGGTAAGAGTCTGCTGCAAAACCAGCAGCATCTCATCGTTATCCAGAGGGTTCATGCCCTTTGCTTGGCTCGTGCTCATCTTCGGGAACTTACTTGAGTTCGCCATACAGGGCAAGGCGCCGGTAAAAACCTGTGATTTTTCAGCGGCCTGACGTAAAATCCGGCTCCCGATACTGCGCTGCAACAAAGCCTCCACCATGCTCTACCCCACCCGATTTGACGTCATCGTTGTCGGCGGCGGCCATGCCGGCACCGAGGCCGCGCTGGCCGCGGCGCGGGCGGGTGCGCAGACGCTGTTGCTGACCCACAACCTCGACACGCTGGGGGCGATGAGCTGCAATCCGTCGATCGGCGGCATCGGCAAGGGCCATTTGGTGCGCGAGGTCGATGCGTTGGGCGGCGCGATGGCCGCGGCGACCGACGAAGCCGGCATCCAATTCCGCATCCTCAATGCCTCGAAAGGGCCAGCGGTCCGCGCCACCCGCGCCCAGGCCGACCGCGTGCTGTACAAGCAGGCGATCCGGTCCCGCCTGGAGAACCAGCCCAACCTGACGATCTTCGCCGAGGCTTGCGACGACCTGATCGTCGAGGGCGACAAGGTGGTCGGTGCCGTCACCCAGATCGGCATCCGTTTCATGGCCGATGCCGTGGTGTTGACCGCCGGCACCTTCCTCAACGGCAAGATCCACGTCGGCCTCGAGAATTACACCGGCGGCCGCATGGGCGATCCGCCCTCCGTTTCGCTGGCCGCCCGCCTGAAGGAACTGCATCTGCCGCAAGGCCGCCTGAAGACCGGCACGCCGCCGCGTCTCGACGGCAAAACCATCGATTTCTCGGTGATGGAAGAGCAGCACTCGGACGATCCGCTGCCGGTCTTCTCCTTCCTCGGCAACGCGACGCAGCACCCGCGCCAGCTGCCGTGCTGGATCACCGAGACCAACGAGAAGACGCACGACATCATCCGCAGCGGCCTCGACCGCTCACCGATGTACACCGGCGTCATCGAAGGCGTCGGACCGCGCTATTGCCCGTCGATCGAGGACAAGATCCACCGCTTCGCCGACAAGAACAGCCACAACGTCTTCCTCGAACCGGAAGGCCTGACGACGCACGAGATCTATCCGAACGGCGTGTCCACCAGCCTGCCCTTCGATATTCAGTTGGCCCTGGTCCGCTCGATCCGCGGCCTGGAAAACTGCCACATCCTGCGCCCCGGCTACGCCATCGAATACGACTTCTACGACCCGCGCGGCCTGAAGGACACGCTGGAGAGCAAAGCCATCCACGGCCTGTTCTTCGCCGGCCAGATCAACGGCACCACCGGCTACGAAGAGGCCGCCGCGCAGGGCCTGCTGGCCGGCATCAACGCCGTCCTTCATAGCCGTGGCGAGGCCGGCTGGTGTCCGAAGCGCAACGAAGCCTACCTCGGGGTCATGGTCGACGACCTGATTACCCGCGGCGTGGCCGATCCTTACCGGATGTTCACCAGCCGCGCCGAATACCGCCTCAGCCTGCGCGAAGACAATGCCGACCTGCGCCTGACCGAACAGGGCCGGGCCCTCGGTTTGATCGACGACCAGCGCTGGGCGGCCTTCAGCCAGAAGCGCGACGCCATCGCCGCCGAGCAGGAGCGCCTCAAATCGACCTGGGTCAATCCGAAAATGCTGCCGGCCGAAGACGCCATCCGCGTGCTGGGCAAGGCCATCGACCATGAGTACAACCTGTTCGAACTGCTCCGTCGCCCGGAAATCGCCTACCGCGAATTGCTGACCCTGCCGGGGGCCGGCGCAGGAGAGAGCGACGCGATGGTCATCGAGCAGCTCGAAATCTCCGCCAAGTATCAGGGCTACATCGACCGCCAGGCCGAGGAAGTGGCGCGTTCCGGCTCCTACGAGAATACGCTCCTGCCGGTCGAACTGGACTACACGAAGGTCGCCGGCCTGTCCAACGAGGTCAAGCAGAAGCTGGCCCAGCACAAGCCGCAGACCATCGGCCAGGCCTCGCGCATTCAGGGCATTACGCCTGCCGCCATATCGCTGCTGCTGATCCATCTGAAACGCTTCAATCTCGGCCACGCCGCATGAGTTCGATCACGCTGGCGGCCGGCCTCGCCGAACTGGGCATCGCCCTGCCGACGGAAGCGCAGCAAAAACTGCTGGCTTTTCGCGATCTACTGCTCAAGTGGAACAAGACCTACAACCTGACCGCACTGCGCGACCCGGAACAGGCGATTTCGCACCACCTGCTCGATTCGCTAGCCATCCTGCCACATATCGGCAGCGGGCCGCTGCTCGATGTCGGCAGCGGCGGCGGTCTGCCCGGCATTCCGCTGGCCATCGCCCGCCCGGAACTGTCGGTCAGCATGGTCGATACCGTGCAGAAGAAAACCACCTTCCTGCAGCAGGCCGCGATCGAACTGGGCCTGAAGAATGCTACGGTGCACCATGCCCGGGTCGAGGAAATGAGCGGCCATTACGCCCAGATCAGCTCGCGGGCCTTTGCCGAAATCGCCCTGTTCATCCGCCTGACCCGCCACCTGCTCGCCCCGGGCGGCCGCTGGCTGGCCATGAAGGGCGTCCGGCCGGACGACGAACTGAAGACACTCCCCGCCGACATCGTGGTTGAAGCGATCATTCCGCTTGCCGTGCCGGGGCTCGCTGCCGAACGACATTTGATCATTTTGAAAGCCGGGTCATGAAAGTACTCGCCATTACCAACCAGAAAGGCGGCGTCGGCAAAACGACGACAGCGGTCAATCTGGCCGCCTCGCTCGCCGCCGAAGGCCAGCGCGTCCTGATGATCGACCTCGATCCGCAGGGCAATGCGACGACCGGGGCCGGCATCACCAAGAAGGAAGCGCTACCCACCGTCTATCAATTGCTGATCGGCGCCGCGACGCTGGCCGAAGTCTGCCTGCGGACCGATTTCGGCTTCGACGTGCTGCCCGCCAACCGCGAACTGGCCGGCGCCGAAGTCGAACTGATCGAATTGAGCGAGCGCGAATACCGTCTGAAAAACGCCCTGCAGGCCGGCCACGCCACTTACGACTTCATCCTCATCGACTGCCCGCCGGCCCTCAACATGCTGACCGTCAATGGCCTGGTCGCCGCCGACTCGGTGCTGATCCCGATGCAGTGCGAGTACTACGCGCTGGAAGGTCTGTCCGATCTTGTTGAAACGCTGCGCAAGGTGCGCACCCACTTGAACTCGCGCCTCGAAATCGAAGGCCTGCTGCGCACCATGTACAACCCGCAAAGCACGCTGACCCAGCAGGTTTCCAACGAGCTGGAAAGCCATTTCGGCAACAAGGTGTACAAGACCATCGTGCCGCGCAATGTCCGGCTCGCCGAAGCGCCGTCCTACGGCAAGCCGGTCATCGCCTTCGACAAAAACTCCCGGGGCGCCCAGGCTTACAGCGCCCTCGCCAAAGAAATCCTCGAAAGGGTCGCCCCATGATCAAGATGAAAGGACTCGGCCGCGGCCTCGACGCCCTGCTGTCCGGCAGCGACAAACCGCAGGGCGACGAACAGCGCAACCTGCCGGTCGAACGCCTGCGCCCCGGCAAATACCAGCCGCGCACCCATATGGATCAGGAGTCGCTGGCCGAACTTGCCACCTCGATCAAGTCACAGGGCATCATGCAGCCGATCCTGGTCCGTGCCGTTGACGGCACGCCAGGCGCCGAACGCTACGAAATCGTCGCCGGCGAACGCCGCTGGCGCGCCGCCCAACTGGCCGGCCTGAACGAAGTCCCGGTGCTGATCCGCAGCATCCCGGACGAACAGGCGCTGGCCATGGCGCTGATCGAGAACATCCAGCGCGAGAACCTGAATCCGCTCGAAGAAGCCCAGGGCCTGCAACGCCTGATCGACGAATTCGGCCTGACCCACCAGCAAGCCGCCGACGCCGTCGGCCGCTCACGCCCGGCCGCCACCAATCTGCTGCGCTTGCTGCAGCTGACCGCACCGGTCCAGGAGATGCTGATCAACGGCCAGATCGACATGGGCCATGCCCGTGCCCTGCTGCCCATCTCGACCGGCCAGCAGGTTGGCGTCGCCCAGCGCATCATCCAGAAGGGACTGTCGGTCCGCGAAACCGAACGCTTGGTTCAGCAACTGCTGAACCCGCCGAAACGGGCTGCCGAGAAAACTGTCGATCGCGATCTGCTCCGTTTACAGGAAGAACTCTCCGAAGGCTTGGGCACCAATGTGGCCATCCGCTCCAGCAAAAAGGGGGCGGGCAAAGTCACCATCGAATTTGCCAGCCTCGACCAGTTGGATGGCCTGATTTTTCGGCTCCGCGTGTAACCAATGCCTCTATTCAGAATCAAGCAGGCATGCGGGAAAACCCTCAATTTGTGCGCCGCGGAAATTGACTCATCTACAAGAGTCCGTTACACTCGCAAGGTTTTTGGACGAGGCATGTCTTGCACCCGCAAGTAAGCTGGATACTCAGCCGGCAAGCGGCATTGACAATCGCATTGGCACTCATTGCCGTGCTGTTTGTCGATGGGAATGCGGCAGTCTCTGTTCTGATCGGGGGATCAATTGGACTCATTGCGAATCTCGGATACGTTCTGAGAGCATTGCGGATGAGTTCAGGAAGCGACCCGATCAAGGCATATCGGGCGCAAGCCGGTGGGGAGGGGTTGAAGTTCATCCTGACTCTCGCTGGGTTTGCGCTGGTGTTTATAGGATTCAAGGAAGTCGCGGTCCTGCCGCTTTTTCTTGGGTACGCATCAACCTTCGTCATCTACTGGATGGCACTGCTGAAGCAACGCTAGGCTGACTGGAGAAAACATGAGCGCAGAAGGCGGCACCGCTGGTTATATTCAACACCACCTGACCAATCTCGCTGTCTGTGCAGACAGCGCCAAAGTTGATGGGGTATGTACCGGTTTCTGGACTTTCCATTTGGACACCTTGCTGGTTTCCGGCCTGCTGGGTCTGGTGGTTTTCGGCTTGATGGCCATGCTGGCCAGCAAAGCCACGGCTGGCATCCCGTCAGGCGGTCAGAACTTCGTCGAAATGGTGGTCGGCCTGGTCGATCAACAGGTTCGCGACACCTTCCACGGCAAGAGCGCCCTGGTTACCCCGCTGGCCATTACCATTTTCGTCTGGGTGTTCGTCATGAACGCCATGGACTTGATTCCGGTCGACTTCCTGCCGACCGCACTGCAAGCAGCCACCGGCAACCATCACCTGCCCTTCAAGTTCGTGCCGACCACCGACCCCAACCTGACCTTCGGCATGTCGATCAGCGTGTTCTTCATTTCGCTGTTCATGGGTCTGAAGGTCAAGGGTTTCAGCCATTTCATGCACGAAGTATTCGCGGTCCCGTTTGGCCTCAAGCTGGCGCCGATCAACTTCCTGTTCCGCGTCGTTGAAGAAATCGCCCGGCCGATCTCGCTGTCCCTGCGTCTCTTCGGCAACATGTACGCCGGTGAAATGGTCTTCATCCTGATCGCCCTGCTCGGTGTGTACCAGCTCCCCCTGGCTCTGCCCTGGGAACTGTTCCACATCCTGATCATTACCCTGCAAGCCTTCGTGTTCATGATGCTGACCATCGTGTACATGTCGATGGCCGCAGAATCGCACTAAGTCGTAGTAGCAGTTTTTAGTAGTTTTTAACTTTAACCCCGCAATAACCTACCTTACTGAGGAGTAAACATGGAACTCGCAACCGTCCTCTCCAACACCGCTATCGCTGTAGCCATCCTGATCGGCGCCGGCGCTCTGGGTACCGCCATCGGCTTTGGTATCCTGGGTGGCCGCTTCCTGGAAGGCGCTGCTCGCCAGCCGGAAATGATCCCCACACTGCAAGTCAAGATGTTCATCGTCGCCGGTCTGCTCGACGCCGTGACCATGATCGGTGTTGGTATCGCTCTGTTCCTGCTCTTCGCAAATCCGTTCCTGGCTCTGCTGTCGCACTAATCCGCGCCCCTGAAACCCTAATAACCAGGAGGTTAGCGTGAATATCAACGCTACACTGATTGGCCAGGCAATCTGGTTTGCACTCTTCATCTGGATCACGATGAAGTACGTTTGGCCCCCGCTGCAAAAAGCGATGGCTGAGCGTCAAGCACAGATAGCTGATGGCCTGGCTGCGGCCGAACGTGGCAAGCACGAACAAGAGCTCGCCGCCAAACGTTCCGCCGATGCGCTGCGTGAAGCCAAAGAGAAATCTGCGGATCTCGTCGCTCAAGCCGAAAAGCGTGCGCAGCAGATCGTCGAAGAAGCCAAAGGCAACGCCAAGGTAGAGGCCGACAAGGTCGTCGCCGGCGCCAAGGCCGAGATCGACCAGGAAGTCGAACGTGCCAAGCAGCAGTTGCGTGAGCGCGTAGCCGAACTGGCGGTTGTCGGTGCCGAGAAGATCCTGCGCAAGGAAATCAACGCGTCCGCGCATGCTGACATGCTGGTCGCCCTGAAACAGGACCTGTAAGCAATGGCTGAATCCGTAACTATCGCCCGTCCTTACGCCGAAGCCCTGTTCCGGGCAGCCAAGGAAAGCGGCAATCTGGCCAAATGGGCCGAGCCGGTTTCAACGCTCGCTCTGTTGGCCGGCAATCCCGAGGTCCGTTCGGCCATCGGAGATCCCAATGTGGCGGCCTCGCAACTGGTCGACCTCTTCCGGTCTGCCTGCGGTACGGCGGTAGATGCGGAGCTGGCGAACTTCATCCAGCTGCTGTCCAAAAACGACCGTCTGGGACTGTTGCCGGAAATTGGCGCTTTGTACGCAAGCTACAAGCAGGCCGAAGAAGGCACCAAACAAGCCGAGGTGATTTCGGCTTTCCCGATCGATGACAACCAGGTGAAAGCCCTGGTGCCCCAACTCGAAGCCTTCTTCAAGTCCCGGCTCGAGACCTCGGTGTCGGTTGATCCGACATTGATTGGTGGCATCAAGGTAATCGTTGGCGACCAGATGCTGGATGCTTCAGTCCGCGGCAAGCTCGACGCCATGGCTACGGCGCTGAACAACTAGGAGAATTTCATGCAGTTGAATCCTTCCGAAATTTCTGAACTGATCAAGAGCAAGATCCAGAACCTGCAAGGCGCATCGGAAGTGCGCACGCAGGGCACGGTAGTTTCCGTTACTGACGGTATCTGTCGTGTGCACGGCCTGCAAGACGTTATGCAGGGCGAAATGCTGGAATTCCCCGGCAACACCTTCGGCATGGCGCTCAACCTTGAGCGTGATTCCGTCGGCGCGGTGGTTCTTGGCCCCTACGAACACATCTCCGAAGGCGACATCGTCAAGACGACCGGTCGCATTCTGGAAGTCCCCGTTGGTCCTGAGTTGCTTGGCCGCGTGGTCAACTCGCTCGGCCAGCCGATCGACGGCAAGGGTCCGATCAATGCCAAGCAGACCGACAAGATCGAAAAGGTCGCACCGGGCGTTATTTGGCGTAAGTCGGTTTCCCAGCCGGTGCAAACCGGTCTGAAGTGCGTCGATGCCATGGTGCCGGTTGGCCGTGGCCAGCGCGAACTGATCATTGGTGACCGCCAGACCGGCAAGACCGCCGTTGCGGTCGACGCCATCATCAACCAGAAGGGCAAGAACCTCTTCTGCGTTTATGTCGCTATCGGCCAAAAAGCTTCGACCATCGCCAACGTCGTGCGCAAGCTCGAAGAAAACGGCGCGATGGAATACACCGTCGTCGTTGCTGCCTCGGCATCCGAATCCGCCGCTCTGCAGTACATCGCACCGTACTCCGGCTGCACGATGGGCGAATATTTCCGCGACCGTGGTCAAGATGCACTGATCGTTTATGACGATTTGACCAAGCAGGCCTGGGGCTACCGTCAGGTTTCCCTGCTGCTGCGCCGTCCGCCGGGCCGTGAAGCATACCCGGGCGACGTGTTCTATCTCCACTCACGTCTGCTGGAACGCGCTGCTCGTGTTTCCGAAGCCTGGGTCGAAAAGCTCAGCAATGGTGAAATCAAGGGCAAGACCGGTTCGTTGACCGCACTGCCGGTTATCGAAACGCAAGCCGGCGACGTTTCCGCCTTCGTTCCGACCAACGTGATTTCCATCACCGACGGCCAGATCTTCCTGGAAACGGACCTGTTCAACGCCGGTATCCGTCCTGCGATCAACGCCGGTATTTCGGTGTCCCGCGTCGGTGGCGCAGCCCAGACCAAGCTGATCAAGAAACTTGGCGGCGGTGTCCGTCTGGCTCTGGCTCAGTACCGCGAACTGGCTGCCTTCGCGCAGTTTGCTTCCGACCTCGACGAAGCCACCCGCAAGCAGCTGGAACGTGGCCGTCTGGTTACCGAGCTGATGAAGCAGCCCCAGTACGCTCCGATGAGCATCTCCGAAATGGCCGTCACGCTGTACGCAGCAGACAAGGGTTATTTCGACGACGTCGAAGTCAAGCGTGCTCTGGAATGCGAAAAGGCCATGATTGGTTACCTGAAGGCAAACTGCGCCGATGTCATGAACACCATGGAATCGACCGCCGACCTTAGCGCCGATAGCGAAAAGGCACTCGCCGCCGGTATCCAGGCTTTCAAGAGCAGCTGGGTCTGATCTAGGAGAAAGCCATGGCTAGCGGCAAGGAAATTCGCAACAAGATCAAGAGCGTCGAAAACACGCGCAAGATCACCAAGGCCATGGAAATGGTGGCCGCATCCAAAATGCGCAAAGCGCAGGACCGGATGCGTGCTGCCCGACCCTACGGCGAGAAGATCCGGCGCGTTGCAGGCAACCTGTCTCATGCTCTGACCGAGTACAAGCATCCTTTCCTGGTGAATCGCGAACAGGCCACCGTTGGCCTGGTTCTGATCACATCCGACAAGGGCTTGTGCGGCGGTCTGAACTCAAACCTCCTTCGTCTGGCAGTGACCAAGATGAAGGAATTTGATGCTCAGGGCAAAAAGTTTCAGGCAACCTGCATCGGCAACAAGGGCTTCGGTTTCATGCAGCGCTCCGGCGCCAAGATCGTTTCGCATGCAACGGGCCTGGGTGACACACCTCACCTGGAAAAGCTGATCGGGCCGGTCAAGATCCAACTCGACGCCTACATCAAGGGCGAAATCGACGCGCTTTACATCGGCTACAACCGCTTCGTCAATACGATGAAACAGGAGCCGGTGATCGAGCAACTGCTGCCGCTTTCGGGCGAAGCAGTCGGATCGTCGAAGACGAAGTGGGATTATGTCTATGAGCCGGAAGCCAAGTCGGTTATCGACGATCTGCTGATCCGTTACGTTGAAGCTTTGATTTATCAGGCAGTGGCTGAAAATATGGCCTCCGAGCAGTCCGCCCGGATGGTCGCCATGAAGTCCGCCTCGGATAACGCGAAGACCGTTATCGGTGAATTGAAGCTGGTCTATAACAAGACCCGTCAGGCTGCGATTACCAAGGAACTGTCGGAAATCGTGAGCGGCGCCGCCGCCGTCTGACGCAAACGCGAAGCATTTTATTTTTGGGGATTTGAATATGAGTCAAGGTTCAATCGTTCAGTGTATCGGCGCCGTTGTGGACATCCACTTCCCGCGCGACGCGATGCCGAAAGTCTACGACGCGCTCAAGCTGGATGCCGCCGAAGCAAATGGTATGGCTGAAGAAGGCCTTACCTTTGAAGTTCAGCAACAGCTGGGTGACGGCGTTGTCCGTACCATCGCCATGGGTTCATCCGACGGCCTGCGCCGCGGCATGAAGGTCAACAACACCGGTGCGGCGATTTCCGTACCGGTTGGTCCGGGCACGCTGGGTCGCATCATGGACGTGCTGGGTCGCCCGATCGACGAAGCCGGTCCGATCGAAGGCAACGAAGTTCGCCCGATTCACGCTCTGGCACCGAAATTCGACGAACTGTCTTCTTCGGTTGACCTGCTGGAAACCGGCATCAAGGTTATCGACCTGATCTGCCCGTTCGCCAAGGGCGGCAAGGTCGGTCTATTCGGTGGCGCCGGCGTCGGCAAGACCGTGAACATGATGGAGCTGATCAACAACATCGCCAAGCAACACTCGGGTCTGTCCGTGTTTGCCGGCGTCGGTGAGCGTACCCGTGAAGGTAACGACTTCTACCACGAAATGAAGGACTCCAACGTTCTCGACAAGGTGGCGATGGTGTTCGGTCAGATGAACGAACCCCCGGGCAACCGTCTGCGCGTCGCGCTGACCGGTCTGACCATGGCCGAGCGTTTCCGTGACGATGGCCGTGACATCCTGCTGTTCATCGACAACATCTACCGTTTCACGCTGGCCGGTACCGAAGTGTCCGCACTGCTCGGCCGGATGCCTTCCGCCGTGGGCTATCAGCCGACGCTGGCTGAAGAAATGGGCCGCCTGCAAGAGCGTATCACCTCGACCAAGGTTGGCTCGATCACCTCCATCCAGGCCGTTTACGTGCCTGCCGATGACTTGACCGACCCGTCCCCGGCAACCACCTTCCTGCACTTGGACTCGACGGTCGTGCTGTCGCGTGACATCGCCTCGCTGGGTATCTACCCGGCTGTCGATCCGCTCGACTCGACGTCCCGCCAGCTCGACCCGCAAGTTGTCGGCGAAGAGCACTACGCGGTAGCCCGTGCCGTCCAGATGACGCTCCAGAAGTACAAGGAATTGCGCGACATCATCGCGATTCTGGGTATGGACGAGTTGTCGCCGGAAGACAAGCTGGCCGTTTCCCGTGCCCGTAAGATTCAGCGCTTCCTGTCCCAGCCTTTCCACGTTGCCGAAGTCTTCACCGGCTCGCCGGGCAAGTACGTTTCCCTCAAGGACACGATCAAGGGCTTCAAGGGCATTTGCGCTGGCGAATACGATCACCTGCCGGAACAAGCGTTCTACATGGTCGGCGGTATCGAGGAAGTCATCGAAAAGGCCAAGACGCTGCAATAACGCGTCTTCAGCATAGGAGCCAATCATGGCAATTTCTGTTCATTGTGATGTCGTCAGCGCCGAAGAGTCGATCTTCTCGGGCGTGGTCGAACTTGCCGTCTTTCCTGGTGAAGCCGGTGAGCTCGGCATTCTGCCGCGGCATACACCGCTGCTGACTCGCATCAAGCCAGGCACCATCCGTTTGAAGGTGCTCGGTCAAAGCGAGTTTGAGCTGGTTTATGTATCGGGTGGCATGCTCGAAGTTCAACCCGACATGATTACCGTGTTGGCTGATACTGCGATTCGCGCTCACGATCTGGACGAAGCCAAGGCCCTGGAAGCCAAGAAGCATGCCGAGGAAGCTCTCGCCAACCGGCACGCCGAAATGGATTACGCGACTGCGGAAGCCGAGCTGGCTCAAGCCATCGCTCAGCTGCAAACGATCCAGCGTCTGCGCAAGCACACGCACTAATTTCCCTTCCGGGAGCAAAAAGGGCAGCCTAGGCTGCCCTTTTTATTTGTCCTGAATTTACTGCCCAGGGTCAGAGGCGGGCGATTTTCTTTTCGAGTCGGGCTAGGCCATCGCGTAACTCATTGACCTCGCAGCAAAACGCGTCGATATCGCGATTCGGGACCAGCAGCAGTGAATCTTCCGTCGCATATTCGATGACATTTTCCGCCAGCCGCTTGGCGCTCTCCTGAAAATGGCCGGCCAATCCCGCCCCAAGCATGCTCAGGCGACGGGCCGGGATATCGCCAATCAGACCGGCCAGGTCGCTCTCGACATCCCAGCGCAGGTTACGGAAAACGAACGCCAGACTCTCGGCGATATCGGCAGAACCCGAGAGTTTGACCGTCGAGAACAGATTCTGCCGATCGACAATGAATTTGACGGCCGTATCGGCGGGCAGCGTCAGCGTGACATCGGGTTGCTTGGCGCGGTCCCCGCAGCTACGGAAAAAGCCCCGCTCGTCGATCACCAGATCAAAGGAAATCGGCCCGGCCTCGATCAATACCTGGGCCCCGGCAAACGGCCGCAAACGCTCCTGCGCCCAGGTTTCACCTTGCAGGAGATGATTCAGGGCGGCGAAAATCAGCTTGTCGATGCCAGCCATCGTTACGAAACCTAGAACTTGTAGCCCCGGTGCAGTGCAACGACACCCAGCGCCAAATTGAAATACTCCACTTTTTCAAGCCCAGCCTGTTCCATCATCGCCTTCAACTCTTCCTGTCCGGGATGAACCCGGATCGATTCGGACAGATAACGATAACTTTCCGAGTCGTTGGTAACCAGCTTGCCTACGCGTGGAATCACCTGGAAGGAGTAGAAATCGTAGAGGGGAGCCAAAGGCTTCCATACCTGCGAAAACTCGAGCACCAGCAAACGCCCGCCGGGACGCAAAACACGGCGCATTTCGGCAATCGCCGCATCCTTGTGGGTCATGTTGCGCAGGCCGAAAGCGACGGTCACGCAATCGAACCAGTCATCGGGAAAGGGCAGCTTTTCGGCATCACACTGCGCCACCGGCAGCATATAGCCTTTGTCGAGCAGACGATCCCGGCCACGGGCCAACATCGCATTGTTGATATCGGTGAGCCAGACCTGACCGCTTTTTCCGACCTTTTTGGCAAAGGCCAACGACAGATCACCGGTGCCGCCGGCGACATCGAGGACGCGAGAGCCTTCGCGAACACCGCTGCGCTGAATGGTGAAAGCTTTCCATAGCCGGTGCATGCCGCCCGACATCAGATCGTTCATCAGGTCATAACGGCTGGCGACGGAGTCGAAAACATCGGCAACTCGCCGGGACTTTTCCTGCTCGGCCACGGTTTCGTAGCCAAAATGGGTAGTATCGTTTTTCATGTTTTTAGTGATGGTGACCGCAGCTGCCGGCGGCCGGGCGGGAAGAGGTATCGATGTCGCGCGACAAACCCTGGGCTTCGATCTGGTTCAGGTAGTCCTGCCACAGTTCGTCGTGATGCTTGCCGAGGTTGTACAGCAGATCCCAGGAATAAAGGCCGCTGTCGTGGCCATCGGAAAAGACCAAACGCACGGCATAGGTACCGACCGGTTCGATGCGTTCGATATCGACATTGCGTTTGCCGGTCTGCAGCGTTTCCTGGCCGGGGCCATGCCCGCGAGCCTCGGCTGAGGGCGTAAAGACCCGGAGAAACTCGAAATCCAGCGTGTAGCGCTCGCCATTTTCGTAACCGAGTTGGAGCAACCGGGATTTCTGGTGCAACTTTATTTCACTCGGTATCGGCGTATCCCGATCAATGCCAGCCATATCGTCCTCCATGGTGAGGGCGCTAGTTTAGCGCACTCACCCAACCGCCGCCGCAAGATACGTCAAAGCACCTGATAGCTGATGCGATCGAAATCGGTGCCGCGCTGGAGGACGTGGAGCATCCGCAGTTGCCAGGTCTCCTCGCCGCAGTAGGCTTCAAGAATCCGACTGGCCTGGTACATCCCGGCCGGCAAGACCAGCGATCCCTCTTCCTTGATCGCCGGCACCGGCGGCAATTGGAAGGCCGGCACGTAACGGTCGCTGACGCCGCCGCCGGTTGCCACCAAACGCACGCCGATGGCACTAGGCATACCCGGCAGGATGGCCACGCCAACAATCAGGCCGCCAGACTGTTCCTGCATCAGCCAGGTGGCATGGACCAGCAGGAAATGCTCGCCATCATGCGGGCGAACCGCCAGCAGCTCGCCATGCGTCACCTTCTGGCCGGCGTTGCTCCGCCCGAGCCGGAAACCGTTGGCGGAATGGTTGATCACCGACCACTCGTCGAGCGGGAAACTGATATGCGGCGTGATATTCAGCGACTGTCCCGGATCGGCCCGGTCGCGGAAAGTGAACAGTTGGTCGAATTCGCCGCGGGAATAGGCACTGGCCGAATCCGGCTGGACGAACTCCCGCCCGCTGATAAAGAAATGCATGGCCTCGAAGCCGGCGGCAACCTGGGCAATTCCTTCCGTGGCGAAGCGCCGGAATTTGCGCGGCGATGCCGACTGCGTCCACGGCCGCGACAGATGTTCGAGCAACTGAATGACATGGCTGCTGGTTTCCTCGCCCAGACCCAGCTGCGAAGGCGTTACACGCTGCCTGAGCTGGCTCAGCAGGTAGCCGATCTGCAAGCCGATGCGTGTCGTGTCGAGCCGGCGCAGATCGTTGCTCGGACCATCGGCGATGGCGCTCGGATGCAGCGGCATGTCCTTCATCAAGGCGACGACATAGGGCGGCTCCTCGAGATCGTCTTCGAGCCGATGGATCGAGATCAACGGGGCCCACATCCCGGCCCAGCGCCTGATCAAATTCAGATTGCGGACACTGTTGCTGTAGGGGCTGGCAATATCGATCAGCAGCAGGGTGGCGTAGGCGGCGGCACAGTGGGTCGCCTGCAGCGTATTTTCCAGCAAGTCCTCGACCGGCGTGTAGGCAACGCCCCATTCCTCGGCCGTTTCGTAATAGCCATGCAATTCCAGCCAGATGCCTTCCGGCAACTCCCGGCGGGCGCGAAAGTGTTCGAGGATGACCATCCCGGTGTAATAGAGGCAGCGATGCAGCAAAGTGGCCATCAACGCCGCATACTGGGGATTTTCGGCATCCGGCTCCTCAAGGCGGGCGCACAACGAGTAGGCCTTGCTCATCTTGCGCCAGGCCGACACCACCATCTGGAAGTTGAGTTCCTCCTCGTCGGACAGAATCAGTGGCTTGTTGTGATAGCGCCGGGCCATTTCCTCCTCGACGAAGCACATCGGAACGCGGGCCCGTTCGAGCAGGCTGAGCAAAATCCCCGGGTCGGGCGGGGCGGTCAGCAGCGCGTCGAGAAATGCCATCAACTGTTGTTCGGCAACCGCCGGATTGGCCAATGAGAGTTGTGCGAGGTAACTCTCGCCGGACTGCAAATCGGAAATCGTCAGTGGCGTGGTATTGGCGGTCGTATTCATGATGACTCCAGCCTTAATGTTCGACAGTTGCCAGTTCATGCGACAAGGCTTGCGCCAGGTCGTCGTCGCTTACGCTGTGGCGGTGCGCCAGGCCGTCGCGATGCACGGCGCCCCAGATCGGCTCGGGAAAATGCCGGTCATCGAGCCAGCGGGGAATGACATGCCAGTGCACATGCGGAACCATGTTGCCGAAGCTGGCAAGGTTGATTTTGTCCGGCGCGAATAGCCTGCGCACCACCGCTTCCACGGCGAAGACCACCACCATCAGGAATTGCTGCTGGCCGCGATCCAGGTCGGTCATTTCGCGGGCATGGGCGTTCCAGATCACCCGACAAAAGCCTGGGTAATACGGATCGTCGACCCGCACCACCCGACAGGCCGGCGAGTCCCAGACAACCAGCCCACCGGGGTTGGTGCATAACTCACAAGGCGGGGCGGCACTATTCATGGTTAACACTCCGGGGACATTGCAAGCATTACACCAGCCTACGAATACCGCAAGGCGCTACCGCATGTTAAGGAACTATTTCACGATAACGCCTTGAACCGCCCGCTCAGAGCAGAACGCGCTCGATACCGCCGCTGTTTGCCTGACCGACGTAATCCGCCATCCAGTTTTCGCCGAGCAGGTGCTTGGCCATTTCGACGACGATATAGTCCGCCTTGGTATCGGCATCGTCATCGTAACGGGACAGACCCTGCAGACAAGCCGGGCAGGACGTGAGGATCTTCACATCGCCGCTGAAACCGTCAGCTCGCAGCTTGGCCGCGCCTTTTTCGATCTCTTCCTGCTTGCGGAATTTGACCTGGGTCGCGATATCCGGACGGGAATAAGCGAAAGAGCCAGCGTCGCCGCAGCAGCGGTCGGTCAGCGGCACTTCCTGGCCCATCAGCGTCTTGGTGACGAGGAGCGGGGCATAGGACTTCATCGGGGTATGGCAGGGGTCATGGTACATGTAGCGCGTACCCTGAACGCCTTCCAGCTTGATGCCCTTTTCCATCAGGTACTCATGGATGTCGAGCAGGCGGCAGCCGGGGAAGATCTTCTCGAACTGGTACTTCTGCAGTTGATCCATGCAGGTGCCGCAGGAGACGATCACCGTCTTGATGTCGAGATAATTCAGCGTATTGGCGACCCGGTGGAACAGTACGCGGTTCTCGGTGGTGATCTTCTGGCCTTTATCGGCATCGCCGGAGGCGTTCTGCGGATAGCCGCAGCACAGGTAACCCGGCGGCAGTACGGTGGTTACGCCGATTTCGTAAAGCATTGCCTGGGTCGCCAGACCGACTTGCGAGAACAGGCGCTCCGAGCCGCAACCCGGGAAATAGAAGACCGCATCCGACTCTTCGCTGGTCTTCTGCGGATTGCGAATCACCGGGATGACCTTGTCGTCCTCGATATCGAGCAGAGCGCGCGAAGTGCGCTTCGGCAAGTTGCCCGGCATCGGTCGGTTCATGAAGTGGATGATCTGCGTCTTCACCGATGGCGCACCGAGCGTCGCCGGCGGATGCTTGCGACTGTCCTGGGTCAGGCCGAGGGCCTTGGCCGCTTTGTGGGCCAGACGCTGGGCCTTGAAGCCGAAGTCCATCATGCCGAAGCGCATCAGCTTGATGGTCGCCGGGTCCTTCAGGTTGAGGTAGGTCATCGCCGCGAACGTGCCGGGGCTGAAGCGTTTCTTCTCCTGCTTGCGGAGGAAATTGCGCATCGCCACCGACACATCGCCGAAGTCGATATCGACCGGGCAGGGCTTCAGGCAGCGGTGGCAGACCGTGCAGTGGTCGGCGACATCGTTGAATTCGTCGAAATGCTTCAGCGAAATACCGCGCCGGGTCTGCTCCTCATAAAGAAAGGCCTCGACCAGCAGCGAAGTCGCCAGGATCTTGTTGCGCGGGCTGTACAACAGGTTGGCGCGCGGCACATGGGTCGAGCAGACCGGCTTGCACTTGCCGCAGCGCAGGCAGTCCTTGACCATGTCGGAGATCTTGCCGATCTCCGACTGCTCCATGATCAGCGATTCGGTGCCCAGCAGGCTGAACGACGGCGTGTAGGCATTGCCCATGTCGCCACCGGCCATCAGTTTGCCCTTGTTGAAATGGCCCTGCGGGTCAACTTTCTGCTTGTAGGCGCGGAAGGGGCCGATTTCCTCGTCGGTCAGGAACTCCAGCTTGGTGATGCCGATGCCGTGTTCGCCGGAAATCACGCCGTCCAGACCGCGGGCCAGATGCATGATGCGCTCGACGGCCTTGTTGGCCGTTTGCAGCATCTCGTAATTGTCCGAGTTGACCGGGATGTTGGTATGCACATTGCCGTCGCCGGCGTGCATGTGCAGCGCGACGAAGACGCGGCCGCGCAGCACTTCCTTGTGGATGGCTTCGATCCGCTCGAGGATCGGCCGATAAACGCTGCCATCGAAGATCTTGGTCAGCCGCGCTTGCAGCTCCTGTTTCCACGACACCCGCACCGAATAATCCTGCAGCCGGTGGAAGAGGCGGGGATTCTCGGCCCGGTTGGTCAGCTCGCCGGCCTGCACGCCGTAGGATTGGAAGCGCGATTCGGCTTCGGCCAGCGGCAGGTCGAGATTGTCGAGCAGCCATTCCCAGCGCAGGCGAACGGCTTCGACGTAATCGAGCGCCGCCTGGCGGCGGTCGCCAATCAGCACCGCGCTGTCGAGATTGGCATCGCCGGCGTGCAGCGGCAGTTCGCCCTTGAGGAACTGGCTCAGCGCAGCGCACAAGGCCAGCTTGTTCTGCGTGGACAGCTCGATGTTGATGCGCTCGATACCATCGCAATAGTCGCCCATGCGCGGCAATGGGATGACCACATCCTCATTGACCTTGAAAGCATTGGTATGGCGCGAAATGGCGGCGGTGCGCGAACGGTCGAGCCAGAATTTCTTGCGCGTTTCGGCATCCACCGCGATGAAACCTTCTGCCGCGCGCCGATTGCACATGCGCACGACAGCGGAAGCGGCGGCCATCACGGCATTCTCGTCATGGCCGACGAGGTCGCCGAACAGCACCATTTTCGGCCGACCGTGGCGCTTGGCCTTGGTCGCGTAACCGACCGCCTTGACGTAGCGCTCGTCGAGGTGTTCGAGGCCGGCCAGCAGCACCCCTGCGCTATGCCCGGCACCACCCGGTTTGAAGTAATCGGTGATCTCGACAATGGCGGGCACGGCTTCGCGCACCTGGCCGAAGAATTCGAGGCAGACGGTGCGCGTCACCGGCGGCATCTTGTGCAGCACCCAGCGCGCCGCGACGATGATGCCGTCAGTGCCTTCCTTCTGTACCCCGGGCACGCCGCCGAGGAATTTGTCGGTGACGTCCTTGCCCAGCCCGACTTTGCGGCAGGCCGCGCCGGGCATGGTCAGAATCTCTTCGCCGAGGAACTTCTTGCCGCTCGGATCGAAGCGTTTCAGGCGGAACTCGACGTTTTCCTGCTCGTGGATCTTGCCGTAGTTGTGATTGACCCGTTCGACTTCCAGCCAGTTGCCGTCCGGATCGACCATCTTCCACCAGGCCAGGTTGTCAAGCGCGGTACCCCACAGCACGGCCTTCTTGCCGCCGGCATTCATCGCGATGTTGCCGCCGATGCAGGAAGCGGAAGCCGAGGTCGGGTCGACCGCGAAGACGCGGCCGGCCAGCGAGGCGGCTTCGGCGACCCGGTCGGTGACCACACCGGCGCCGGTGCGAATCGTCGCGTACGGGGTTTCATGGCCGGCCAGCACCAATTCCTCGACCGGACCGATATCGATCAGCTTCTCGGTATTGATCACCGCCGCGTAAGGGGTCAGCGGAATGGCGCCGCCGGTATAACCGGTGCCGCCCCCGCGCGGAATGATGGTCAGGCCGGCTTCGATGCAGCCGCGCACGAGATGGCCGATTTCCTCTTCGGTGTCCGGATAAAGGACGACGAAGGGGTATTCGACACGCCAGTCGGTCGCATCGGTGACGTGCGAGACGCGGGCCAGACCATCGAAGGCGATATTGTCCTTGCGCGTGTGCTTGCCGAGAACCTTCAATACCTTGCGCCGCAGATCGATGGTCTGGCCGAAATGTTCGGCGAAACGATCGACCGCCCGCTGTGCCGCTTCGACCAGATGCTTGACCTTCTCCGAACGCTCCGCATCTTCGCTTTCGCTCGAATGCCGGCGCTTTTCGACCTCGCTCAGACGGTGGCGCAGGGCATTGACCAGCGCGTCGCGGCGCTCGCGATTGTCGAGCAGGTCGTCTTCCAGGTACGGGTTGCGCTGCACGACCCAGATGTCGCCGAGCACCTCGTAGAGCATGCGCGCCGAACGACCGGTGACGCGCTCGCTGCGCAGTTCGTCGAGAACGGCCCAGTTATCGGGCCCAAGCAGGCGGATGACGATCTCGCGATCGGAAAACGAGGTGTAGTTGTACGGAATTTCGCGCAAGCGAGCAGTCATAAGGCGACCAGAATCAGAAGCGTTAAAGGACGGATTTTAGCGTACCGGAGAGGCCGCCAACGTGTTCGGAGGCCTTTCGACACAAATACACAGCCAGTGTTCGCGCTTATTTTGCACTGATCGCCAGACAGCGCCAAAACCACAGACCGTTCTGGTCAGCGCCGGTCGGGCCGGGCAACGATCACGGACAAGCGCTTTCCGCCGTGACGTTTGGCCGCGCCAGCCGTAGAATCCTCTCTTTGCCCTGAAGAATCGCGCCATGCATCCGGACTATCTTGAAAAAGTTCTCAACGCCCAGGTTTACGATGTGGCGATCGAAACGCCGCTCGAACTGGCCAACAACCTTTCCGCCCGGAGCGGCAACAAGATTATTCTGAAGCGCGAAGACATGCAGCCGGTGTTTTCCTTCAAGCTGCGCGGCGCCTACAACAAGATCGCCAGCCTGTCGGCCGAAAAAATGAAACGCGGCGTGATCTGCGCCTCGGCCGGCAATCACGCCCAGGGCGTAGCCCTGTCGGCCGCCAAGCTGGGTTGCCGGGCGGTCATCGTCATGCCGACCTCGACGCCGGCCATCAAGGTCGATGCCGTCCGCGCCCGCGGCGGCGAAGTCGTGCTGCACGGTGACTCCTTCGATGACTCCTACGCCCATGCGCTGGAACTGGAAAAGGCCGAGAAACTGACCTTCGTCCATCCCTTCGACGATCCCGAAGTGATCGCCGGGCAGGGCACCGTCGCCATGGAAATTCTCCGTCAGCACTCGCGCCACAGCGGGCCGATCCACGCCGTGTTCTGCGCCATCGGCGGCGGCGGCCTGGCCGCCGGGGTGGCCGCCTACATCAAGCGCCTGCAACCGCACATCAAGGTCATCGGCGTCGAGACTTTCGACGCCGATGCGATGAAGCAGTCGATTGCCGCCGGTAAGCGGGTCCGTCTCGACCAGGTCGGTCTCTTTTCCGACGGCACCGCGGTCAAGTATGTCGGCGAGGAAACCTTCCGCTTGTGCAAGGAATATCTCGACGACATCGTGCTGGTCGACACCGACGCCATCTGCGCGGCGATCAAGGACGTTTTCGAGGACACCCGTTCGATCGTCGAGCCAGCCGGCGGGCTGGCCGTTGCCGGGGCCAAGGAGTACGCCCGCCTGCACAAGCTGAAGGACAAGAACCTGATCGCCGTGACCTCCGGCGCCAACATGAATTTCGACCGCCTGCGCTTTGTCGCCGAGCGGGCCGAGGTCGGCGAGCGGCGCGAAGCCGTGCTGGCGGTGACGCTGCCGGAAAAGCCTGGGGCCTACAAGAAGTTCCTCGGGCTGATCGGCAAGCGCAACATCACCGAATTCAACTATCGCTACCACACGGCCAGCGAAGCCCATGTTTTCGTCGGCATCCAGGTCGGCGACCGCCACGAATCCGGCAAGCTGGTCGAGCAACTGGTCAAGCACGGCTACCCGGCACTCGATCTGACCGATGACGAGATGGCGAAGAACCATATCCGCCATATGGTCGGCGGCCACGCGGCGCAAGTCTGCGAAAAGGGCATGCGCGAACTGCTCTACCGCTTCGAATTCCCCGAAAAACCGGGTGCCCTGATGAACTTCCTGACCCAGATGAGCGCCGGCTGGAACATCAGCCTGTTCCACTACCGCAACCACGGCGCCGACTACGGCCGCGTGCTGGTCGGCATGCAGGTGCCGCCGAACGACATGGGGCAGTTCAAGGATTTCCTGAAAAACCTCGGCTACGCCCACTGGGATGAGAGCGAAAACCCGGCCTACAAGCTCTTTCTCGGCTGACTTCCCGGATTCGGGGCGGCCCAGGGCGAACGAAACCCCGGAAGACCGGGATGACCTCCGCAGCGCACGGCGATCATTCCGGAGCTTCCTGATCAGTTCGGCTTGATCGCTTTCGGGTCATCGAGACAGACGTTTTTCCACGATCCGTCACGTTGGCCAAGCCAAAGATAGGTGATGCAGGCCAGCGAGGTTTTGATGGCCCCAAGTTTGCGGTCGGCGGTAATCGAGATTTCGGCGTCGATCTCGGCATAGAAGGTCGCGCCGCTTGCCGGACTGACCGAAACGGTCAGCCGGCTCGGCACGCCGGAGGTTCCCTTCTGCCACGCCCCGACACTGACCGACTTGACCGTCCCACCCGCTTGGCGAAGCACGAAGGGATGCGTCTTGGCGAGGCGCTCTGCCTCGCTTCGGATGCGAGTGGTTGCCACCTCGGCATCGACCGCATCCAGCGTTCCCGGGCCGCAGCGTTGGGCTTCGGTAGATTTGATCTGTTGCTCGGCGCGCTGATCCGCATCACGTGCACTGGCAAGGCGTGCCGGATCGCCGCCAATCTGCTCGGGAAAACCCGTAAGCACTGCGTCGATCTTGGCGAGTTTTTCCGGAATATCGCCGGCTTTAGCAGCCTCCCGGTCGCGGAACGGATCCGGTGTCGAACGATCCCAATCGATAACCCGCTTGACCACTGTCCGCGCCAAGGCGGGGTCGGCTTCGAGAACTGGCACGACCAGCGGTCCGACCGTCATGCTCATGATGGCGATCAACTGCGGTCGATCGCCCTTCTCGAAAAGAATTTGCCGGGCCGTTCGCAGACGTGCGGCAAGGTAAAGAAAAGCAGCCTCCTCCTTGCGTCCGGCCGTCCGCTCCCCCATGGCGGCATGAAAGAGCATCAGCGGCTCGCGAAGCGTATTCGGGTCACGCAGCAGTTCCGCTGCTGCCAGATGGACAACGGCCGGATCGCACGAAGCAAGGCGGGCGGTGATTGAAGCGGATGACGACGGGTTGGCGTTGGCAGGCAAAGAAACAATTGCCAGGCCAAACGCCAGAATGACCAGCACGGGGTTACGCATATGATCTATGGCCGGGAAGGAAAGTCAGCAAGGGGCGACAGACTCGATGGACAGAGGTCAATTCCGAGTTCTCTTGATTTCCACTTGGCCGCTGCGAATGCCATCGATGAGCTTGGCTACGTTGCCATCGCCGGGCCGCTGTTGCTTGTAGGCTTCGAGGTTTTCGATTGCCTTCTGTTTGTCGCCGAGCGTCAGATGAGCCATGCCAAGGGCGTAGGCGGCATCCACTACGCCGACTGCAAGGGCCTTTTCGAGGTACGGAAGAGCCTCTTTCGATTTTCCCGCCCCGGCCAGGAAACTGCCATACATATAATTGCCGCGCGGATCGGCCGGAGCGGTGGCGAGCAAGCGCAGGAAGATTGCGGCGGTTTTTTCAGCCGAGCCGGGAATATCGAGGTTGTGGCCAATACTGTTCAGGAACCCGGCGCGCACCAGCAGCTCCGCATTCGGGCTTGGCCCATTGACGAGGATATCGAGCATTCCCGACAACGTCTTTACGTCTTGAACGGCACGCTGTTGATCTTGCGGGGTATCGAACCGGGCTGGGTAGTTTTTGGCATGCAGCGCCAGATCATTCAGCATCAGGTCCAGGTATTTCCCGTCAATGCCGTACTTTTTCCCGGATGGCGTCTCCGCAACAGTCAGCATCCGTTTCGGATCGTAGTTGCCATACTCCTTGGCATGGGCCTGCGAACAAGTAACGATCATCAATAGGGCGAGAAGAACGATGCGCATGATCAGTAAACTCCCGACAAGGTAGAAGTGAGAGATAGGCTTTGGCCGTTGCCGGAATGCCAGGCTATTGGCGCAGAAAGGCGGACGACGGCCATGGCAGGTAACCGGGCAGAAAGAATGACAAGAGACTAGCTTTTTGACATTTCACCTGCAAGCGGCGAAGTTGGTCAGGACAAAAAATGTTCGCGTCCCTGCCTGTAATTGACCGCCAAGCCGCCATTAACTCTTTTGGTTATATTATTGTGATAATTGATTCTTTCACAGAATAACCGTCGCGCTCTAGACTCCAGCCATTCTGAGTAATTACTCGACTGACCGGAGTTCTTGATGCGCAAATTGGCCATTTTCGCGGCACTGGCCGTGGTATTCACCCTGAGCAGCGCCGTCGCCCAGACGACCTTGCTCAATGTCTCCTACGATCCGACGCGAGAGCTGTACAAGGATTTCAACGCCGCCTTCAACAAGCACTGGCAGGGCAAGACCGGGCAGACGGTGAATGTTCGCCAGTCGCACGGCGGCTCGGGCAAGCAGGCGCGCTCGGTGGCCGATGGCCTGGAGGCCGATGTCGTCACACTGGCCCTGGCTTCCGATCTCGATGCGCTGGCCGAGCGCAAGCTGATTCCGGCCGACTGGCAGAAACGCTTCCCGCACAATTCGGCACCGTACACTTCGACCATCGTTTTCCTGGTCCGCAAGGGCAACCCCAAGGACATCAAGGATTGGGGCGATCTGGCCAAGCCCGGCATCGGCGTCATCACGCCCAACCCGAAGACCTCCGGCGGAGCGCGCTGGAATTACCTGGCGGCCTGGGCCTGGGCGCTGAAGCAGCCGGGTGGCAACGAGCAGAAGGCGAAGGAACTGGTCGCCGCGATTTTCCGCAATGTCCCGGTGCTCGATTCCGGCGCCCGCGGCTCGACCACGACTTTCGTCGAACGCGGCCTCGGCGACGTGTTGATTGCCTGGGAAAACGAGGCACAACTGGCGGTGAACGAGATCGGCAAGGGCAAGTTCGAGATCGTCGCCCCCAGCCTCTCGATCCTCGCCGAGCCGCCGGTCGCCGTGGTCGACAAGGTGGTCGAGAAACGCGGCACGCGGCTGACCGCGCAGGCTTACCTGGATTATCTGTATTCCGAGGAAGGGCAGCACATCGCCGCCCGGCATTACTACCGGCCGCGCGATGCCAAGGTCGCCGCGCAATACGCCGCGCAGTTCCCGAAGATCAAGCTGGTCACCATCGACGACACGTTCGGCGGCTGGCCGAAGGCGCAGAAACGGCACTTCGCCGACGGCGGCACCTTCGATCAGATCTATTCCAGCAAGTAGGGCAGAGACATGCCGCTGACCGATCTGATCCGTTATTTCAATGTCGCCGACAACGCCGGCGAGAGCACCCTTTATCTGACCGACGAACGGGTTGCGGCCTGGCATGGCGGGCTGCACCTCGGCTCGCTGTTCCAGCCGATCGTCGATCTCGAGCGGGAACGCATCGTCGGCCATCAGGCCGGGCTGAGCGCTCGGCTGGAGGGGGGCGAGTCGCTCAGTGTCGAGCAGGCCTATGCCCGGCAACAGACGGCGGAAGAGGTCGTCCATTTCGACCGCCTGAACCGGACGCTGCACGCCCTCAATTTTCTCGCCCAGCGCCGCCACGTTGGCGGCTACCTGCAACTGGCCGTACACCCGCGCCACCTGAAAGCCGTGCAGAGCCAGCACGGGCTGGTCTATGAAGCGATTCTCAAACGCTGCGGCCTGGGGCCGGAGGACATCGTACTGATCATCGATGCCGGTGACGTCAGGCCCAATCGACAGCTCGCCGAGGCCCTGATCAACTATCGCCAGCGCGGTTACCGGCTGGCGCTCAATGTCGTCGCGACGGAAACCGCCACCGACGACCTGCTGGCACTGCAGCCGGACATCCTGCAATTGCCGCTCGATGCCGATGCGGCGCTGCTCGACGCCGCCCGCCATCGGGCCATTAGCGTGCAACTGACCGGCATCGAAAGCGGCAGCGACCTGGCCCGAGCCGGCGCGGCTGGCGCAAAACTCGGACAGGGCGGCCTGTTCGGTGCGGCACAAAGCGACTGTCGGCCGACCCACAGCAAGGGCGGACTCGCCTACAATTCGCCATCGCCCTCCGGAGACCCATCATGAAGATTGCCAACAATGTCACCGAACTGGTCGGCAACACGCCGCTGGTCAAACTGAACCGCGTTACCGCTGGCTGCGGCGCGACGATTGCCGCCAAGCTGGAATTCTTCAACCCCGGTCACAGCGTCAAGGACCGCATCGCGGTTGCCATGCTCGACGCCGCCGTCGCGGCCGGCAAGATCGGCCCCGATACCGTCGTGCTCGAACCGACTTCCGGCAATACCGGTATCGGCCTGGCGATGGTCTGCGCGGCGCGCGGCATCAAGGCAGCCTTCGTGATGCCGGAAACGATGAGCCGCGAACGCAAGCTGCTGCTCAAAGCCTACGGCGCCGAACTGATCCTGACCCCGGGGCCGGAAGGCATGGGCGGCGCAATCAAGAAGGCCGAAGAACTGGCCGCCGCCGATGCCCGCTATTTCATTCCGCAGCAATTTGAGAATCCGGCCAATCCGGCCATCCACCGCAGCACGACAGCCGAAGAAATCTGGCGCGATACCGACGGCCAGGTCGACATCTTCGTTGCCGGCGTCGGCACCGGCGGCACCGTGACCGGGGTCGGCGAAGCGCTGAAGGCAAAGAAGCCGGGCGTCCGAATCGTCGCCGTCGAACCGGATGCTTCGCCGGTCCTCTCCGGCGGCGCCAAGGGCCCGCACCCGATCCAGGGCATCGGCGCCGGCTTTGTGCCAGGCGTGCTGAATACCGCCATTTACGACGAGGTGATCCGCGTCAAGAATGACGACGCCTTCGCCATCGCCCGCCGGATGGCCACGGAAGAAGGGCTGCTCGTCGGCATTTCTTCCGGCGCCGCCACCTGGGCCGCCCTCGAACTGGCCAAACGGCCGGAAAACGCCGGCAAACTGATCGTCGTCATCATCCCTTCCTTCGGCGAACGCTACCTGTCTACCGCCCTGTATCAGCACCTCGAAGTTTGAGTACCTTCGACCAGCCGCTCGACCGGCGCCACTCCGACTCCATCAAATGGGGCAAGTACGCCGGTCGCGACATCCTGCCGCTGTGGGTCGCGGATATGGATTTCGCCGCTCCGCCGGCCGTCATCGACGCCTTGCAGCAGCGCATTGGGCACGGCGTCTTCGGTTATGGCGGCCCCTGGCCGTCGCTCACCGAATCCGTGCTCAGCCACTTGGCCGCCGAGTACGACTGGCAGATCGAACCGGAGTGGATCGTCTGGCTACCGGGTCTGGTCACCGGCCTCAACGTCGCCTGCCGGGCGGTGGATGGCGAGGTTCTGACGGCGACGCCGATCTACCCGCCGTTCCTGTCCGCCCCGCGCTTTTCCGGCAAGACGCTGCACCGCGCCGAACTGGCCTGTCGCGAAGGTCACTGGCAGTGGGACAAGGCCGCACTGCAGCAGGCGACGACCGCGGCGACCCGATTGTTCCTGCTCTGCCACCCGCACAACCCGGTCGGCCGCTGCTGGAACCGGCAAGAGCTGCTCGATCTCGCCGCCTTCGCCGAAACCAACGATCTGATCGTCTGCTCGGACGAAATCCACTGCGGCCTGGTCCTCGATGCCGACAAGCGCCACATCCCGTTCGCCAGCCTGTCACCGGAAGCGGCGAAACGCAGCATCACGCTGATGGCACCGTCGAAAACCTACAACATTCCCGGCCTCGGCTGCGCTTTCGCGGTCATTCCCGATGCGGCACTGCGCCACCGCTTTCACCGCGCGATGGACGGCATCGTGCCGCACGTCAATGTCCTCGGCCTGGCCGCCTGCGAAGCCGCCTACCGCGATTGCACCGACTGGTACCGCGAACTGATCGCCTACCTGGCGGGCAACCGCGACCGGGTAAGCGCGGCGGTGAATAGCGAAAAGCGGGTAAAAATGAGCCATGTCGAAGCGACCTATCTGGCCTGGATCGATGTCCGTGAACTCGGCCTCGCCCAGCCGGCCGCCCACTTCGAAGCACACGGACTGGGCCTGTCGGACGGCGGCGATTTCGGCGCCCCCGGCTGGCTGCGCCTGAATTTCGGCTGCCCCCGGGCAACCCTGGACGAAGCCTTGCGGCGCTTCAGCGCCGCCTGTCACGCCGCATGAATCCTTACGATCTGACCCTGTCCTCGCTTGTTGTCGGGCTGATTGCCCAGTCGCTGGCCACCGGCCTGGGCATCGAACTCTATCTGCGCAAGGATCTCAACTCCGGCCTGCGCCGCTCGTGGCTGGCCATCGCCATCGGTTCGCTGCTGCTTGCCCTGCACCATGGCTACACGCTGGAGCTGGCCTTGCGCACCGGTCTTTACGACATGCGCCAGGCGGTGCTCGCCGGCCTGATCGCCATCTTCTTTGCGCTCGGCGTCTTTGGCCTGTGGCGTAACGCGCGGATCTGAAAGCCTTTCGGGAACGGCGCTCAGGCAGTCAGCGGCCGGAAGGCGCCGGTTTCGGTAACGATCCAGTCCAATCGTTGATCATGGCTTTCCGGCCGGATGCTGGCCAGGCGGTTGATTTCAAAGCCGACACCAACGGCCAGCGGGCGAGGGGAGAGCGCCGCCAGCGTGCGGTCGAAATAGCCGCCGCCGTAACCGAGGCGGTAGCCCGCCGCATCGAAACCGTTCAAGGGCAGCAGGATCAAATCGGGCTGCAGCCAGTCGCCGGCCGTCGGCGTCGGAATGCCGTAGCGGTCCGGCTGCATCGGCGTCGCCGCCGTCCATTCGCGAAAAGCCAGCGGCGCCGCCGCGGCCACCACCACCGGCAGGACGGCCCGCCCGCCGGCCGCCACCCAATACTCAACGATGGCCCGGACATCCGGCTCGTCCTTGACCGGCCAGCAAAAGGCGACAATCGCCGGCCTCGGCAAAGCCGCCTGCAGATGCCCGACGATCCGCGCCGACAGGGCAGCATGGGCCGCCTCGCCAAGCGCCGATCGACGCGCCACCATATCCCGCCGCAACGCCCGTCGCCAGGCCGTGCTATCCTCGTCCGATTCAGTCATCAGCCTAATCTAGCATGAAGTTTAGCGTTCTTCTTCTTGGCCTCTGCCTCGCCTTTCCGCTGTTGGCGCAGGACAGCCAGGACAGCAATTTCCTGATCGCCCGCGATGCTTTCCGCGCCGGTGACCGCAACAAACTTGAACGCGCTTCCAGCCAGCTCGGCAATCACGAACTGCTGCCCTACGTCGAAAATTATCGGCTGCGGATGTATATGGATCAAGGCGACTCCGCCGCCCTGCGCGGCTTTTTCGAGCGCTACGAAAAAAGCTACGTCGTCGAGAAGCTGCGCGCCGACTGGATCCGCTGGCTGGGCAAGCGTTCCACGTGGAACGAGGTGGAACGCGAATACGCCAAGATGCTCGCTCCCGAGCCGGATATCATCTGCTATAGCCAGCAGGCCCGCCTTTTCCGCGGCGACCGCAGCGTTTTCGATGAAGCCGAGAAGCTCTGGCTGACCATGCTCGAAGCCCCGGAAGCCTGCCGCACGGTCTTTGATGCGCTGATCATCGGCCAGCGCCTGTCCGGTGAAGACGTCTGGGCGCGCGTCCATCGCCAGCTCGAAGCCAATCGTCCGGCCCAGGCCAAGACCACACTGGCCTATCTGCCGGACAACGAGGCGCCCGACAGCAAATCGCTCGACAATGCGCTGAACAACGCGATGAGCTATCTCGTCCGCCAGCCGGCCAACTGGTATGCCAGCCGGGCCGGCCGCGAACTTGCCGTCATCGCCATCCAGCGCATTGCCAGCAACGACCCGCAGGCCGCCGCCGACCAGCTGGAAAAAATCAAGGCCCGACTCAACGAACCGGAACGGCAATGGGCCTGGAGCCAGATTGCGCTGCAGGGCGCCAAGCGCCATAGCGAGGAGGCGATCACCTGGTACGCCAACGCCGGCAAGACCGCGCTGTCCGACGAGGGCCACCAGTGGAAGGTTCGCGCCGCATTGCGCGCCCTGGAGTGGGGCGGCGTCCGCGATGCCATCCTGGCCATGCCGCCGACGCTGGCCGCGCTGCCGGAATGGATTTACTGGCTGGGTCGCGCTCACAAGGCCGGCGGCCGGACCAGCGAGGCCGACACCCTGTTCGAGAAAATCGCCGGCCAGGCCAACTTCTACGGCAACCTCGCCGACGAGGAGCTGGGCCGTACCGTGATGCCGCCGCCCCGCGCCCTGCCGCCAACGGCCGCCGAGCAGAAGGCCGCGCGCGACAATCCGGGGATACGCCGGGCCTTGGCTTTCTTCCGGCTCGATATGCGCACCGAGGCGGTCAAGGAATGGAACTGGTCGCTGCGCGGCATGGAAGACCGCGAATTGCTTGCCGTTGCCGACATCGCCAAACGCAACCAGATCTGGGACCGGGCCATCAATACCGCCGACCGGACCAAGACCGAGCATGACTACACGCTGCGCTTCCTCGCCCCGTATGGCGAACAAGTCCGCCCGGCCGCCCAGAACCAGTCGCTCGACGATGCCTGGGTATATGGCCTGATGCGCCAGGAAAGCCGCTTCATCACCGGCGCCAAATCGAATGTCGGCGCCTCCGGCCTGATGCAGTTGATGCCGGCCACCGCCAAATGGGTGGCCAAGAAGATCGGCTTGCGCGACTACAACCATGGCCGGGTCAACGACACCGAGATCAACGTCCTGCTCGGCACCAGTTACATGCGACTGGTCATGGAAAATCTCGACAATCATCCGGTACTCGCCTCGGCGGCCTATAACGCCGGCCCCGGCCGGGCCAAAAAATGGCGTGCCGCCCGGCCGCTGGAAGGGGCGATTTACGCCGAAACCATCCCATTCAGCGAAACCCGCGACTACGTCAAGAAAGTAATGAGCAACGCGGTTTATTATTCGGCCTTGTTCAACGGCAAACCCGATTCACTGAAAACCCGTCTTGGCACGGTCGGCGGACGAACCGCCGATGCGATGAAAGACGCCGACCTGCCCTGATGCCCATCCGCCATGCCGCACCTGCCTGACCGCTACGAAACCATCCGCGACTGCCGCACGCAGTACCTGAAGCTCCTCGGCGCCCTGCTGCGCAGCGGCGGCCAGCTATCAACCGCGGCCATCCACTCGATCCAGCATGGCGCGGCGGCCTATTTTGATGAAATGGTCGAAAGCAAGGGACGCGGCAGCTTCAAAGAAGAAGCCCATGGGTTGACCTCTTCGCGCATCACGCTGGTTGGCGAAGATGACCTGGAACTGGGCATCCGCCTCGACAACCTGAGCGCCAAGCTGTTCGAGACGACAGGCAGCGATCTGTGGAAAATCCAGTTGCGTTTCGTCACGCTGCTCAAACGCCCGGATTTGGCGAGAACCAGCATTCCGGTCGGCCCGAAAGGAATCTGCCAGGGGCTCGACGAAATGTTCGTCGCCGCAGGCGCCATCGGCATCGACAAAAAATTGCAACAACTCGATCGGATCGAGACCACGCTTCAGGAAAACCTGCCGGCGCTCTACGCCGAACTCAACACCATTCTCGATCAGGCCGGCATCGAGACGGCCCAGCCGACCATCGTCACCTCCCAGGAGCCGCCCCGCCGGCCGATGCAAGATAGCCCGGGGGTTTCGGCAAATGCGCTGCTCGCCCTGCAGCAGGCATTGCTCTCCCAGCTTCCCGGACTGCCCCAGGCCGCTCCGCAAGGCAGCGGCTCGGCGGCATCGTTGCTCAGTCAGGCCGCCATCGAACGCCTGACCTTCCGCCTCAACGAACTGGAGCAACGCGGCGGCTTTGCTCCCGCCCTCCGCACCGGCAGTTCTCCCAGTCTCGAAGCGCTGATTCCAGGCCTGTTCTCGGACAACGAGACCAGCCAGGCGAGACAACCGAAATCCCTGAACTCCGGTGAACTGGGGATTCAGGCCGGCGCCCCAGAAGGGATCGCCATCGATACGCTGGCGATGATTTTCGAAGCGATATTCGCCAACCCGAGTATCCCCGACACCCTGAAAGCGGTGATTTCCAGCCTGCAAATCACCATGCTCAAACTGGCCATGCAGGATCCCGGCCTGTTTACCGACACCGCTCACCCGGCCCGCCTGTTGCTCGACCGGATGGGAGTCGCCGTACTCGGTCTGCCGATTGACGTGGCGGCCCGGCACCCGGTATGCGCCCGGCTGTTCGAAATCGCCGGGCAACTGCGCAGCCAATACAGCGGCCAGATCGCCGCGGTCAGTAACGCCTTGGCCCAGGTGGAGGCGCTGATCGCCGAGCGCAATGCCGGCATCGTCAGTGCTGCCCAAGCCTATATCCCGCTGCTCAACCAGTTGGATCGCCGCGATCAGGCCGATATTGAGTCCGCACAGGCGATCGAGCAGTGGATCGAGGGCGGCGTGCCGGCCCCGATTCGCGATTTTCTCGACAATATCTGGCGCCGGGTGCTGCAACTGGTCTGGCTAGAACATGGCCCGAACAGCACGCAGTGGCAGCAGCAGACGACGGCTATCGACGATCTGCTCTGGACCTTCCAGCCCAAATCCGGCGATGACCGCAAGGCGCTGGCCAGGCGCCTGCCGGAAATACTGAAGCGACTGAAAGCCGGCATGGAACGCCTGGGCACCGCCGCCGAAATCCAGGCGGCTTTCCTCGACGACTGTTTTGCGCTGCAGACCCGGGCCATGCGGACAGCTTCCGTTGCCGACGAAAATCCAGTAACGCCGCCAATGCTCGCCAGCGTCCCGCGCCCGATGGGCGGTGAACCGGTAGCCGGCGAAATCGAGTCGGGTTCGCTGGTGCTGCGCACCCTTGATTTCTCCAGCAGCCGCCCGGCGCCAAGCCGCCCTTTGCCCTGCCGGCCCGGCGACTGGCTGGAAATCCGCCTCGACGGCGATGAAACCGGCGTTGCCCACCTCTGCCACATCAGCCCAAGCAGCCAGCGAGCGCTGCTCTACAACCCGGACAGCAAACTCGCCGTAGCCATCCATCCGGCCATTCTCGACAAACAGTTGCGCCAGGGGCTGGCCCGCATCAGCAGTTCCGCCTCGCTGTTCGATACGGCAGCCAACCGCGCATTGCGCCGGACAACTGCCCCCTGACGGCGACAAGCCTGCCCGAATGGCGGCAAATTGCCTTAAAATCCGTGTTTTACGAAACAAGTTTCCGGGATTCCACATGGACATCAAAAAGGTCTTGCTGCTGGGGGGTAGCGGTTTTGTCGGTACCTATATCGTCAATCGCCTGTCGCAACGCGGCATCGAAGTCACCGTTCCGACCCGTCGCCGCGAACGGACCAAGGCGCTGATCATGCAGCCCGGCGTCGACATGCCGGAAACCAATATCAACTGCGAACAGACCCTGACCGAACTGATGCGCGGCCACGATGCGGTGATTAACCTGGTCGGCGTACTGCACAGCCGCGACGTGCAGTTTCCGTACAGCCGCGATTTCGCCGAAGCCCATGTCGAACTGCCGAAGAAGATCGTCGCCGCCTGCAAGGCTGCCGGCGTCCGCCGCCTGGTCCATATGAGCGCCCTGAAGGCCGATCCCAAGGGGCCGTCCGAATACCTCGCCTCGAAGGGTGACGGCGAAGCGATCGTGCTCGGCGCCAAGGCCGACCTGGATGTCACGGTCTTCCGTCCTTCGGTCATTTTCGGCCTCGGCGACTCCTTCCTGACGATGTTTGCCAAGGTCCTGAAAAAAGCCCCGTTCTTCCCGCTCGGCTTTGGCCAGGCTCGCTTCCAGCCGGTCTGGGCAGCCGATGTGGCCGATGCCTTCGTCGATAGCCTGGGCGATGCCTCGACCTTCGGCCAGGCCTACGACCTCGTCGGCCCCAAGGTTTACACACTGCGCGAACTGGTTGATTACGCCGCCGAGCTGACCGGCAGCAGCAGCCGCATCATTCCCTTGTCGGAAGGCTGGGCCTATCTGCAGGCCGGCCTGATGTGGCTGGCCCCGCAACCGCTGATGTCGCCGGACAACCTGCGTTCGATGCAGGTCGACAGCGTCTGCGAAGGCAGTTGCAAGCCGCCGGCCAACTGGCAACCGACCGCGCTGGAAGCCATTGCCCCGAGCTACATCGCCCTCAACACGCCGAAAGGCAAGCTCGAGCGCTTCCGCTTCCGCGCCGGCCGCTAGGCCAGGAAGCCGCCGATGGAAATCTACGTCGTCGGCGGCGCCGTCCGCGACGAACTGCTTGGCCGGCCGAATGCCGACCGCGACTATGTCGTGGTCGGCGCCACGCCGAAAACCATGCTGGCCCAGGGCTTTCGCCCGGTCGGCAAAGACTTCCCGGTGTTCCTGCACCCGCAAAGCCACGAGGAATATGCGCTGGCCCGCACCGAGCGCAAGAGTGGTCACGGTTACCACGGCTTCACTTTTCATGCCGCACCCGACGTCACGCTCGAAGAGGATCTCGCCCGGCGCGACCTGACCATCAATGCGATGGCCCGGGCGGCAGACGGCACGCTGATCGATCCCTACAACGGCCAACGCGATCTGCAGGCGAGAATCCTGCGCCACGTCGGTCCGGCTTTTGCCGAAGACCCGGTACGCATCCTGCGCATTGCCCGCTTCGCCGCACGCTTCAACGAATTTTCAGTGGCGCCGGAAACCATGGCGCTGATACGCGACATGGTTACCAGCGGCGAGGTCGATCATCTGGTCGCCGAGCGCGTCTGGCAGGAGCTGGCCAAGGGCCTGATGGAAGACCGTCCATCCCGGATGTTCGCGGTACTGCGCGACTGTGGTGCGCTAGCCCGCTTGCTGCCCGAGGTCGATGCGCTATTCGGGGTACCGCAAAGGCCGGACTATCACCCGGAAATCGATACCGGCATTCACACCATGATGGTCATCGACCAGTCAGCCCGCTACGGCCTGACGCTGGCCGGGCGCTTCGCTGCGCTGACCCACGATCTCGGCAAGGCCCTGACGCCGGCCGATGTGCTGCCACGGCACATCGGGCATGAAGAACGCAGCTACCGCCTGACTGAGCAATTGTGCCAGCGCCTGCGTGTGCCCAACGACTGCCGCGATCTGGCGCTGCTGATGGCGCGCTACCACGGCAACATCCATCGGGCCGTCGAGTTGAAAGCGAGCACTATCGTCGGACTGCTGGAAAAGACCGATGCGCTGCGCCGTCCCGATCGCTTCCGCCAACTGCTCGAGGCCTGCCGCTGCGATTACACCGGACGCCTGGGCTGGGAAAGCCACCCCTACGACAGCCCGCAGCGCCTACTCACGGCGCTGGCTGCGGTCACTGCCGTGGCCGCCGGCAAAATCGCGGCCGACTGTGCCGACAAGACAAAAATCCCCGAACGCATCCATGCCGCCCGGATCAGCGCCGTCAAGCAGGCGCTAAATGATTCGCGAGATTAGCCAGATCAGTAGCGAGCAGATGATGACCGAAGCAAACGGAAAGACGTAAGGCCGACCGCGAAAGCGGAAAGCGATGTCGCCGGGCAACTTGCCGAAGCGGACAAAACGCGCGAGATGCGGGCCGATGATGCCGAGCAGGAAAATCGCGATGACCAGCGTCAATATCCACTTGAACATTTACCTTGTGCCCGAGTTTAAACCGGCATTTAATCACGCCTTACCCCATTAGGTTGCCATGATAAAAACACAAACCGTCGAAGGTCTCGAAGTCCATTTCTGCCTTCCGACCAAAAAGACAACCCGCCCGCCGGTGCTGTTCATTCATGGCGCCTTTGCCGGAGGCTGGATGTGGACCGAAACCTTCATGCCCTTCCTGGCCAAGGCCGGCTATCCCTGCTACGCGCTATCGCTGCGCGGCCATGGCGGCAGTCACGGCCGGGAGCACATCGACTGGCACTCGGTCAGCGATTATGTCGATGACGTCAAGATCGTCGTCGACTGGCTCGGCCAAGCACCGGTGCTGGTCGGCCACTCGATGGGCGGCTTCCTCGCCCAGAAATTTCTCGAACACCACGAAACGCCGGGCGTGGCACTGGTCTGCTCGGTGCCGCCACAAGGCCTGATCGCCTCGCAATTTCACCTGATGTTCCAGAAGCCGCACCTGTTCTCGGAAATCAACCGGATCATGGAGGGCGATTACACGGACACCAACACGCTCCGTGAAGCCCTGTTTGCCGGCGAGGTGGACGAAGCCATGCTGACGCTCTGGCTGACGCAAATGCAGGCCGAATCGCATCGCGCCCTGTGGGACATGTCAATGTTCAACCTGCCCAACCTGCACGCCATGCGCCGTCCGCCGATGCTTATTCTCGGTGCCGAACACGATGTGCTGGTGCCGGCCTTCCTGGTCCAGACCACGGCGCACACTTATGGGTTGCCGGCGCACATCTTCCGGGACATGGGCCACGCCGTGACCCACGAAAAAGAGTGGCCGCTGGTAGCGGCCACTCTGCGCGACTGGTTGAACGACATCAAGCCTTGACGTCGATGCTGTTACCCAGGTTCGGCGGATTGCTGGACACCTGTGGCAGGGCCTGCAGCAATTGCATGGCCCCTTGTTCCTGAATATCCAGCGCCTTCTTGAGTACCTGTATCCCGACCGCGTCACCGGTCGCAGATGAAGACAGGGCGCTGCTCAAACTGCCGACTGACGATATATCCATGTTGCGTTTGCTCCTGATCGGTCACATTATTAGCTCAGTGTAGCCATAAATTTTCCAAGTGCAATGAGCAATACGGGCAAGTCTGAAACCGCTTCCGCCATCAGCGATGCGATCCGCGCCAAGCGCGAACGCAAGACCGGTATTGCCGACGATATCGCCTCACTGGAAGCCTCCTTGCTCGCCGATATCGAAGCCTTCGACCTCGATGCCGCCGAGCGCCAGGCCCGGCGCGAGCAGAGCACCAGCGTCGGGGCGGGGATGAGCGATCCGTCGCTGGTCTTCCCGGAAATCGTTCCGGACAGCGCGCCGCACCAGCCGAAGGAAAAGCCGGTCGTCACGCCAGCCAGCGAGCCGGAACTGAAGATCGAAGGCGGCAGCTTGCTCGGCCAGCTGCGCCAGCAAGCCGAAATCCGCCAGCGCGAACTGCATTCGGCGGTCGCCGAACGGACATTGGTCAATGAGCTGATCGATCAGGCGCTGAAGCGCGTTTTCTTCTATCTGCACGACTTTGTCCAACAGCTGAATATCGTCAAACCGGCCATCCCGCGCGATTACCCCTTGCTCGAGCACTATCTGCTGAACCAGTTGAGCTGGCAGGAAGGTTTTGCCGATTATCGAACACAGAGCCAGAGTGCCGGCGCCCTGGTCGAACTGGTCACCTTCACCTATCGCCTGAACGGCATCGGCTTGCCGGTCATCGAACGCCATGGGCCGGCCATCGAGCGCTTCCGGACCATGCTTTTCGACTACGGTCTGCCCTTCGACTGCAAGGAATTCAAGAACCAGCGCAGTTATGTCGAACGCGCCGAGTTCCTGATTCGCAGTGAAATCAGTGTCAGTGCCCGCTGGCGAGCGGATTTTGCCAACGGCTTGCTGATCCTCGAAACGCGTAATCTCGAGCGGCTGGGCAGCGCGGTCTACAGCATCCGCCCACAGCTGGTCGACATGCCGCTACTCGAGGAGTTCGGCCGCCTGGTCATCGGCCAGGCCAACCGCTTCCGCGAGCAGGTCAGCCGCCACTAGGCTACAGGCGACGGCTCTGATCGCCGCTGGCAAAACCGCACAGGCCTTCGTCGATACCGCGACCGATGGCGATGACCTTGAATAGTTCGCCCATCTCGTGCGGCATCAACAGCTTGTTCACAGCCCCGCCGGCCCGGATGTAGTCCGGCGTTCCGTTGGGGATTTCGGCCAGGCGGTCGAGAATGCCGCAATTGAGCAGGAACTGCCCCTGGCTGGCATAGCCGAGCAGTTCCAGGCCGGCGCCATGTGCCGCGGCGATGATCGCCGTGAAATCGACGTGTACCGTGACGTCCTGCAGGCCCGGCAGATAAAACGGATCCGGATGGGAATGGTGACGGTAATGGCACATCAGCGTGCCGCGGCCGCGCTGCTGATGGTAAAACTCGCGCCGCGGAAAGCCGTAGTCGATCAGCAACAAGGCGCCGCGCTGCAGGCGATGCCCCCATTCCGCTGCCCAGGCCCGGTTGGACAGGCTGATTTCACTTTCAAACCCGGGCGGCAGCGTGCATTGCTCACCGATTTCCTCGGCTGCCGCCAGCAGCGGCCCGCTGGCTGGACGTTCGCTCCACGTGAAACATTCTTCGGTATCGATCGCCACGCCCCGGGCAAAAATCCCGTTGTCGCGCCAGGCAACGACATCGGCCGGCATCGCATCGAGCAATTCGTTGGCCACCACGGCACCGGAAAACTGTTCCGGCAACTGATCCAGCCAATCGACCCGGGCCAGCAGATGCGGCGCCGCCGCCGCGATGGTTTCGCGCTGACGTTGGCGCAGGTCGGCTGACAGATCGAGGATGGAATAGCGCTCGGGAAGGGCCTGCCGACGCTCCAGATCGAGCAACAGATCGGCCGCCAGACGCCCGGAGCCGGCCCCAACCTCGAGGATGGCAGGGGCGGACAGCGCCATCACCTGAGCCACCTGCCGGGCCAGCGCCTGCCCGAACAACCCGGTCATTTCCGGCGCCGTGACGAAATCGCCGGCCGTACCGAATTTTCTCGATCCGGCCGAGTAATAACCGAGTCCGGGCGCGTAGAGCAGCAGTTCCATGCACCGCGAAAAGGGAATCCAGCCGCCGGCCGCGGCAATTTCGCGGATGATGGCCTGACGCAAGCCCTGACTGTGGGCCAGGGCATCCGGATCGGGAATCGGCAGATTATTCATGGAGCCTCGCTAAAACGCGGATTTTAGCGGTCAACGCCGGCCGGCAGCCGTTGCCTGTGCTATTTTTTCGTCTGTCCCTCTGGAGGAGACCGGGAAGTGCACGTCAAACAAATAATTATTCGCCAACCGTCCGAACTGGCTGACAAGCTGCCCATCCTGCACGACACGGATCCGGCCCTGCTGCTCGTTTTTGGCTCGGTCGAGCACCTGAGCGCAGCGGGTTTCAGCGAAGCGCTGCGCAACAGCTTTCCGCGGGCTCTTCTGCTCGGTTGTTCGACCGCCGGCGAAATCAACCCGGAAGGCGTCGCTGACGGCAGTTGCACGATCACCGCCCTGCATTTCGAGCATATCCGGCTGACCCAGGGGGCCACCCGCCTGGCCGGCATGGAGGATTCCTTTGCTGCCGGTCAGCAGCTCGGACGCGAAATCGCCACAGCCGGCCTCAAGGCGGTGCTGGTCTTCGGGCCCGGCGTGAAGATCAACGGCAGTGCGCTGGTCAATGGCATCACCAGCATCATCGGTCCCGAGATTCCGATCACCGGCGGTCTGGCCGGCGATGCTGCCGCCTTCAAACGGACGTTCACCCTCGGCAAGGCAGGCGTCGCCGACGACAACGTGGTGGCCGTCGGACTGAGCGGCGAGCAATTGCGCTTCGCCCACGGCTCATTTGGCGGCTGGGAAGCTTTCGGTCCGGCCCGCAAGGTGACCCGGTGCGCCGGCAATATCCTCTACGAACTGGATGGTGAGCCGGCGCTCGACATCTACAAGCGTTATCTCGGCGAACATGCCCGGGGACTGCCGGCCTCCGGCCTGCTTTTCCCGTTTGCCATGCTCGGCGAAGACCACAATGCCACGGGCCTGATTCGCACCATCCTCGGCATTGACGAAACGACGGGTAGCCTGACCCTGGCTGGTGAAATCGATGCCGATGGCTACCTGAAGCTGATGCATGCCAGCACCGACAAACTGGTCAACGGCGCCGAACAGGCAGCCGAAGCCGCCGCCACGATGCTCGAGATGGCAAACCCGGGGGTCGCCATTCTGGTCAGTTGCGTCGGCCGAAAACTGGTAATGGGAAACCGGGTAGACGAAGAGGTCGAGGCCGTGGGCGCGGTTTTCGGCAACAGGGCGGTCCTCACCGGCTTCTATTCCTACGGCGAGATCAGTCCCTTCGCGCCCGGCGCCTCATGCAAGCTGCACAACCAGACCATGACCATCACCTATCTCGGCGAAGACTGACCAACCCGCCGACGGAAGGCCCGCCCGGTGATGCTGCACAGCCGGTTCTCGGGCATGG
Source organism: Dechloromonas denitrificans (assembly GCF_020510685.1). Taxonomy (NCBI): domain Bacteria; kingdom Pseudomonadati; phylum Pseudomonadota; class Betaproteobacteria; order Rhodocyclales; family Azonexaceae; genus Dechloromonas; species Dechloromonas denitrificans. The sequence goes on from NZ_CP075185.1 coordinate 4,573,241, forward strand.
CGAGGGAACCTGTCGCAAGCGATTTATTCGAACGTGAAATACCCGTCATTTCGCCGCATCTAAAGCTCGTTGCCGCCAACATCTCAAGGTAAACTCGCCCTTTCGCGATCGGCCGCCGCCTTCCTTCAGGCGTTCGTCCCGCCCCTACAGCACTGCCTGCTCCCATGACAAGCTCGAATACCCTGCAAAAACTCCGCAAATTCCTTGAGGGCCGCACCGGCAAGGCCATCGGCGACTACAACATGATCGAGAACGGCGACACGGTTCTCGTCTGCTGCTCCGGCGGCAAGGACTCCTACACCCTGCTGGCCATGTTGATGGCTCTGCAGCAACGCGCGCCGGTCAAATTCCGCTTGATCGCGATGAACCTCGACCAGAAGCAACCGGGCTTCCCGGCCGACGTACTGCCAGGCTATTTCGAATCGATCGGCGTCGAATACCGGATTGTCGAGGCCGATACCTATTCGGTGGTCAAGGACAAGATCCCTGAAGGCAAGACGACCTGCTCGCTGTGCTCGCGACTGCGTCGCGGCATCATCTACCGGACCGCCAAGGAACTGGGCGCCAACAAGATTGCCCTCGGCCACCATCGCGACGACATGGTGCATACCCTGTTCCTCAACATGCTGTTTGGCGGCAAGCTGAAAGCCATGCCGCCCAAGCTGGTCACCGATGACAAGGCGCACGTCGTTATCCGGCCGCTCGCCTATTGCCCCGAGAATGAAATCGCCAGATTTGCCCGTGGCATGGAATTCCCGATCATTCCCTGCAACCTCTGCGGCTCGCAAGAGAATCTGCAACGGCAGAAAATCAAGGAAATGATGCAGGGCTGGGACAAACGCTTTCCCGGCCGTACCGAAGCCGTTTTTACCGCCATGCAAAACATCGTTCCATCGCACCTGGCCGACAACGCACTCTTCGATTTTCGCGGGCTGACCCTCGACACACCGGTGGAGGAGGGTGATATTGCCTTTGACGAACCGGAAATCGCGATGACCGGAATGATTCCGTTAAGCCTGTCGGCATAATGCGAAAAATGCTCAATTCATCATATAATCGCGAGCACAACACTTGACGAATCCGCCGCCCTCGATGAGCTCCCCGCAACAGAAATTGATCGTGATGTTTGCCGATGTTTCCGGAAGCGCCGGGCTATTTGAACGGCTTGGCGACACCGAGGCGATGCATGCCGTCGAACGTTGCCTGAAGCGCATGAAGCGTTCGATCGACGGCTATCGCGGGCGCACCATCCAGACCGTCGGTGACGAACTGCTGGCCACCTTCGATTCGGCCGAAGACGGCTGCCAGGCAGCGATCGACATGCAACAGCGGATCGCCGATTTGCCGCCGGTCTCCGGCCTCAAACTGACCATCCGTATTGGCCTGCATGCCGGCCAGGTCAATGATGATGGCGGCAAGCCGACCGGCGAAGTGGTCAACAATGCCGCCCGTATCGCCGGCATCGCCCGGCGCGACCAGATTCTTGGCAGCTCCGCGCTGGTCGCCGCGCTACCCCAGCATGGAGTGATTAGCGTCCGGCCCATGCCCGAACTGGGCAGCCTGCCCGAAAACGGTGCGGTGCTGGAGTTGTTCCAGATTCACTGGATCGCGCATGAAGCGACCAGCAACGACGTTCCGTCATCCTTTGGTCCGTCATCAATTCCCCCGGTCGCCGACCGCCTGTGCGTCCGTTATCACGGCAAGGCCTTTTTGCTCGACAGCAAGACACCGGTCCTCAGCCTCGGCCGCGATCTCGGCAACAAACTGATCATCGAAGACCGCAAGGCTTCGCGTCAGCACGCCCGCATTGAAAAACGGGGCGATGGCTTCTATCTGGTCGATACCAGCACAAACGGTTGTTTCGTCAGCCTCGCCAGCCAGCAGGAACGGATGGTGCGGCGTCACGAACTGTTGCTGGAAGGCAGCGGCAGGATCTGTTTCGGCACCTCCGGCAACGATCCGAGCGCCGACGGCGCCGATTTCGAACATCTGTAAGAAAACCGCCGCCGCAGGATAGTTGCGACGATAAAACGCTGGAATACCGGTCCACTCGGCCCCGAGCATCTATCCGACGATCCTTTACGGCCAGCCAACAACAATCGACGACTCAGCCTTCGTCGTCGAGCATCATCCGCTGCTGTCGATCGATGAAATCCTGCATGCTGTCGATGCCGCGGAACTGCAAGATGGTGTTGCGCACCGCCGCCTCCAGCAATACGGCGAGGTTACGCCCGGCTGCTACCGGAATCACCACCTTGCGCACCGGCACGCCGAGGACCTCCTGCGTCTGGGCATCGAGGGGCAAACGCGGCGCATCGCCAGCCGCCAGCGTTTTCTGCAGATGGACGATCAGCTTCAGTTTCATTTTGCGGCGCGAAGCCGTTTCGCCGAAGATCGTTCGGATATTGAGCAATCCGAGGCCGCGCACCTCAAGAAAATCGCGCAGCATGCCCGGACAGCGGCCTTCGATGGTGGTGGGCGCAATGCGGGCCATTTCCACAACGTCGTCAGCGACCAAACCGTGGCCACGGGAAATCAGCTCGAGCGCCAGCTCCGACTTGCCGACGCCGGAGTCACCGGTAATCAGGACTCCCATACCTAGCACGTCCATGAACACCCCATGCAGATTGAGGGTATCCGCCAGACGGGCCGAAAGGTAGATGCGGAGCAGGTCGATGACGGCCGAGCAGGGCTTCGGCGAGAGAATCAGCGGCGTATTGGTCTGCCTGCAGGTCTCGACCAGCAGGTCGGGCGGCACCAGGCCATCGGCGACAATAACCGCCGGTGGGCCGGCGCCGAGCAGATCGTTGAACATCTGACCGAACCGGCGCTCACCGATCCGGATGGCCCATTCGTATTCCGCCTGGCCCATGACTTGCAGGCGTTCGGGATGAATGATGTTGATATGACCAACAACATCGGCCCCATAGTTGTTCGACAGCTTGATCTCGATACGAGTATCGGCCTGGTGGCCAATCATCCAGCTTAATAGCAGCTTTTCGCGATTATCCTCGTAAAGCTGAACCAGACTGATGTGGTGCACGGCCGCTGATCAGCCTTGAAAGAGGGCAACGACAGTCGCCGGATCGGGCGCCACCAGCAAGGCGTCGCGGAAGGCGCGGTCAGAAAAGCGTTGAGCGAGTTCCGAAAGAACCTGGAGATGCTGCTCGGTGGCCTGTTCCGGCACCAGCAACACAAAGAGCAGATTGACCGGACGACCGTCGGGTGAATCGAAGGGCACCGGGGTGGCTAGCCGCAGGAATGCACCGGCTGCCTGTTTCAGACCCTTGATCCGGCCATGAGGAATGGCAATGCCTTGGCCCAGACCGGTCGAGCCTAATTTTTCACGGGCGAACAGGCTGTCGAAAATGACCGATCGGGCAAGCCCGAGATGCGCCTCAAAGAGCAGGCCAGCTTGTTCGAATACCCGTTTCTTGCTGCTGGCTTCGAGGTCGAGTAGCACCTGCGAGGCAGACAGAATATTGCTTAAGGGGTTCATAGGGGAAGGGGAAGAAACAAAGGCCGCAGCAACGGGGCTGCGGCCGATCGGCGCTTATTCAGCGGCGTGAAGCGCAGGCTTGTCACCGCGATGGTGATCCTGCACCTTCTGCTTGTACTTCAGGATCTGACGATCCAACTTGTCGAACATTGCATCAATGGCAGCGTAGAGATCGTCACCGGACTCCTCGACATGCATATCCTTACCCGGCACGTGGACCGTGACTTCTGCCTTCTGCTTGAGTTTCTCGACAGACAGGACAACGCTCACACCAGTAACCTTGTCAAAATGGCGAACCACGGGATCCAGCTTGTTTTCCACGTACTCGCGCAACGCAGGGGTAACCTCGATGTGTTGACCAGCGATCTGCAGATTCATTTTTTCTCCTCTCTCTACAGGGTCTTGCGTAAATTGACCGGCGGGATGCTGAGCGACTCACGGTATTTTGCAACCGTACGTCTTGCTACAACGATTCCCTGCTGGCCTAGTATTTCGGATAATTGACTATCCGACAAGGGCTTCTTGCCATCCTCGGCTCCGACCAACTGCTTGATCAGTGCGCGAATGGCGGTGGCGGAACAGGCTCCGCCAGTATCGGTAGCAACATGGCTACCGAAGAAGTATTTCAATTCAAAAATGCCGCGTGGCGTTGCCATGTATTTCTGGCTGGTAACGCGGGATACCGTCGACTCGTGCAACCCGAGTATATCGGCAATTTCGCGCAACACCAGCGGACGCATAGCAACTTCGCCATGCTCGAAGAACTGTCGCTGACGATCGACAATCGCCTGGGTGACGCGGTGAATGGTCTCGAAACGCTGCTGGACGTTCTTGATCAGCCAGCGCGCCTCCTGCAATTGTCCGGTCAGATTGCCGTTACCGCGGCGCTGCCGGGCAAGAATTTCGGCATACAGACGGTTGATGCGCAAACGCGGATAGGCGTCCGGATTGATATAAGCCGTCCATTTGCCCTTGAGCTTTTTGACGATCACATCCGGCGTGATATAGCGCGCCTCGACCTGGGCAAAATCCGCTCCCGGCCTCGGATTCAGGCTGGTAATCAAAGCGTGCGCCGCTTTCAGGGCCTCGTCGTCGCAGCCGGTGGACCGGCGAATCTTGGCAAAATCGCGGGCGGCCAGCAATTCGAGATGCTTTTCGACGATGGTCAGCGCCAGGGTCCGCTCGGCGCTGGGCGGCAGGACCTTCAGCTGCAAAGCGAGACATTCCTGCGGGCTACGGGCGCCGATACCGGTCGGGTCGAAGCTCTGAATATAGTTCAGCGCGATTTCGAGGTCGTCGAGCTCGATTTCGTATTCCGCCGGCAGCGTTTCCAGCAGTTCCTGCAGCGGCGAGGAGAGGTAACCATCGTCGTCGAGCGCCTCGATCAGGAAACGGACCAGGCCGCGGTCGCGCTCGGAGAGCTGGGTCATGCCCAGTTGCCAGCCCAAATGATCACGCAGGCTGATGGTCCCGCCATGAATGTCCTGGGCATCGCTGTCATCGTCATCATCGCGGCCGGCCCCGGTAAACGTGCCGGCATCGGACGCCCAACGATCATCGTCGACATCGGAAGGCGCGGCCGGAACGTCCTTTTCACGCTCCTCGCGGGCATCCCGCTCCTCGCGTTCGACGCGCTGCTCGCGCTCACCTTCACTGGTTTGCGGGGCGTCGAATTGCTGGGCGCCGACGAAGGACTCGCTGCCTTGATCATCGTCACGCTCAAGCATCGGATTCTCAAGCAGATAGCGCTCGAGTTCCTGCTGCATTTCGATAGTCGACAACTGCAGCAGCTTGATCGACTGCTGCAACTGCGGCGTCAGGGCCAGGTGCTGCGAGAGTTTGAGTTGGAGTGCCGGCTTCATCGGTTGGGGTCGCGTGCTGCGGGTCGGTCAGAGCCTGAAGTGCTCGCCGAGGTACACTTTGCGTACGCTTTCATTATCAACGATTTCCTCTGGCCGTCCAGCAGCCAGGACACGTCCGGCGTTAATAATGTAGGCGTGGTCGCAAATGCCAAGCGTCTCGCGAACGTTGTGATCGGTAATCAGCACGCCGATACCGCGCTCTTTGAGGAAGCGGATGATTTTCTGGATTTCCAGCACGGCGATCGGGTCGACCCCGGCAAACGGCTCGTCGAGCAGGATGAAGCGGGGGTTGGTAGCCAGCGCCCGGGCGATTTCCACCCGTCGGCGCTCGCCGCCGGACAGCGCCGAGGCATTCACATGACGGACATGGCCGATGTGCAATTCGCTGAGCAGGCCTTCGAGACGATCGTTCAGTTCACTTTCCGGCAGATCGAGCAGTTCGAGAATCGCCCGGATGTTTTCCTCGACATTGAGCTTGCGGAAAACCGAAGCCTCCTGCGGCAAATAGGAAAGCCCCTGGCGAGCCCGGCTGTGCATCGCCAGATGCGTCAGCTTGGTGTCGTCGATATAGACCTCGCCGCCATCGGCCGGCACCAATCCGACAATCATGTAGAAGCAGGTCGTCTTGCCGGCGCCGTTCGGGCCGAGCAGACCGACGACTTCACCGGATTTGACCTCGAAGGAAACATCCTCGACGACAGTCCGCGCCTTGTAGCGTTTCTTGAGGTTGTGGGCCGAGAGTCTGGCAGCTGGGTTGGTCATTCGTCCGCTCCGCGCATGACCCGGCGAATGGCATCGCCGGAAAAGCCGCGATATTGCAAAAACCGCATCTGTTTGCCGCGTTCTGCGGCCGATTGCGGCAACTGGCCGAATTTCCTCGACCAGACCACGCGGCAACGTTCGGTCTCGTCCCCGGCTTCGGGCAGGGCGGCCGCGATGTCGTCATCGTTGACCCCGCGTTGGCGCAATTCCTGTTTCAAGCGGGCGTCGCCGTACCGCCTGGCGCGCGATACGACGCGCTGGCTGGCGTAGCGCTGATCGCACAGCAACTGCTGCTCTTGCAGCGTATCGAGTACGCCGTCGAGCTCTTCCGCCGATCCAGCTTCGCTGGCGAGCTTGGCCTTCAACTCTGCCCGGCTATGATCGCGCCGGGTCAGCAGTTGCAGGGCGCGCACGCGCAGATCAGGCATCAGTCTTGGCCGCTTTGACCGGCTTGATGACGTTGGTGCTGGCAGCTTCGCGGATACCGGCCTCGATTTCCTGGGCGATTTCCGGATGTGCCTTGAGGAATTCGCGGGAATTGTCCTTGCCCTGGCCGATTTTTTCGCCCTTGTAGGAATACCAGGCGCCGGATTTCTCGACCAGTTTGTGGGCTACCCCGAGTTCGACGATTTCGCCATGGCGGGAAATGCCTTCGCCGTACAGGATGTCAAAAATGGCTTCGCGGAAGGGTGGCGACACCTTGTTCTTGACGACCTTGACCTTGGTTTCGCTGCCGATCACCTCGTCACCCTTCTTGATCGAGCCGATACGGCGGATGTCGAGGCGAACGGACGCGTAGAACTTCAGCGCATTGCCGCCGGTCGTCGTTTCCGGCGAGCCGAACATGACGCCGATCTTCATCCGGATCTGGTTGATGAAGATGACCAGCGTGTTGGTCTTCTTGATGTTGGCGGTTAGCTTGCGCAGCGCCTGGCTCATCAGGCGGGCGTGCAGGCCGACCATCTGGTCGCCCATTTCGCCTTCGATTTCAGCGCGCGGGGTGAGGGCGGCGACCGAGTCGATGACGATGATGTCGACCGAACCGGAACGCACCAGCATGTCGGAGATTTCGAGAGCCTGCTCGCCGGTATCCGGCTGCGAGATCAACAGGTCACCGACATTGACGCCGAGCTTCTGGGCGTATTGCGGATCGAGCGCGTGTTCGGCGTCGATGAAGGCAGCGACGCCGCCCAGTTTCTGCATTTCGGCAATGACCTGCAGACAGAGCGTGGTCTTGCCCGAGGATTCCGGACCGTAGATTTCGACCACCCGGCCGCGCGGCAGACCGCCGACGCCCAACGCGATATCCAAGCCGAGCGAACCGGTGGATACCACCTGGATGCCTTCATCGATCTCGGCATCGCCCATCTTCATGATGGAGCCTTTGCCGAACTGCTTTTCAATCTGTTGCAGCGCTGCGCTGAGCGCCTTTGCCTTGTTGTCGTCCATGGTGGTACCTCGAAAATTTGAGCGGATTATGGCACAGGGGCCAAAGATGGAATAGAAATTGCGTGACAGTCAGAAACAGCACCCGAAATCCAATATGCCAATGGCAACATCGATTTTCCGGGAAATTGCGGTGACACGGGGTATATTTCGCTCACCCTGAAAACGGGCCACCAGAATACTGGTTATAAATACAGTATCGATACTGCAATCACTTGGCAAGAAGATTCTTCTCTCTCCCCGACATGCGTACCAAGCTGCTGCTATTCATTTTCATTGCCGCGCTCTCGACCATGGCCCAGGCCCGACCGGCCCCGTGGTACTGGTGGGCCAGTAGCGTCAGCGAGGCGCGGGTCTGCGCGCAGACCTCGCCCGGCAAGGCCTGGCTCCGCGAACCGCAGGCTTTTCGCGACGCCCAGTGCAGCGTCCGGCTTGAATCATGGCTACGCTGAGCATCTATAGCCCGCCGCCCGACACCGGCTTGCAGATCGTTTTCGCCGACGCCAGCCTGATCGTCGTGGACAAGCCGGCCGGCCTGCTTTCCGTTCCCGGGCGCGGCGCCGACAAGCAGGATTGCCTGGCACTCCGGGTGCAAAGGGAATACCCCGACGCGCTGATCGTCCATCGGCTGGACATGTCGACTTCCGGCCTGCTCTTGCTGGCGCGCGGCGAACTGATGCAGAGCCAGCTTTCCCGGCTGTTTCGCGAACGCCAGGTCGACAAGCGCTACATTGCCGTGGTTGCCGGCCTGCTCGCCGAGGAAACCGGCGAGATCGACCTGCCGCTGATCTGCGACTGGCCAAATCGCCCCCGGCAAATAGTGGATTTCGACCAGGGCAAAAGTTCACAGACGAAATTTCGCCGGCAGAGCCAGGATCCACAAGCCGGAACCACGCGCGTAGAACTGGAGCCGATCACCGGCCGCACGCACCAGCTACGCGTCCATATGGCAGCGCTCGGCCACCCGATTCTCGGCGATGACCTGTATGGCGGCTCGGCCACCGCGGCAGCGGAGCGCCTGCTGCTGCACGCCATGGATCTGGCCTTTATCCACCCGTTGACCGCAGTGCCGATGCGTTTTCACCGCCGCCCGCCGTTCTAGGGTCTGAAAACCTTATAATTCCTGCGTTTTCAATCCCTTGCCCCGGTTGCCTGCAGAGTCATGCTGATCTGGTTCGTCGTTCTCTATCTGCTCGCCTCGATCGGCATCGGCCTTTTCGCCGCCACCCGCGTCCATAACGCCAAGGATTTCGCCGTTGCCGGGCGCAGCCTGCCGCTGCCGGTCGTCACCGCGACAGTGTTTGCCACCTGGTTCGGCGCCGAGGCGGTATTCGGGGTGTCCGCCACCTTCGTCAAGGACGGCCTGCGCGGCGTCGTCGCCGATCCTTTCGGCGCCAGCCTGTGCCTGGTCATTGCCGGCATCTTTTACGGCACCAAGATCTACAAGCTCAATGTCCTGACGCTCGGCGACTTTTTCCGCATGCGTTACAACCGCAAGGTCGAAATCCTTGCCACGCTGTGCATCGTGATCTCCTATCTCGGCTGGGTATCGGCCCAGATCAAGGCCCTCGGCCTGGTCTTCAACGTCGTTACCGAAGGGGCGATCAGCCCGCAACTTGGCATGGTGCTGGGCACCGCCATCGTGCTCACCTACACCACCTTTGGCGGCATGTTCTCGGTGGCCATTCTCGATTTCGTCCAGATGGGCGTCGTCATGGGCGGCATGCTGTTCATCGGCTATCTCGTCTCGGGCATGACCGGCGGCGTCCAGGCCGTCATCAACCACGCCTCGGCGGCCGGCAAGCTCGACTTTTTCCCTAGCGGCAACTGGGTCGAATGGCTGGCCTTCGTGGGCGCCTGGCTGACCATGATGCTCGGCTCGATTCCGCAGCAGGACGTCTTCCAGCGCGTCACCTCGGCGAAGAGCGCACGCGTTGCCATCTACGCCTCGATGCTCGGCGGCGTCCTGTATTTCTGCTTCACCTTCGTGCCGATGTTCATCGCCTATTCGGCGACCCTGATCAACCCGGTCCAATTCACCGGGCTGATCCAGAACGATTCCCAGCTCGTCCTGCCGACGCTGGTCCTGCAGCACACCCCGATCTTTGCCCAGGCCATCTTCTTTGGCGCCGTGCTGGCGGCGATCATGGCCTGTTCGTCGGCAACGCTGCTCGCCCCGTCAGTATCGTTTTCAGAAAACATCCTGCGCAACATCTACCCGGCGATCAACGATCGTGGCCTGCTCCGCATGATGCGCATCACCATGGTCTGTTTCGCCTGCCTGGTGCTCGGCTTTGCGCTGTCCAGCCAGGCCTCGATCTTCAAGATGGTGGAAAGCGCCTACAAGATCACGCTGGCCGGCGCTTTCGTGCCACTCTTCTTCGGTGCCTATTGGTCGCGCGGCACCACCCAGGGCGCCCTGGCGGCGATCATCGGCGGCGTCAGCGCGTGGCTGGTGATCGAGTTGCTGGTCGGCGACGCCAGTCTGGTGCCGCCGCAATTGATCGGACTGGGCGTCAGCGTCATCGGCATGATCGGCGGCTCGCTGCTGCCGCAATGGGTCGGCAGCCCGACGCCGCATGCCGATTTCCATCAGGCGCTGCATCACCGGGCAGCGGCAGAAACCCACCACGCGGCCGATCACGCGCATTTGCACTGACATACAATCGGGCTCATGAACACGCGCGGCCCCATTCTTCTTGCCCGTTACCTGGCCCTCGCCTGGTGCGGGCTGGTCGTCTACGGCAGCCTCCACCCGTTCAGCGGCTGGCGCGATACCGGGGTTTCGCCGATCGCCTTCCTCGACGGCGGCTGGCCGCGCTACTGGACCGGCTTCGATCTGGCGGCCAACGTCGCCGTATACCTGCCGCTCGGCTTCTTCCTGACCCTGGCGCTGCGCGGTCTGCCGGGTCGCTTTACGGCACCGATCCTCGCCGTGCTGCTGGCCGGCGGCGTCAGCTTCGGGCTGGAAACGGTACAAACCTGGCTCCCCTCGCGCGTGCCGTCCAATGTCGATCTGGTTTGCAACACTCTGGGCGGCCTACTCGGCGCGATCTGGGTGCAATGGGTCGGGCCGCGAATTTTTGCCCGCATCGCCGCGCTTGAACAGCAACTGATCGCACCGGTGCGGCACGCCGAACTCGGCCTGACCCTGCTCGGCCTCTGGCTGCTCGTCCCGCTGTCGCCGGAAACCTTGCTCTTCGGCGCCGGCGATCTGCGCCAGTGGCTCGGCTTTACCGGCGCCATGCCGTTTGCAGCCGACAGTTTCGTCGTCATCGAAACCAGCATCACCGCCCTCAACGCCCTTGCCGTCGGCCTGATCCTGCGCCTGCTCTGCATCCGGTGGACGGTTGCCTACCTGATCGTGCCGCTCTTCCTGCTCCTCGGGCTGATCGTACGCACGCTGGCCGCCGCCGTTCTGATCAGTCCGGGCGAGGCGCTGGCCTGGCTGACGCCGGGCGCCCAGAACGGCTTGCTGATCGGCGGACTCGGTTTGGCCGTCGCCCTGGCCCTGCCGGCTACTCCGCGCCTGATGCTGGCGGCGCTGGCGCTGATGGCCGGCGCCGTGCTGGTCAACCTGGCGCCGCCCAACCCGTATTCGACGGCGGCGCTGGCCACCTGGCGGCAGGGACACTTTCTCAATTTCAACGGTCTGACCCGACTGGTCGCCACGCTATGGCCTTTCCTGACCTTGCCATTCTTGCTGCTGACCAGCCGTAAACCGTAGCGTTCCACGTGAAACGGGACCGCCTATAATGTTCTTCCCCCATGGAGAAACCGGATGAGCTATTTCAAACACCACGTCTTTTTCTGCTGTAACCAGCGCGAAGCCAACGAGCAATGCTGCAATGCCGTCGGCGGAACCGAAATGTTCGCCTTTGCCAAGGACCGCATTGGCGCCCTGAAAAAGAATGGTGCCGGCCAGATTCGCATCAACAAGGCCGGCTGCCTCGGCCGTTGCGATCAAGGGCCGGTGATGGTCGTGTACCCCGAAGAAGTCTGGTATTCCTACTTCGACAAGGAAGATGTCGAGGAAATCATCAACGAACACCTGCTTAACGATCGCATCGTCGAACGCCTGAAAATATGAGAGCGCTGGAAGAAAAGATCCTGATCGATGGCCCGGCCGGCAAGATCGACGTCATCATGGAACGGCCGGATGCGCCGCGCGGCATCGCGCTGATCGCCCATCCGCACCCGATCGGTGGCGGCGCCAATACCAACAAGGTGGCCTACACGCTGGCCCGCACTTTCGTCAGTCTCGGCTATGCCGCTTTTCGGCCGAATTTCCGCGGCGTCGGCGGCACTGAAGGCGTCCATGACGAAGGCCGCGGCGAGACCGACGACCTACTGGCCGTTCTGCAGGATGCCAAGTGCCGCTGCGGCGACCTGCCGGTGGCGCTGGCCGGCTTTTCCTTCGGCGCCTACTGCCAGACGCGCGTGGCCAAACGGCTGGCCGAAGCCGGGCACCCGGCCCAGCGCCTGGTGCTGGTCGGCACCGCCGCCGGCTTCGTCGAAGGCACCCGTCAGTACGACACCGAAGCCGTGCCGCACGACACCATTGTCATTCACGGCTCGGCCGACGAAACCGTACCGCCGGCCAATGTCTTTGACTGGGCGCAACCGCTCGACCTGCCCGTCGTCATCGTGCCCGGCGCCGACCACTTTTTCCATCGTCGCCTGCACCTGATCCGCGACATCATCACCCGCGCATGGCGACACTAGGCGTCGTCAACCTTCGCAAGACCTATGCCGGCACCGCGGTGGTCGACGGGCTGTCCTTCGCCGTCGAACCGGGTACCTGCTTCGGCCTGCTCGGCCCGAACGGCGCCGGCAAGACGACAACCTTGCGCCTCTGCCTCGGCTTGACCGCTCCGGACAGCGGCGAAATCACCCTCAACAACTGCGCCATTCCCCAGGATGCCCAGCGGGCGAGGGCACGGGTTGGCGTCGTGCCGCAGTTCGACAACCTCGACCCGGACTTCTCGGCGAGCGAAAACCTGCTCGTCTTCGGCCGCTACTTTGGCATTCCCGAACCCGAGATCAAGGCCCGCATCCCGCAACTGCTCGACTTCGCCAGCCTCGGCAGCAAGGCCGACGCCCGCATCTCGACGCTGTCCGGCGGCATGAAGCGCCGGCTGACCCTGGCCCGCGCCCTGGTCAACAACCCCGACATCATTTTCCTCGACGAACCGACGACCGGCCTCGATCCACAGGCCCGTCACCTGATCTGGGATCGCTTGAAACAACTGAAGTCGGCCGGCAAGACGCTGATCCTGACCACCCATTTCATGGACGAGGCGGAACGCCTGTGCGACTCGCTGATCGTCATCGACCACGGTCGCAAGATCGCCGAAGGCAGCCCGCGCCAGCTGATTGCCGAGCAGATCGAACCGCAGGTCATCGAGGTCTACGACGAGGCCGGCGGCGACCTGCCGGGCTTTGTCGAAGCCCACCGCCAACTGGCCGAGCGGGTCGAGAGCAGCGGCGAAACGGCCTTCTTCTACTGCCGTGCGCCGCACGAGCTGCTCGCCCGGCTGGCCCTGGCCAGCGGTTTGCGTTACGTCCATCGCGCCTCCAATCTCGAAGACGTATTTATCAAACTGACCGGCCGGGAGCTCCGGGACTGATGCAACTGTTCAACTGGCTCCCCATCTGGCGGCGCAATTTCCTGGTCTGGAAAAAGCTGGCCATCCCCTCCATCCTCGGCAATCTGGCCGATCCGCTGATCTACATGCTCGGCCTCGGTTATGGTCTGGGCGCCATGCTGCCGAACATCGACGGCCAGTCCTATGTCGCCTTCCTGGCCGGCGGCACCGTTTGTGCCTCGACGATGAATGCCGCGACCTTCGAGGCCCTGTATTCGTCCTTTTCCCGGATGCACGTCCAGAAAACCTGGGACGCCATCCTCAACACACCGCTCGGTCTGACCGATGTGGTCGCTGGCGAACTGTTCTGGGCGGCGACCAAGTCGCTGTTTTCCGGCGCCGCCATTCTCGTCGTCATCACCGCCCTCGGCCTGACCCACGGCCCGATGCTGCTCTGGGCGCTGCCGGCCATCGTCCTGACCGGCCTGGCCTTTGCCGCGCTCGGCCTGATCTGGAATGCGCTGGCCCCGTCCTACGATTTCTTCATGTATTACTTCACGCTGTTCATCACGCCGATGACGCTGATTTCCGGCGTCTTTTTCCCGACCGATCAACTGCCCGGCTGGCTGGCCATGATCGGCGCCTGGCTGCCGCTCGCCCAGGGCGTTGCCCTGGTCCGTCCACTGCTCGCCGGCCAGATCCCGACCGACGCCCTGATCCATATCATGGCCTTGCTCGGCACCACCGTCGTAGCCTTCACCATTGCGCTACGGCTGACCCGCCGCCGGCTCCTCAAATAGAGTTCGCTGATGGAAACCCTGCTCGTCATTACCAATTGTCCCGACGAAGAAACCGCCAACGCCATCGCGCTGGCCCTGGTCGAGGCCAAACTGGCCGCCTGCGTCAATATCCTGCCACGCGTTCAGTCGCTTTACCGCTGGCAGGGCGTCGTCGAATCGGCCACCGAAATTCCGCTGTTCATCAAGACCAGCGCCGAGCGCTATGCCGCGCTGGAAACAGCCATCCGCGAACTGCACCCGCACGCCATTCCGGAAATCATCGCGCTACCGGTCAGCCACGGCTTGCCGGCGTACTTGAACTGGGTGGCGGCAGAAACCGTCCAATGACCATGCGCAGCCTATTCCTCCTCTTTTCCTTGCTGTTCTCGCTAGCCCATGCCGACGAATTTCTCGATCCGGCTGTCGCCTTCAAGCCGTCGGCGCGCGCCCTCGATGGGCAAACCGTCGAAGTCACCTACGCGATCGCCAAAGGCTATTACCTGTACCGGCATGCCTTCCGGGTCGCCGTCGAAGGCGAAGCCGCGACACTGGGCGAACTGCAGATTCCCAAGGGCAAGGAAAAGGACGACGAGAACTTCGGCAAGGTCGAGGTCTATTACAAGACGGTAGCCATTCGCGTACCAGTCGCACGCAATGCCTCGGGCGCCTTGGCGCTCAAGCTGAACGTCACCTCGCAAGGCTGTGCCGATGCCGGCGTCTGCTATCCGCCGAAAACCCAGGCGGTCAGCCTCGAACTGCCCGATCCGGCCAGCACACCGTCGGCAGCTGGCGGCGCCGCGGCAACCGACGGCAACGAAAGCGGCACGATCGCCAATACGCTGAAGAATGCCGGCTTCTGGGCCATTCTCGCCTTCTTTTTCCTGGCCGGCCTCGGCTTGTCGCTGACCCCCTGTGTCTTCCCGATGATCCCCATCCTCTCGGGCATCATCGCCGGACAAGGGCACAAGATATCGCACGGCCGGGGCTTGGCCCTGTCGCTCACCTACGTCCTCGGGATGGCGGTGACCTACGCCGCAGCCGGCGTCGCTGCCGGCCTGACCGGCACGCTGCTTTCCGCCGCGCTGCAGAATGCCTGGGTACTGAGCAGCTTTGCGCTGGTTTTCGTGGTCTTGTCGTTCTCGATGTTCGGCTTCTACGAATTGCAACTGCCCAGTTCGCTGCAAAGCAAATTGTCGGACGAAGCGGGCCACCTGCAGGGCGGGCGCGGTATCGGCGTCTTCCTGATGGGCGCCCTGTCGGCCTTGATCGTCGGTCCCTGCGTCGCCGCACCGCTCGCCGGCGCCTTGCTCTACATCGGCCAGACCGGCGATGCCGTACTCGGCGGCACCGCGCTGTTCGTCATGGCCCTGGGCATGGGCGCGCCGCTGATCGCGGTCGGCGTCGCCGGCGGTTCGCTGCTGCCGAAAACCGGGCCGTGGATGGAGGCCGTCAAGAAAGCCTTCGGCGTGCTGCTGCTGGCCACCGCCATCTGGCTGATCGCGCCGGTCATCCCGGCCGTTGTCGAAATGCTGGCCTGGGCGGCGCTGCTGATCATCCCGGCCATCTACCTGCATGCGCTCGACCCGCTGCCGCCGCACGCCAAGGGCTGGCATCGCTTCTGGAAAGGCATCGGCATCGTCATGCTGCTGACCGGCGCCGCCTTGCTGCTCGGCGCCCTGGCCGGCAGCCGCGACCCGCTGCAGCCGCTGGCCGGACTGCGCGGCCAGGCCCAGGCGGCGGAGATCAAGAAACTGCCGTTCGAACCAGTCGCCTCGCTGGCCGAACTGGAAAGCAAAGTCATGGCCGCCGGGCAACCGGTAATGCTCGATTTCTATGCCGACTGGTGCGTGTCGTGCAAGGAAATGGAGCGGTTCACCTTCTCCGAGGCAGCGGTGCAAGCCAAGCTGGCTGGCTTCAAGCTGCTCAAGGCCGACGTCACCGGCAACACCGCCGAGGACAAGGCGCTGCTCGCCCGGTTCAATCTCTACGGCCCGCCGGGTATCCTGTTTTTCGACAAACAGGGCAAGGAAATCAAGGCAGTCCGGGTCGTCGGCTTCCAGAACGCCGCGGCGTTCCTGCAGTCGCTGGAGCGGCTGTAACCGTTCGCTAGCCAACCCGGCCGGCCGGCCGCGCCGATCTTTGGCGAATCACGAAAAGCGCCGCTAACTTTTGTAAAAAGAAGGCCTTGCGCTAAAATGCGCCGACCATGGAATCCCTTAGCCTGATACGCGATTTTCTCCAGGACCGGCTCGGCACGACGCCCGACAAGGTCACTCCCGAAGCCCCGCTCGCTACACTCGGCGTCGATTCGCTGATGATGCTCGAATTGATGTTCGAATTTGAAGACCGTTTCGGCATCACCCTCTCCAAAGACCTGAAAAGCCCCGAGACTGTCGGCGAAATGGCTGCGCTGATGGACCGGCTGCGCAGCGAACAAAGCTGAAGCATGAACCAGCGTCGGGTGGCCATTACCGGGCTGGGGCTCGTCAGCCCCTACGGCGGCGATCTGCCGGATTTTTTCGCGCGCCTGCTGGCCGGTGAGTCGGCGGTCCGTTTTCTCCACACCGACGACGTTCCCCGGCCGTTGCGCATTCCCTTCGTCAGCTGTCCCGGCTTCAGTGCCGAGACGACGCTCGGTCGGGCACTGGCCGGGACGATGGACCGCTTCGCCCAGCTCGGTACCGCCGCCGCCTTCAGCGCCTGGGAAGATGCCGGCCTGACGCGCGGCCAGTTTCCGGAAAACCGCGACAACTGGGGCGTTGCCTGGGGTACGGCACTGGGCGGCACGCTGGCCTACGAAAAAGGCTACCGCGAGTTGTGGCAAAACGGCCGCGAGCGGGTTTCGCCGCTTTCCGTCATTCTCGGCATGAACAACGCGGCCAACGCCCACATTTCAATCCAGCTCGGCCTTGGCGGCGTCAGCATGAGCCACACCGTGGCCTGTGCCTCGTCGGCCATCGCCATCGGCGAAGCCTTCCGCCGCGTGCGCAGCGGCGAAGCGCCGGTGATGCTGACCGGTGGTTCCGATGCGCCGCAGGCCTACGGCGTCGCCCGGGCCTGGGAAGCGTTGCGCGTCATGGCCAGCGGTGATGAACAGACCTCGCCGCAAGCCTGTCGGCCGTTCAGCGCCGACCGCACCGGCCTGGTCCTGGCCGAGGGCGGGGCGGCCCTGGTCCTTGAAGACTGGGCCCATGCCGTCGCTCGCGGCGCCCGCATCCACGGCGAACTGGTCGGCTACGGCACGAGTTGCGACCACAGCCACCTGGTCCGTCCGGAAGCGGCCGGCCAGGTCCGGGCGCTCAACGCCGCGCTGGCCGACGGCGGCCTGACGCCCGCCGACATCGATTACGTCAACGCCCACGGCACGGCCACCGCCGAGGGCGATCCGGTCGAAGTGGCGGCGCTCCGGGCGGTATTCGGCGAGCGGGCCAGCCGCCTGCCGATCAGCGCCACCAAATCGATGCACGGCCACCAGCTCGGTGCGGCCGGCGCCATCGAGGCCATCGTCACGGTACTCGCCCTGCGCGACCAGGCCATTCCGCCGACCGCCCATCTCGCCACGCTCGACCCGGCCTGCGTCGGTGTCGACCACGTGCGCAGCGTCCGACGCGACCAGCCGTTGCGGGCCGCCTTGTCGAACTCCTTTGCCTTTGGCGGCAGCAACGCGGTACTCGCGTTCCGCGCCCCAGCCTAATCCCACGGAAGTCCTGCCATGCCCCAAGAAATCTCCCCGGAAACCGTCGAAGCGCTACTGCCGGAAGTTGCCGAGCTGATCGTTACGGCGCTCAATCTCGAGGTGGCAGCCGGCGAAATCGAAGCCGATGCGCCACTGTTCGGCGAAGGCCTGGGCCTCGACTCGATCGACGTGCTGGAAATTGCCCTGGTCATTTCCAAGCGTTACGGCTTCCAGCTGCGTTCCGACAACCAGGATAACGTGCGCATCTTCACCTCGCTGCGCACGCTGGCCAGCCACATCGCCAGCCAGCGGACGAAATGAAACTGACCCCGGCCATCATCCTGCGCGGTCTTGCCCTGATCATCCTCGTCATCACCTGGGCGGTGCTCGCCCACCTCGGCAGCGCCGGCGATGCCAATCGCGATTTCTCCGCCGCCCTAGCCACCGCGCCGATCGTCGCGATCGGCGTCATGCTCCTGTGGCGGGCCAGCAACCCGCTGTGGATCGCCCTCGGCTGCTTTGCCGTCCTCGCGCTGCTCGCCTGGGCCTGGCCGGCGCTCCGCCAGAACGTCCCGCTGCTCTACTACATCCAGCATCTCGGGACCAATCTGGCGCTCGCCACGCTGTTCGGGCGCAGCCTGTTCGGCGGCGGCGAATCCCTCGTCACGCAGTTCGCCCGGATGGCCCATTGCGGCGCCATTTCCGGCGCCCAGGCCCGCTACACCCGGCAAGTCACCATCGCCTGGACGATCTTCTTCCTGAGCACCGCGCTCGTCTCAAGCGGCCTGTTCTGGCTCGGCCAGATGGCTGCCTGGTCGATTTTCGCCAATCTGCTGACCGTGCCGATGGTCGCCTTGATGTTCATCGTCGAACACCTCTGTCGCCAGCGCATCCTGCCGCCGGACGACCGCTCCACCATCGCCGATACCATTCGCGGCTACCGCGCCGCGATGCAGCATCGCACCGACACGCTGGCCAACCACCCATGAGCTCGGTGCCGCTGCTCGGGCACACCAGCCTCGACGACATTTTTGCCTGGCGCCCGAGCGGGCCGCTCAGGGTCCGCGACTTCCTGGCCGACGTCTACGCGCTGGCCAGGCAACTGCCGGCCGGCCGGCACCTGCTCAATGTCTGCCTGGACCGCTACCACTTCACCGTCGGCCTGGCGGCCGGCCTGATCAGCGAGAAGATCAGCCTGCAGCCTTCGTCGCAATCGGCCGAAACGCTGCGCCAGATCCAGACCGACTGTCCCGACGTATTCTGCCTGTGCGACAGCGAGTTCGACAGTCTCGACCTGCCGCGCCTCGATTTCCCCGCGCTGACCGGCGCCGACCCGGCCAGCGTGACGGAAATCCCGGCCATCCCGACCGAGCGCATCGCCGCCTGCCTGTTCACCTCCGGGTCGACCGGCCGGCCGATGTCGCATTACAAGCACTGGGGCCGGCTGGTCAAAAACGGCCGGGCCGGCGCCGAGCGCCTCGGCCTGCTTGACCAACGGCATTCGGTGGTCGGCACCGTACCGGCCCAGCACAGCTACGGCTTCGAATCGACCGCGCTGATCGCCCTGCATGGCAACGCGCCGTTCTGGTCGGGCAAGCCGTTCTACCCGCAGGACATCGTGGCCGCCCTCGAAGCCGTGCCGGCGCCGCGCCTGCTGGTCACCACCCCGTTTCATCTGGCGGCGCTGCTCAACGCCGGGCTGGAACTCCCGGCGGTCGATCTGCTGCTCTCGGCCACCGCGCCGCTTTCGCCGGAACTGGCCGAGGCGGCCGAGCGTCGCTTCGCGGCACCGCTGTTCGAGATCTACGGCTCGACGGAGAGCGGCCAGATCGCCAGCCGGCAAACCACCGACGGCCCCGCCTGGACCTTGCTGGCCGACGTCCGGCTGGCTCAGGAAAACGACCTGACCACCGCCTTCGGCGGCCACGTCGAGGGCAGGGTACCGCTGTCGGACATCATCGAGCTGATCGACCCCGAGCATTTCCTGCTCCACGGCCGGCATGCTGATGTCGTCAACATTGCCGGCAAACGGACCTCGCTGGCTTACCTCAACCACCAGATCGCGGCGATTCCCGGTGTCGTCGATGGCGCCTTCTTCCTGCCCGACGAGGCCACGCCGGACGGCATCACCCGCCTGTGCGCCTTTGTCGTCGCGCCGGAACTGAACAGCCGGCAGGTACTAAGCGCACTACGCGAGCGGGTCGAACCGATCTTTCTGCCCCGGCCGCTGGTTTTCGTCGATGTGCTGCCGCGCAACACCACCGGCAAGCTGCCGCGCAACCAGTTGCAGGCGCTTTACGCCGCCAAAGTCAGCGATGCCCGGCACTGATTTCGACTGGTGCGTGCCGGCCGATCATCCCGCCTTTGCCGGCCATTTTCCCGGCCGGCCGATCGTGCCGGGCGTCGTGCTGGTCGACCGCGCTATCCTCTTTGCCGAGCAACTGCTCGGCCGGCCGGTCGACAATTGGCAGATCGGCAACGCCAAATTTTTCAGCCCGGTCGGCCCGAGTGAGGTGCTGACCTTCACGCTTGAGCGCAAGGCGAGCGGCGCCATTGCCTTCACGGTGCGGGCGGCAACACGCGATGTCGCCGCCGGCAGCCTGACTCCACCCGCGCCATGACCGCTGACCAGCCCGGCGGGGCCGAATGGCGGCAGGAGAAGGAAAAAAGCAATCTGGCCATTCTCCGGCTGATGGTCTGGATCTCGCTGACCTTCGGCCGCCGCATCGGCCGGCTCGTCCTCTACGGCATCGCCGCCTACTACGTGCTGTGCGCGCCCAAGGCCCGGAATTTCAGCCGCGCCTACCTGCACCGGGCGCTCGGCCGCTGGGCCGAGTGGTCGGACGGTTTCCGCCATGTCCTCAGCTTCGCCAGTACGGTTCATGACCGCATCTACCTGCTGAACGACCGCTTCGACCTGTTCGACATCGAGGTGATCGGCGCCGAGGCGCTGCATGCCGCGCTGGAAAAGCAGCCCGGCGCCCTGCTGATCGGCGCCCACCTCGGCAGTTTCGAAGTGCTGCGCGCCGTCGGCCGGGGCAGGGCGGGGCTGAAGGTCGCCATGCTGATGTACGAAGAAAACGCCCGCAAGATCAACGCCACGCTGGCCGCGATCAACCCAGCCGCCAGCGAGGACATCATTCCGCTCGGCCGCATGGATTCGATGCTGCAGGCCCGCGACTGGCTCGACGAAGGCTATCTGGTCGGCATGCTGGCCGACCGCGGTCTGGGTGACGACAGCACGGTCGATTGCGATTTCCTTGGGGAAATGGCGCCGTTTCCGGTCGGCCCCTTCCGCATCGCGGCGATGCTGCGCCGCCCGGTCTTCTTCATGACCGGCCTCTACCTCGGCGGCAACCGCTACCAGATCCATTTCGAGGCCCTGGCCGATTTCTCGGACACGCCGCGCGAAGCCCGCCAGGCGGCGATGCGCGCCGCCCAGCAAGCGTACGCCGAGCGACTGAGTCATTTTTGCCGGCTGGCCCCCTACAATTGGTTCAACTTCTTCGATTTCTGGCAGAAAAAATGATCAACCGCCTGTTTGCCGGCCTGCTGCTGGCCGCCCTTGCCCTACCGGCCTCTGCCGCCTTCGATGTCGGCCAGCTGATGACCGACCTCGCCCGGCACAAGGGGGGCAAGGCCAAATTCGTCGAGAAGAAGTACATCTCGCTGCTCGACAAGCCGGTCGTGTCCACCGGCGAAATGAGCTACACCGCCCCCGACCGGCTGGAAAAACGCACCCTGACGCCCAAGCCCGAACTGCTGCTGCTCGACAAGGAGCTGCTGAGCATCGAGCGGGAAAAGCAGAAACTGACCATCAACCTGAGCAACCAGCCCGAAGCGCTGGCTTTCATCGACAGTATCCGCGGCACGCTGACCGGCAACCGCGCCGCGCTGGAAAAGAACTACCTGCTGCATCTGGCGGGCACCCCGGATAAGTGGGTACTCACCATGCTGCCCAGCGAGCAGAAGATCGCCGCGCTAGTCCTGCGCATTGTCGTCAGCGGCAGCAAGAACCAGATCCGCAGCATCGAATACCTGCAGGCCGATGGCGACCGCTCGGTGCTGAGCATCGAACCGCTCGAGGTCAAATGAGCCGGGCCGGCCGCACCTTCCTGCTCTGGCTGCTGGCCATGCTGGCCGGGGCAGCCATCGTCTGGAACAGCCGCTTTTCCGCCGACATGTCCTTCTTCCTGCCGGCCCATCCGAGCGCCGAGCAGCAGGTGCTGGTCGACCAACTGAAGGAGGGCGCCGTCGCCCGGCTGCTGATGGTCTCGATCGGCGGTGGCGAGTCGGCGCAACGCGCCGCGCTGTCACGCGAACTACGCGGCCGACTGGCTAAGCTGCCGGCTTTCGTTTCGGTGCAGAACGGCGAGGCCGGCAGCGAAGCGGCCGATCGCGACTTCCTGTTCCGGCACCGCTACCTGCTCAGCCCGGCGGTCAGCCCGGAGCGTTTCACGGAAGAGGGCCTGCGCCGCGCCGTCGGCAACAGCATCGACCTTCTCGCCTCGCCGGCCGGCATGCTGCTCAAGCCGCTGCTGACCCGCGATCCGACCGGCGAACTGGTCGAACAGCTGGCCGGCCTCAATGCCGGCGCCCAGCCGAACAGCCGCGACGGCGTCTGGGCTTCGCGCGACGGCGAGCGGGCCATGTTGCTGGTCCAGACTGCCGCCCTCGGCTCCGATACCGACGGCCAGGAGACGGCGCTCAACACCATCCGCCAGCAGTTCGCCGCCAGCGCCCAGGCCGTCGGCCTGGCCGAGGCCAAACTGCAGCTTTCCGGCCCCGGGCTGTTCGCCGTCAATTCGCGGGCGACGATCAAGGACGAAGTGGCGCGGCTGTCGCTGATCAGCACCTTCGCCATCGTCGCCGTGCTGCTGTTCACCTATCGTTCCTTCCGCCTGCTCGGACTCGGCCTGCTGCCCGTCGTTTCCGGCACGCTGGCCGGCGTCGTCGCGGTCAGCCTGCTGTTCGGCACGGTCTATGGCATCACCGTCGGTTTCGGTGCGGCGCTGATCGGCGAGTCGGTCGATTACGGCATCTATTATTTCGTCCAGTCCGGACGCAATGGGCTGGCCGCCTGGCGCGCCCGTTTCTGGCCGACCGTCCGCCTCGGCGTGCTGACCTCGGTGTGCGGATTCGGCGCCTTGCTCTTCTCCGGTTTTCCCGGCCTCGCCCAACTCGGCCTGTATGCGCTGTCCGGAGTGATCGCCGCCGCCGCCGTCACCCGGTTCGTGTTGCCGCCGCTGACCGGCGAGCAGATCGGCATGCGCGACCTGGCGCCGCTCGGCCGGCGCCTGGCCGCCGCCAGCCAGGCTCTGCATGTGCTGCGCTGGCCGGTGCTGGTACTGGCCATCGGCGCGACCGCCGTGCTGATCACCCAGCGCGACCAACTGTGGAACCCCGAATTGTCGGCCCTCAGCCCGGTCAGTCCGGCCGACCAGGCGGTCGACATGGCCCTGCGCGCCGACATCAGCACGCCCGATTCGCGCTATCTGGTGGTTATCCATGGCGCCACCCGCGAAGCCGCACTGCAGGCGGCCGAAAAGACCGGGGCGCACCTCGACCGGCTGGTTGCCCAGGGCCTGATCGCCGGCTACGACAGCCCGGCCCGTTTTCTGCCCAGCCAGGCAACACAGGAGCAGCGGCGGGCCAGCCTGCCGGCGGCCGACGATTTACGCCGCAAGCTGCAGGCAGCACTGGTCGACTCGCCGCTCGCCGCCAACAAGCTGGAAGCTTTCATCGCCGATGTCGACAATGCCCGCCAGGCGCCGACCATCAATCGCGACGCGCTGGCCGGCACCAGCCTGGCCTTGGCGGTCGATGCGCTGCTGCTCAATCACCCGGCCGGCTGGAGCGGCCTGCTGCCGCTGCGCACCGGGCCGCAGGCCATCGACAGCGCACAGTTGCGGGCGGCGCTGGCCGGTTCCGGGGCGCTGTTCATCGACATGAAGGGCGAATTCGACAAGCTCTACAACGATTACCTGCACGAAGCCATGCTGCTCGCCCTGGGCGGCGTCCTCGCCATCACCGTGCTGCTCGCCCTGACCCTGCGCTCGCCGCGCCGGCTGGCGGCGCTGCTGCTGCCGCTGGTCCTCGCCGTGGTGATCGTCATCGCCGGCCTGCATCTGCTCGGCGAACGCCTGCACCTGCTGCACCTGATCGGCATGCTGCTGATCGTTGCCGTCGGTTCCAACTACGCGCTGTTCTTCGACCGGACCGAAAGACATCGCCCGCTTGACCCGGAAACGCTGGCCTCGATGCTGATCGCCAACCTGACCACGGCGATCGGTTTCGGCACGCTGGCCCTATCCGAGGTGCCGATCCTGCAGGCCGTCGGGATGACGGTCGGACCGGGGGCCATCCTGGCGCTGCTGTTCTCGGCCATTTTCGTTCCACGTGAAACGGCGGCATGAGCCAAGCCTTGCGCACTCTCGGCCAAAACACCGGGGCAGCCAACCTGATGGTGCTGCTGCCCGGCGCCTACATGCAGCCGGAAGATTTCGCGGCGGCCGGTTTTTTCACCGCCCTGAGCACCCGCCAGCTGCCTTATGACCTGCTGGCGGTAGACCTCGATCTGGAAGCCATTTCGGCCGGCACGGCCTTGCCGGCGCTGCAGGCGGAAATCCTCGCACCGGCCCGCCGGCAGGGCTATGCCAAGATCTGGCTGGGCGGCATTTCGCTCGGCGGCCTGCTCGCCCTCGGCCACAATGCCGACACCCCGGGCAGCGTCGACGGTTTGTGCCTGCTTGCCCCCTATCCGGGCAGCCGGCTGACCACCAACGCCATCGCCCGGGCCGGCGGGCTGGCCAGCTGGCAGGCGACGCCCGACCAACTGGCCGATCCCGAATTCCGCGTCTGGCGCTGGCTGCAAAAGCCGCCGGCCGATTTGCCGGTTTTTGTCGGCTACGGCAGCGAGGATCGTTTCGCCGCCGGCATGCGGCAGATCGCCGACTGTTTTCCGCCGAGCGCCCGCCATGCCATTCCCGGCGGCCATGAGTGGCCGGTCTGGCAGCTTTTGTGGGAACATTTCCTCGACAGCGGACATCTTTCCTCCTGAGCCCATGCCACGCCCCTGGAAACCGTCACCGACCATCAAGCTTTCGCTCGCCACCCATGTCGCGGCCGGGCTCGGCCTGCTCGCCGCGCCGACCGCCTGGCCGTGGGCGCTCGGCGCCGTCGCGCTCAACCAGCTGATCCTCAGCGGGGCCGGCCTGCTGCCGCGGAGCGACCTGCTCGGCCCGAATCTGAATCGTCTGCCGGCCGCCTCGGCGCAACGCCGTGAAATGGCGCTGACCATCGACGACGGCCCTGACCCCGAGATCACGCCGCGCGTCCTCGACCAGCTCGACGCCGCCGGCGCCACCGCCAGCTTCTTCTGCATCGGCCGGCGGGCCCGGCAATATCCGGCAATCTGCCGGGAAATCGTGGCGCGCGGCCACAGTGTCGAAAACCATAGCGACGCCCACTCGTCGCTTTTCGCCACCTTCGGCCCCCGCCGCATGCGCGCCGACATCAGCGCCGGCCAGGCGACGTTGGCCGACATCACCGGCCAGGCACCGCGTTTCTTCCGGCCGACGGCCGGCCTGCGCAATCCCTTTCTCGAGCCGGTGCTGGCCGGCCTGGACCTGCGTCTCGCTTCGTGGACGCGGCGTTCCTACGACACCCGCAATGGCAACCCGCAGCAGGTTTTCGCCCGCCTGACCGATAATCTCGGCCCCGGCGACATCCTGCTGCTGCACGATGGCAACGCCGCCCGCACGGCCGACGGGCAGGCGGTGATCCTCACCGTGCTGCCCCGTTTGCTCGCCGCCATCGACCTGGCCCGTTTAACCCCCGTGACGCTCCCGACCGCCCTGACATGACTTCCCGCTTCCTTAAAACCCTGCTCGACGATGCCAGCCGCCCGTTCCGCGGCGGCGGCCATTTCGCCTACCACTATTCACGCGGCAAGCTGTCCTCCGACTGCATTTTCCGCGAACTGCTGAAGCGCGGCATTTTCCCGAGCCAAGGGCATTTTCTCGACCTCGGCTGCGGCCAGGGCAGCCTGTTCGGCTGGCTACTCGCCGCCCGCCGGCTGTACGAAAACGGCAACTGGCCGAGCGACTGGGCGGCGGCACCGAAACCGCTCAGCCTGCGCGGTTTCGAACTGATGCAGAAGGACGTCGATCGCGCCGCGCGCGCCTTCGGCCCGCAGCACCCGGTGGTCGATATCCGTCTGGGCGACATGTGCGAGGTCGATTTCGGCCAGGCCGATGTCGTCACCATCCTCGACGCCTTGCACTACATCGACCATGCCCGACAGCAGGACGTCATCCGCCGCATCCGCGCCGCCTTGCCGGCCGGCGGCCTGTTCCTTACCCGGGTCGGCGATGCCGGCGCCGGCCTGCGCTACCACATCTGCAACTGGGTCGATCGCACCGTCACCTTCGTCCGCGGCCATCGGCTACCGACGCTCTACGAGCGCAAGCTGGCCGACTGGGTCGCGCTGCTGAGCCAGCACGGTTTCCAGGTCGAAACGCTGCCGATGAGCGACGGCAAGCCCTTCGCCAACGTCATGTTGATCTGCCGGGTACCTGCCTGAGCGCATGCTGAGCCGCCTTTCCGGATGGCTGCGCTGGCTGCCGGTGCTGCTGCTCGGAGCTTGCGGCACGACCGGCGGACCGCTACCGGTGCCGGTCGGGGTGCCGGACGAACCCGTCCGCCTGCCACCCGACCTGAGCCGGCCGGCCGCCACCGTCCCGCTCAAACCGCCGCCGCTCGGCGAACGCGAGGTGCGGGCCATGGTCGCCCGGCTGATCGGCCCGACGGTCAAGGACCGCGAGGTCTGGGCCGGCGATCTGTATTTGGTATTCAGCAAGCTCGATTTCCCGCACGCCCCGGAAATCTACTGCGCGGCGATCGCCGTCATCGAGCAGGAATCGAGCTTCCAGGCCGACCCCGTGGTGCCCGGCCTGCCGGCCATCGTCTGGAAGGAGCTGGAGCAGCGCGGTCGCAAATTCGGCATTCCCAAGCTGCTGATCGCGGCAGCCATGCTGAAAACCTCGCCGGACCGCCGCAGCTACAGTCAGCGCATCGACGCCCTGAAAACCGAGAAGCAGCTCAACGCGCTGTTCCAGGACCTGATTACCGAGCTGCCAGCGGGCCGGCAACTGCTGTCCGGCTACAACCCGGTGCGCACCGGCGGCCCGATGCAGGTCAGCGTCGAATTCGCCGAACAGCAGGCGCGCGACAGGCCTTATCCGTACCGACCGGCCGGCAGCATCCGCGACGAAGTGTTCAGCCGGCGCGGCGGCCTGTATTTCGGCAGCGCCATCCTGCTCGACTACCCGGCGCCCTATAACAATGTGCTCTATCGTTTTGCCGATTTCAACGCCGGCCGCTACAGCAGCCGCAATGCCGCCTTCCAAAGCGCCCTCGGCCGGCTCAGCGGCAAGCCACTCGAACTCGATGGCGACCTGTTGCGCTACGCCAAGGGACAAGCCCTCGCCACGCCGAGCGGCGTCGAACTCGCGGCGCGCAGCCTGAGCGGCAAGCTGCGCCTGACCCCGGGCGAAATCCGCCGCGACCTGCTGCTCGAAAAATCGGCGGAATTCGGCCAGAGTCCGTTGTACAAGCGGCTTTTCTCCCTCGCCGACCAGGCAATGGCGAGCCCGGCGCCGCGTCAGGTGATGCCGCAGATCGACCTGCAAAGCCCGAAAATCACCCGCAAGCTGACCACCGAATGGTTCGCCCGCCGCGTCGACGGACGCTATCGCGCCTGTTTGGCGCGGGCCGACAGCGCCACCTGACGCCGGGCCACGACGTCCGGTTAAAATACCGGCCTGACGAATTCAAGGCCTACCGTGTCCCCGCTGCTCCTTTCCGCTTATACCGCTACAACCTGCCTCGGCCACGGACTTGATGCGACGCTGGTCGGCCTGCGCGAAGGCCGTAGCGGCCTGACGCCCTGTACCTTCGAAAGCGTCGAGCTTGCCACCTGGATCGGCGAGGTGGCGGCGGTCGACGAACAGGAATTGCCCGCCGCGCTGGCCGAATACGACTGCCGCAACAACCGGCTGGTCCAGCTCGGCCTGGAGGCCGACGGCTTCGCCGAGCGGGTTCGCGCGGCCATCGCGCGTTACGGCAAGAGCCGCGTCGGCATCTTTCTCGGAACCAGTACCGCCGGCATCCTGCAGACCGAACTCGCCTACCGCCGGCGCGATCCGCTGAGCGGTGCGCTGCCGGCCGACTTCAATTACCGGACGACGCACAACTCCTTCTCGCTGGCCGCCTTCGCGCGCGCCTATTTCGGCCTCGAAGGCCCGGCCATGGCCATCTCCACCGCCTGTTCGTCGAGCGCCAAGGTATTCGCCGCGGCGGCCCGGCAGCTGGCCTGCGGCAGCATCGACGCCGCCCTGGTCGGCGGGGCCGATTCGCTGTGCCTGACCACGCTGTATGGCTTTGCCTCGCTGCAGCTGACCTCGACCCGGCCCTGCCGGCCCTACGATGCGGCGCGCGACGGCATTTCGGTCGGCGAAGCGGCCGCGTTTGCGCTGCTCGAGCGCGCCCCGGCCAGCCCGGCGACGGGCTCGGTGTTGTTGCTCGGGGCCGGCGAGTCGAGCGATGCCTACCACATGTCGTCGCCCCACCCGGAAGGGCTGGGCGCCAAAATGGCCATGCAGGCGGCCCTGCGCTCAGCCGGTCTGCAGCCGGACGACATCGATTACCTCAACCTGCACGGCACGGCGACGCCGGCCAATGACGCCGCTGAAGGCAAGGCCGTCGCCGCCTTGTTCGGCGACCGCGTGCCCTGCAGTTCGACCAAGGGCGCCACCGGCCACACGCTCGGCGCCGCCGGGGCGGTCGAAGCCGTGATCTGCGCGCTGGCCCTCACCGACAATCTGCTGCCGGGCAGTCCGCACAGCGAAAATATCGATCCGAGCATTCCGGTGCGCTACCTGCTCAAGGCTCAGCCGGGCAAACCGCGCCGTGCCCTGAGCAATTCCTTCGGTTTCGGCGGCAGCAATTGCAGTTTGGTTCTCGGAGTCGCCGAATGAACGTCACCCCGCTCACCGCCTGGATCGAAGGCATCGGCTTCCTGGCCCCCGGCCTGCCGGACTGGCCGACGGCACGCGCCGTTCTGCGCGGCGAACAGCCGTACACCGCCGCCCTGTCGGTCTTGCCCGTCCCGGCCATCCTGCCGCCGGCCGAACGACGCCGGGCCAGCCGCGTCATCAAGCTGACGCTGGCCATCGGCTTCGAGGCCGCAGCCAACGCCGGGGCCGATGTGTCCACGTTGGCCACGGTATTCACCGCCTCCGGGGCCGACGGTCACAACTGCCATGCGCTGTGCGAGCAACTGGCCAGCGATGACCGCCAGATTTCGCCGACCCGCTTCCACAATTCCGTGCATAACGCGGCGGCCGGTTATTGGGGCATCGCCACCAAGGCGATGGCGCCCTGTCAGGTCATCTGCGCCTTCGATGCCAGCTTCGGTGCCGGCCTGCTCGATGCGCTCGGCCAGGTCGTCGTCGATGGCCAGCCGACGCTACTCATCGCCTACGACAGCGAATATCCGGAGCCGCTGCACAGCCAACGGGAGACGCCCGATTGCGGCGGCGTGGCGCTGCTGCTGACACCGGAAAGAACCGCCCGCTCGCAGGCGCAGATCACGCTCAGCCCGACCACGGCGGCAGCCGACAAGCTGCTCGACCGCGACCTGGAAGCGCTGCGCACCAGCATCCCGGCGCTGCGTAGCCTGCCGCTGCTGAGCCGGCTGGCACGCGGCGAAGCCGGCGCGGTCTGCCTCGACTACCTGACCCCGATGCAACTGCGCATCGAGCTCCAGCCATGCTAGACCACGCCGCGATCGCCGCCCGCATTCCGCATCAGGGCACGATGTGCCTGCTCGACGCGGTGCTCGACTGGTCGGCCACCACCATTTCCTGCCGCGCCCTCAGCCACACCGACCCGGCCAATCCGCTGCGCGCCGCCGGCCGGCTCGGGGCGGCCAACGGTATCGAATACGCCGCCCAGGCGATGGCCGTGCATGGCGCATTGCTGGCGCCGGCCGGCGCACCGCCGCGCCAGGGCTATCTGACCAGCGTGCGCAGCGTGACGCTGCAGGTCGCCCGGCTCGACGATCTGCCCGGCGAACTCCAGGTGACCGCCGAACGCCTGTCCGGCGACAGCAACCATATCCTCTACCAATTCGCCGTCAGCCACGCCGGCCGCTGCCTGCTCGAAGGGCGTGCCGCCGTCGTGCTCGATGCCGATCTCCTGAAGGAAACAGCCTGATGAAACGCGCCCTGGTTACCGGCGGCAGCGGCGGCATCGGCGCCGCCATCTGCCGGCGCCTGGCCGCCGACGGCTACCACGTCATCGTCCATGCCAACCGCAGCCGCGACAAGGCTGAGGCCGTCGTCGCCGCAATCGTCGCCGCCGGCGGCAGCGGCGAGGCCGTCGCCTTCGACGTCACCGAACGCGCCGCCAGTGCGGCGGCGCTGGAAAAACTGCTGGAAGGTGGGCCGATCCAGGTCCTGGTCAACAATGCCGGCATCCATGCCGACGCCGTTTTTCCCGGCATGTCGGCGGAACAGTGGCATTCGGTCATCGACGTCTCGCTGAACGGCTTTTTCAACGTCACCCAGCCGCTCAGCATGCCGATGATCCGCACCCGCTGGGGCCGCATCATCAATATTTCCTCGGTTGCCGGCATCACCGGCAATCGCGGCCAGGTCAATTACTCGGCGGCCAAGGGCGCGCTGCACGCGGCAACCAAGTCGCTGGCCCTCGAACTGGCCAGTCGCGGCATCACGGTCAATGCCGTGGCGCCCGGCATCATCGCCACCGAAATGAGCGAAAGCGCTTTCGATGCCGAAGCGATCAAGAATCTGGTGCCGATGAAGCGCGCCGGCAAACCGGAGGAGGTGGCCGATCTCGTCGCCTTCCTCGCCTCCGAGCGCGCTGCCTACATCTCGGGACAGATCATTTCGATCAACGGCGCAATGATCTGATCGTTATGCGTATTTGCTTTGTGCCTGCTACCCAAAGCGAATAAAATCCGCCGGCTGGTTTAACGTCCCGGGATAATCATGAACCGCTTCGTCTGCCTCTCGCTGCTCTCCTTGTTCCTTTTCGCTCTGAATGTGCAGGCCGACACC
This sequence comes from Dechloromonas denitrificans, assembly GCF_020510685.1. Lineage (NCBI taxonomy): Bacteria > Pseudomonadati > Pseudomonadota > Betaproteobacteria > Rhodocyclales > Azonexaceae > Dechloromonas > Dechloromonas denitrificans. The sequence goes on from NZ_CP075185.1 coordinate 4,603,998, forward strand.
TACAAATGCACCCAGGGTGGCAAGACCGTATTCTCGGATACACCGTGCATGGCCGGTGCCGGCCGCGTCGACGATCAGGCAGACCAGATCAACCGAAGCCAGAAACGGCAGGCCGAACTGGTGCACGAGAAAAACCGGACCCAGCTTTCCGATCTGGAATATCGCGCGGCCCGCGATCGCAACGTCAAGGGCGGTTATAACGTCATCGACAGCATGCATCCCGGCGACGCCCCACAAATCCGGCGTCGTTGAACGCAGCCCAAGCGCAAGCAAATTGACATGGCAAATACCCTTTACGACCTGCTCGAAGTCAGCCAGTCAGCCAGCGACGACGCCATTGCGGCTGGCTACAAGCGTCTCCATCAGCAATTTTCAGAACTGGCCGCAAGCGGTGACGAGGACGCGACCAACCGGATGATTGCCCTGCGCGAAGCCTTCAATACGCTCTCCAATCCGACCCGGCGCCAGCGTTACGATACCAACCTGGGGGCCCGGGAAACAGCCGACGAGACGACGCAAACTCCAGGCCGGCCCTTCATCAAACTGATTGTCATTGCCTGTGTTATCGGATTTTTCGGGATCACCTACAAAAAGTACCAGACCGCCCAGGAACTGGCTCGCCTGGATGCCGAACGCACCGTCGCGGCCGCCCAAATGGCGGAAAGTGAAGCCCGAAAAGCCGCCGAGGAACGTATCGCTGCTGAGCGGGCAGATCAACAACGGCAACGGAATGAGGCGATGGAGCGGGCCAATCGGGAGCGCGATATCGCTTACGGCAACCAGGTTAGCCGCAATATCGAACGGAGCGAGGCAGAATCCCGCCGGGCCATGCAGCGGGAAGAACAGGCAAAGGCCACTGCCGAACGTCAGCGTGAATACGAAGCGGAACGGCAGTTGGCGCGGGAAAAGGCCTATCTCCGCCAGATCGAAGCGGAAAAGAACCGTTACCGCTACTGACGGTTCGCTTTGCGCGTCAGGCTTGCATTAGCTGGTGCGGAAAATCAGTTCCTTGATGCGCGCCAGTTTGGGCGCCACCAGCGGCACGGTGAGCATGGTGCTGACCACCGCCATCAGCAGCAGCGCAGTAAAGGCCTCGCTGGTGATGATCTGTTTGTCGAGCAGGATATTGACGAAGATGATCATGATCAGCGCCTTGGTCTGCAGCAGCCAGCCGATGATGCTCGCCTCGCCGGGCGCCCAGTTGAGGATCCGGCCGGCCAGCCGCACGCCGATCAGCTTGCCGGTGATCGAGGCAACCAATAGCAGGGCGGCGGCAATGAACACCGTCTCGCCACCGAGCGCCCAGTTGGTGCGCAGCCCGGTACTCAGGAAGAAGACCGGCATGATGACCAGCAGCACGTGGTGGCGCAGCAGGTCCATTTTTTCCTGATCGAACCATTCGGCCTCGATGATCGCGCCGGCCAGGAAGGCGCCGACCATGAAATGCAGGCCGGCCCAGTCGGCGCCGAAGGCACAGACGGCCAGCCAGATCAGGGCGACGTACCAGCGGTCGCGCTCGGCCAGGCGGATCATCACCTGGCGGAAAATATAGCCGACGACGGCGAAGGCGATCAGGAAGGCGGCCTGCTTGCCGACCCGCTGCCAGTCCATCAGGATCAGCGCCAGGACGCCCCAGATCGCGATGTCGTCGAGGCTGGCGTAGCGCAGGATGCGCTGGCCGATCGGCTGGCGCAGGATTTCCAGTTTTTCCATCAGCAGGATCAGGATCGGCAGCGCGGTCACCGCGCAGGCCATGCCGACGCCGAGCACGAACTGCCAGGTCATCGCCCGCGGCCCCATCCAGCCGTCACCGAGCAGCAGTACGGCGGCCGCGCCGCAGCCGAAGAGCAGCGGTGTGCCGAGCGCCAGGCCGGCGGTGATCGAACTCTCGCGGCGATGCGCCCAGGCTTTTTTCAGGTCGAGCTCGATGCCGGCGATCATCACGAACAGCATCACCGCCCACCAGGCAATGCCATTCAGCGACTGGATGACGGCCGGCGTGAACACGAAGCTGTAGTAGTCGGGAAAGATCCGGCCGAGGATGCCTGGCCCAAGCAGGATGCCGGTGATGATCTGGACGACGACGAGCGGCGCGTAATAATCGGTTTTCCCCAGGCGCCAGATCAGGTACGGCACGGTGAAGATGATGCTCATCGCAATCAGGAATATCTCGGTCGTATTCATCGTAAGGCCTTGACGCTAATCAGCTGTTCGGAAATGCGCATGCTAGCGGCAAGCGCCCGAAAGTGGCAAAGATTCTCAGGGCTTGCGCCCGAGATACTCGCGAAAGACGCCGAAGGTAATCGAGCACTCGACATCGACAAAACCCGCCCGGCGCATGGCGTCAAGAATGTGTTCGGACTCGAGGGCGACCTCGATGGTGTCGCCGTAGTATTGCCACAGCAGTTTGACGTCGGCGTGGCTGCCGGTCAGGCGGGCGAGGAAGGGGACCACCACACCGATATAGGCGCGCAGCAGGAACTGGCCGAGTCGGCTGGCTGGCCGGCTGATTTCCATGATGCAGACGCGACCGCCCGGCCGCAGCACGCGCTGGTATTCGCCGAAGGCCAGATCGAGATCGCCGACATGGCGCAGGGCGTAGCCCATCGACACGAAATCGACATACTTGTCGGGCAGCGGAATCGACTCGGCGTAGGCCTCGATGGTCTCGACATCGAGTTTCTTGCGCAGTTCGGCGAGCATGCCGGGCGACGGATCGAGCGCCAGCAAGCGGCCCTCCGGACCGATCAGCTGCTGGCCCGCGCTGGCCACCAGGCCGGTCCCGGCCGCCACATCGAGCAAGGTCATGCCGCGGCGCAGGCCATTGCGCCGCAACACATCGCGCCGATACCAGGCGCCGCTGCCCAGGGCCGTGATCCGCTCGGCCTTGTCGTAGCCCCCGGCCGCCTGGTCGAACATGGCGCGGGTCACGGTGCGCCGCTCCTCCTCGCCGGCAAAATAGCTTTCCAGGCGCGGATCGGCCTTCATCGCGGCGGTAGGGGTGGCGGCTTCAGTCATGGAGTCGATGTCGCATTCAGTTGGGTGATGACAGGTGGCGCCAGATCAGCCGTGGCAGGCGAATCAGGAAGCCAAGAAAGAGCCGGGTGTGCATCCAGCTCAGCAAGGTGTTGTCGCGCAGATAGCGAAAATGCGAGACGCCGCCTTCGTCGGCCCGGAAATAGCGCACCGGCGCCGCGATATTGACCGGCCGGACACCGGCCCAGCACAGGCGAACGACCGCTTCCGGGTCGAAATCGAAACGGCGCATCCAGCGGTTGGCCTGCATGATCCGCCGCAACGGAGCGATCGGATAGACGCGAAAGCCGTACAGCGAATCGCCGATTCCCATCCACAGGGTTTCCAGATTGGCCCAGCCGTTCGAGACCTTGCGGCCATTGACGCGCAGGGCCGGGGCATCGGCGGCGAACACCGGCTTGCCGAGAACCATGGTTTCCGGTCGGGCCTGCGAAGCGGCCATGAAGGCGGGAATCAGCTCGGCCGGATGCTGGCCATCCGAATCCATCGTCAGCACGTGCGTGTATCCGGCGGCTTCGGCCTCGGTGAGGCCGGCCAGCACGGCCGAACCCTTGCCGCGATTGACCGGCAGGACGATCACTTTCAAACCCGGCATTTCGCTCGCCAAGGCCTGCAGACGCTCGGTGCTGCCATCGGTGCTGCCGTCGACGACGACCCAGACCGGCGTCCACTGGGCGAGGGCGGCCCGCACCGTGGCGAGGACCTTGGGACCGGGGTTGTAGCTGGGAATCAGCACGAGGTGGGTAGCGGAAAGTTCCGGCATTGCTTTGCTTCAGTGAGCGACGGTGGATGGGGAAGCGGATGCCTGTTCCGCGCGGAAATAGGCTTCGAGTTCGCCGGTAAATGCCTCGACATTGGCCGGCGGCGCGAACCGCCGCCCCAGCCGGATGCGGCAGTGCAGCGGCAAACGCGGCGCCTTGAACAGCGGCCACGCTTTGCCGAGATAGGGCGAGGAGAACTCGATGATCAAGGTCTGCACCGGAATGCCGGTTCGCGTCGCGATCAGTCCAGTGGCGGAGGTGCACCGATCGACGGGAAAATTCACGGTGCGGGTGCCCTCGGGAAAGATCAGCAACTGGGCGCCGCCCTGCAACTCCTCGCGGGCGCTGAGGATCATTTCCAGCGGCGAACTGTTGCGGATATAACGCGCCAGCCGCGCTCCGGCCCCGAACAGGAGATTGTCGAGCAAGATCGCCTTGGCGACGCAGACGACATTGGGCAGGCGCGAGACGATGAGCACCGCATCAAGCCGGGAAGGGTGGTTGGCAGCCAGGATCAACGGGCCCTGGTGACGCAGTTGATCGAGTTCGGAGAGATCGAAACGACAGGGAAAGAGCAGCGAAACGAGGTGCAGCGTGGTGCGGAAGGCATCCATGATCATGTAGCGGCCCCAGCGCTGCCCGATGCGCCGCGGCAGCAGCGCCGAAAAAACCAGCGCGAACGGTATCCAGGCCAGGCTGATCAGGGACATCGAAGTGAAGCCGATGACCATTGCGGCGTATTCGTAGGCAATCCACAGCGGATTACCCGCGTGCTGCCGATCAGTCATTCACCAACACACGGGTCGACGACTCACCGAGCACCCAGGTGATGGCCAGGCCGGCGGCGAAATAATCCTTTTGCCGAACCAGCGGGCTATCCGCGAAGGTCGAACCGCTCAGGTTGTCGTAGCGGATAAAGCTGCCGACCCAGTATTTCGGGAAGCGCTTCGACAAGGCCACCAGATACTGCATCCCGGCGTAGCCCGAAGTGGCTTCGTAGGCCGGCCGGCTGGCCGTCGCAAACTGCGGCGCCACCGAGTAGTAGTAGGCGTGCTGGCGCTTGTCGCCGAACAGCGGCCCGGCCAGCATGCCGAGATTCCAGCCCGGCATGTTCGGCAGATCGGTGATGTCCATGTTCAGCTTGGGATGAAAAACCCAGCCGATATCCTTCGGCGAACCTTCGACGGTGAAGGCCGCGCGCAAGGGCAGCAGCAGCTTGACGAAACGTGCCCGGTTTTCCGAACGCCAGAAAGTGAGATCGAGCTGCGGCCCGATTTCGAAGGTCGCTTCAAGATCCGACATGTTGTTGCGCGCCTTGATGTCGTCGCTCGGCGCCGGTGGCGAGAGCGCCAGGCTGAGCGTCAGATCGACCCGCTCGGAATCGAAAATGCTGCCGCGAATACCGTGCCGGTCGGCCTTGAAGAAGTCGCCGTTATAGGTGAAGTGCGGTACCGGCATCAGAAAATTGTTGGTCTGGTCGGAACCCCGGTACGACGGAAAACTGAATGCCGCCACGCCGACACCGATCTCCCACAGCGGCCTTTCCTCGGCGGCCTGCGCGACCAGCGCGACAGCAGCGAGGCCGACGGTGGCGAGACGGGCAATCCGGATTTTGATCGAGGTGGCCATCAGCAATTCCCCAGCGCGTGCGAGGCCAGTGCCTCGATTTCCAGTAACAGATCGTGCCGGCAGATATCCGCCTGCACATATACGATTTCGGCTGTCCCGCCGATCAAGCCGGCCAGCGTTTCGCGAACCAGTGGAAAATCGGCGGCATGGCGAACGTAAACCCGATAGGACAGCTCGGGCAAGGCGTAAGACGTCGAACGGGCCTGACGATTGGCTTCGCCGAGCACTGCGGCGACATTGGCCAACGCCTCCCGGCACTGCCCGGCGACATCGCCCGGATGCACCGTCAGGTGGCCGACGATACTCGCCGTACCGGAAATGAACAGGATTTCCTGGCCCGGCGGATAGACCAGTGCGGCGCGCGAAAACGTCGGGCTGCGCGGGCCGTAGTCGGCCGGGTAGTCGTAGGCACTGACCTGGCGCGGGTTCTCGACGGCGACGGCCGGTTGGTCGCCGGCCATGAAGGCGATCGACAGCGGCCCGCCGGTCAGGCCGATGGCGCAGGCGGCCGGCACATTGCCGGTGGCGCCGCGCCGGAATTCGAGAAAGGCATCCTGGCGGCCGATATTGAACTGGCGATAGCGTTCCAGGCCGTCGGTTTCTCGATTGATCGCAGCGAGGTAGTTCCAGACCCGCCAGAGATGCGGCAAGTTCTTCGCATCGAGCAGGCGAAAAATGCGCCGGTAGGCTTCCTGACTCGCCGCCTGCAGCGCCGAACAGCCCGGCGTCGCAGTGAAATCGGCCTCGTCGAGATCGATTACCCCGTAGAGCAACTGGCCAGCCCGACACCAGGCGATGCCTTCGCTGTTGCCGGTAAGCACGGCTTGGCCGGCCAGCCAGGTTTCATGGATGACCGGGCCGGTGGCCCCGAGCAAGGGGGCAACAATGCGCTGCACCGGCCACTCGGGCAAGCTGGCGCCGGGTTGATCGCCAAGCATGGCGCCGCCCAGCACACGGTCCGTTTCACGTGAAACGAGGTCGGCAAGCCGGGCGGAGAAAACCTGAGAAATCAATGGCAAATTCACTAAGCGTTATAGACGGGCGGAACTTCGACCGGACGAATATTGAAGTGGCGACGTTTCCAGCCCATGAAAGCGCGCTTTGGCTGAATGATATTGGCGATGTAATAAAGCAGTTTGAACATCCAGATCGAACGCCAGATCGGCGTCTTGCCGAAAATATCGCCGGCCAGCACCGACAGCAGGGCTTCCTTGACGCGGAAGATGTTCTTCGGAAACATGAAGAAGTCGCGCATGATCGGATTGGTCACCCGATAGATGAACCAGGAAAATTCCTTCGGGCCGTGCTTCATCAACGCATCGAAACGCTTCAGCGCAGCGGCCGCCTGGGCCGGCTTGCTCAGGCAAGTATCGATGGCCTCGGCGCCGAGTACGCCGCTGTTCATAGCGAGCAGCACGCCGGAAGAAAATACCGGATCGATGAAGGCATAGGCATCGCCGAGCAGCAGATAGTTCTGACCGTGGTTGCGCTCGGAGACATAGGAGAAATTGCCGGTCGCCTCGACCTTGTTGACCAGTTTGGCGTCCTTCAAACGCTCGGCCAGGGCCGGACACATGGCAATGCCGTCGATCAGGAACTGCTCGATGTTCCGCTCGCCAATGGTCTTCATGTAATACGGCCAAGTCACCATGCCGATGCTGGTGACATCGTCCATCATCGGGATGAACCAGAACCAGCCGTGTTCAAACCAGAAAATGGTGATGTTGCCGGCGGCCTGCCCGTCGTGACGCTTGGCTCCGGAGAAATGGCCGTAAATCGCCGAACTGTTGTGTTTCGGGTTGCGGTGCTTGATCTGGAAGCGGTTGGCGAGAAAAGTGTCACGCCCGGAAGCATCGACGACGAAGCGGGCCTGCCACGCAAACTCGCGACCATCGTCGTGTTGCGCCTTGATCACCGCGCCGCTGTTATCAGGCAGAAAATCGACCGTCTTCGCCTTGCAGCATTCATGTACCTCAACGCCCTTCTTCTCGGCATTGCGCAGCAGGATGGTATCGAATTCGGCGCGCTTGACCTGATAGGCATAGGGCATCGTCTTGTCCCAGGCATCCGCAAAATGGAAGCACTGCGCCATCTCATGGTGCGGCGAAACGAACTCGGCGCCCCATTTTTCCATGCCGATCGCCTTGATTTCTTCAGCCACCCCCATCCGCTCGAAGAGCGGCAGGTTGGCCGGCAACAAGGATTCGCCGATATGAAAACGCGGGTGCCGGGCCTTTTCCAGCAGCACGACGCGATAACCCTTGGCCGCCAGCAACGGCGCTATGGTCGTTCCGGCCGGGCCGCCGCCGATTACCAGAACATCACATTCCCGACGTTCGATTTCCTTCGCTTGCTGTTCCATTGGTTCAAGCCTGTCAATTTCTCTGTGGCGGCGAAGAATTATTTGCCTTTATAGGTCATGTAGCCAACCGTTTCCGAATGGCCGTCGATCTTGCTTACCTTGTTGCCTGACCAATACACGTAATAGGGGCCGAAACTCGACCACCAGTAACGCCAATATGGCCCGTCCAGCTTCGGGTTTTCATTGGTCTGCGGATGACCGACCGCCATGATCACCTGTTCCTTGCTCATCCCCTTCATCAACTGCCCCTTGGCGATGGCGTTGCGAACCGCCGGCGCAAACTTGGCAATCTTCAGCTTCGGGTCTTCCTGCACGACCACCTTGTTCACCCACTGCTCGGTGCTTTCCTCGGCCCGGCCATAGTCATGGCCCAGGCGCATCGCCTTGCCATTGACCTCGATATAGGCACGATATCCGTCGATCTTCTTGACGCTGATCGGCGTACCCACCGGAATGAACGCCAACTGGGCGAGATTTGAATCACTAATCCAGTCGCCTTCGTAATGCAGGTTACAGCAGGCATAACCGCTACGGACGACGGATTCGTTTTTGGCCGGGGCAAGCGGTTTGCTGTCTTCCGGCTTGCTGCCGGAACCCCCGCAGGCGGTCAGCGAAGCAAGCAGCGCGACTGCAGTCAACAACCGAAATTGGCCAAAAATGCGGTATTTTTTCATGGTCAACCTCCCCCGGGCGGCGATTATACCGCTGCTTGCAAGCTCGACGGCGTACAACAGGCGGTCGATTCTTCCATCACCTGCAGCACGGTTTTCATTGCCTCGCGCCGTGAAATTTTGATCGGCGACATTGAGACGATGTTATCGACCTGCAATTCCGGGCTGAGGAAAGGCTTGATGCCGATCGGCTGACGGGGATGCAGTGCAAATTCGCGCTTGGCCTTTTCGAGCTGCTCCTTGTTGGCACTGAAGTAGCGCGCGGCGGCAATGGTCTCCGGCAGGTGCTTGAGTACGTGCCACAAGCTCCAGCGATGGGCCCACAAGCGCTTGGCGAAGCGGTGGCGATAGCCCTTGCTGTCGTAGAAGCGTTTGACGTGCCAGTTGTACAGCGCGTCCATTTCCTCGCGCGATGAAAAACCATGCGGCAGGAAAACGAAATTCAGACAGTTCATCAGGCGCCAATCCTCGATGAAATCGCCGGATTCGCCGCTGACGCACTCGTCCCAGATCGGCGCGCCGTGCAGCGGACTGAACTTGGTCATGTTCATCTCGTCGAGTTCCAGCGACAGGATGAAATCGCTGGTCGTCCTGACGGTTTCCGGCGTCTCGCCGGGCATCCCGAAAATGAACAGGCCCTTGGCGCGCATCCCGGCCGCGTGGATCTGCCGCACCGTGTCGCGCACGGCGTCGAGCGTGACGCCGGCCTTGTGGCGTTCCATCATTGCCGGATCGGCCGATTCGACGCCCATCGAAACCATCAGCACACCCGCCTGCTTGAGCTTGGCGAGCATTTCGTCCGAGGTATGGCCGGTGCGGATGGCGCAATTCCACTGGATGCCGAGCGGCTTTTCGATCAGCAACTCGCACAAGTCCATGACGCGCTGCTTCTTGGCGGTGAACAGGTCGTCGTACATGTTGATGTGATAGACCCCGAAGTTATCGCGCAGGTACTTCATGTGGTCGTAGGTGTATTGCGCCGAATTGGTCTTGTACAGCCGCTCGAACACCGTCCGGTCGCAGAACGAACAGGTGTAGGGGCAGCCGCGCGAAGTGATCATCGTCGCCCCGTAGCGCTTTTCGTAGGCAAACAGCGGCAGATGGTAGGCGTGCGGGAAGCCGGCCAGTTTTTCGTAGGCGGGAAAGGGCAGTTCGTCGAGATCGAGGATGCGGTCGCGGCGCGGATTGACGCGGATCTTGCCTGCCTCGTCGCGATAGATCAGATTGCCGATCTCTTTCAGCGGTTTACCGTCAGCCAGTTCCAGCATCGCGCCTTCGCCTTCGCCGATGACCAGATAGTCGATTTCCGGAAAGTGTTCGAGGATCGGCGCGCCCAGCGAGGAAACATGAACATTGCCGAAAACAATCTTGATTTCCGGCCGGCGCTCGCGGATATAGGCGGCGATTTCGAAGGCATCCATGAAACCAGAAGTGGTCGCCGAAAAACCGACCATTTCGGGATCGCTGGCCAGCACGATCTCGGCATTCTCGGCGATGCCGGGTGGCGAATAAGGACCGAGGCAATCGTGTAGGGCGACGTTGTGGCCGAATTTTTCCAGCCAGGAAGCCAGTTGCATGATGCCGATTGGCGGCATGCGGTTAGCCAGTACCGAAAAATCCGGTTGCCCCGGAACAAAATTGAAGCCAGCGGGGTGTACGAGCGTGATGCGCATGAACTTTTCCTCTGTCGAAGTGGCCGGATTTTATTTGAAAACACCAGCCACCATCAGTTCCGGGAAAAGTATTACAAAAGCCTATAGGTATCCCAGGCAAATTTGACGATCAGAATGCCAACCATCGCCAGAAAGACCTTGCGCACAAAACCACTGCCATGCCGCAAGGCCAGCCAGGTTCCGGCCACCGAGCCGCTGACATTGGCGAGCGCCATCAACAGCGCCAGCAAAGGCAGGACAAAGCCGTTCGGAACAAAATAGGCGAGGGCCGCCAGATTGGTGGCGACATTGACCACCTTGGCGCCAGCCGAGGCGTGCAGGAAGTCGAAACCAAAGAAGCGGACGAACAGGAAGATAAGAAAACTGCCGGTCCCCGGTCCGAAAAAGCCGTCATAGAAACCGATCACGCCACCCAGCAACACCGCATAGACAAGTTCGCGATGGCCGGCATGCGTCAGTCGGTGAACCTGCCCGAAATCCTTGTTTTTCAGCGTGTATACCGCCGCAATCACCAACAGCAGCAGGATCAGCGGACGCACCGCATCTTTCGGCAACCAGGCGACCGCCGCCGCACCCAGGTAGGAAAAGGCAAAAGCGGCGAGCGCTGCCGGCAGGATGGTCCGCCATGGCATCTTTACCTGCCGGGCGTAGCGCCAGGTGGCATTGGCGGTACCGACGACGCTGGCGCATTTATTGGTACCAAACAGCGTTGCCGCGGATTCGCCGGGATAGATGGCAAACAGTGCCGGGATCTGGATCAGGCCACCACCACCCACTACCGCATCGATGCTGCCGGCCATGAAAGCCGCAAAAATTAGCACCAGCAGTTCCGGTGTGAAGATTTCCATCAAGGTTTTCTGGCGGCGATCAGCCGCAAGTTCTTGCTTGTTTGTTTTTCAATAAGAATCATATATAAAACGACTATAAGGAATAACTCAGCAATAGTTCTGTGGATAAGTAAAAAAATAACTTTTTATACAATCTGTTACGCTGAAAATTTGGTCTTCAAAAGCCTCTGAATGACTTGTGGATGAAAAGGGGATCGTTTTTCAGGAAAGCTTGAACACTCGTTTGATCCACAAACGGCCGACAGTTTATCCACAGCCTTATCACCAACGATTCTCGGGTGCCTATTCGGGGCCTGCCAAGCGCGTTATTTGCCGATGCAGAAGCGGCTGAAGATGACGCCGAGCAGATCGTCGGCACTGAATTCGCCGGTGATCAGGCCAAGCGCCTGTTGGGCCAGGCGGAGTTCCTCGGCGAACAGTTCAAGAGCCGGGAGGGCGCTTTCGACAACCTGGCGCGCCGCGGCAATGTGTTGCTGGGCATCGGCCAATGCGCGCAGATGGCGTTCGCGGGCGATGAAGACATCTTCCGTCTGATGCCAGCCGGCGATCCGCAACAACTCTTGGCGCAGCAGCTCGATACCCTCTCCGGAGCGGGCGGACAGTGAGATGGCCGTGCTGTCGGGTTCGACATGCCGTTCGGCTGGCGTACCGGCGAGGTCGATCTTGTTATAGACCGTAATGCGTTTGAGCTGGGCTGGCAGCCGGTCGAGGATCTCGCGGTCGGCTTCGCCGGTTCCGCTGCGCGCATCGACCAGCAGCAGTACGACGTCGGCCCGTTCGATTTCCCGCCAGGTGCGTTCGATACCGATTTTTTCGACTTCGTCATCGGTTTCGCGCAGGCCGGCGGTATCGATGATGTGCAGTGGAATTCCCTCGATCTGGATGGTCGACCGCAAGGCATCGCGCGTCGTCCCGGCAATCGCCGTGACGATGGCCAGATCGTCGCCGGCCAGCCGGTTGAGCAGCGAGGACTTGCCGACGTTCGGCTGGCCCGCCAGCACGACGTGCAGGCCCGATTGCAGCAGCTTGCCCTGGCCGGCCCGGTCGAAGGTCTCAGCCAGCTTGCGCTGGAGGTTTTCGAGGCGGCCGAAGGCATTGGCGGCCTTCAGGAAATCGATGTCTTCTTCGGGAAAATCGAGCGTCGCTTCGACCAGCATGCGCAGGTTGATCAATTCGTCGGTCAGGCTGTGGATTGCCTTGGAGAATTCACCCTGCAGCGAACGGATGGCCGAGCGCGCGGCGCTCGCTGTCGAAGCATCGATCAGGTCGGCGACCGCTTCGGCCTGGGCCAGATCGAGCTTGCCGTTGAGGAAGGCGCGCCGGCTGAACTCGCCGGGTTCCGCCAGGCGGGCGCCAAGGTCGAGACAGCGGGCGAGCAGCATCTGCATGACCACCGGGCCGCCATGTCCCTGCAGTTCGAGGACATCCTCGCCGGTGAATGAATGGGGATCGGGAAAGTAAAGCAGCAGGCCACTGTCGATGGTCTGGCCATCGGCCGACTTGAAATCGGCCAGCGTGGCGTAACGCGGCTTGGGTGTCTTGCCGGTCAGTGCATAAGCAAAGGGCAGCAAATTGCTGCCCGAGATGCGGATGACGCCGACACCGCCACGGCCGGGGGCCGTAGCGATGGCGGCAATGGTGCCGGAGGTCACACCTTAAGCCTTGGCATCGTTGGCAGCCTTGCCGCCTTTTTCGATCATCCGGGTGATCTGCCATTGCTGGGCAATCGACAGCACGTTGTTGACCACCCAGTACAGCACCAGACCGGCCGGGAACCAGAAGAACATGAAGCCGAAGATCAGCGGCATGGCCATCATCACCTTGGCTTGGATCGGGTCCGGCGGCGTCGGGTTGAGTTTGGTCTGGACGAACATCGAGGCCATCATGATCACCGGCAGGATGTAGTACGGGTCGGCCGAAGCGAGATCCTTGATCCACAGGATCCACGGCGCATCGCGCATTTCAACGGCGCCGAGAAGCACCCAGTAGAGCGAAATGAAGACCGGGATCTGGATCACAATCGGCAGGCAGCCGCCGAGCGGATTGACCTTCTCGGTCTGGTACATCTTCATCATTTCCTGATTCAGCCGCTGCTTGTCGTCGCCGAAACGTTCCTTCAGCTGGGTCAGGCGCGGCGTCAGGATGCGCATCTTGGCCATCGACTTGTAGGAAGCGGCGGAGAGCGGGAAGAAAATGGCCTTGATGATGATGGTCAATACGACGATCGCCCAGCCCCAGTTGCCGACCAGACTGTGAATCGCCTGCAAGGCCCAGAAGATCGGCGCGGCAACCACGGTCAGCCAGCCGTAATCGACTACCAATTCGAGACCCGGAGCGATCTGCTTCAAAGCTGCCTGTTCCTGCGGACCGGCGAAGAAGCTGACGGCCGCGTCACCCTTGGCGCCGGGGGCAATTTCGCCAACCGGAACAATCAGACCGGCCTGGAAAGCATTGGTCCCTTCCGCCTTGCGCATGTAGAACTCGCGCTGGGTCTTGTCCTGTGGAACCAGGGCCGTGACGAAATAATGCTGAACCATGGCCAGCCAGCCATTGTCGGCCGTCTTGGCAAACTTGGCCTTGTCCTTGGCGATGTCTTCGTAGCTGACCTTCTGATATTTGTCGGCGTCGGTATAAACCGCCGGGCCGGTAAAGGTCGAAACCATCTTGGTCTCGCCTTCCGGGGCCACATCATCACGCTGCAACTGGAAATAGGCGTGCGCGGCGACCGGCTTGTCGCTGCCGTTGGCAATTTCCCAGGCGACATCGATCAGATAGGACCCCCGCTTGAAAGTCAGGATCTTGGTCGCCTTGACGCCATTCTGACCGACCGCTTCGAGACGCACCTTGAGTTCGTTGGCGCCTTCGGCCAGCTCGCTCGGACCGTCGACACGCTTGAAAGTCGAACGGTGCGTCGGCAAGCCTTCGCCGATCAGGCCGCTCTGCGCGAAATATTGATGCTTGGCGTCGAGCAGGACAAAAGTCTTGTCCTTGTTGTCGTGTTCCTTGTACTTGAGCAGTTCAAGGCGAACCAGATCGCCGCCTTGGGCAGAGATCGTGGCCTTGACCAGATCCGTGCTGATCGAGAACGTTTCGGCTGAAGGCACGGTCGCCGTCGCCGGCACAACCGAAGCGGCAGCTCCGGGGGCTTGCAGATTAGCCGTTGGCTTGGGCGCACCGGTGCCGGCCACATTCGCCGTCACGGCTTCCGTTACGGGCTTGGGCTGGTTGTACTTCTGCCAGTTTTCCCACAGCATGAAGCTGGAGAAGGTGAAGATCAAAACCAGAATCAGGCGACGAGTGTCCATGTACGGCCTACCAAATAAACATGCTCAAATCAGGGTACTGGATCGTACCCGCCGGGATGCCATGGGTGACAGCGGCAGACGCGCTTGGCGCCCAACCAGCCACCCTTGATGGCACCGTGTTTTTGTACAGCTTCCACCGCGTATTCCGAACAACTCGGAAAATAACGACAGCGTCGCCCCAACCAGGGACTGATCGCATATTGATAGACGCGAAGCAGTCCGATCAACAGGCGTTTCATCATTCATGCCGCTTTGGCCGGGGCCGCAGCAACTTTTCCAGCAGGGCGACAAAATCGCCGGCAAGTACTCCGCCGTCAAGCGGAACCGGTTTTGCTGCCAGTCGAACGACCAGATCATAAGCTGGAAGTCCGGCGCGCCGACAGCGAAACTGCTCGCGGACGATGCGTTTGACCCGGTTGCGGTCGACAGCCCTTTTCAGCAACTTCTTGCCGACTACCACGCCGAGACGAGCCTCGGTCTGTCCCTCGGATCTGGGCTGGTAGTGCAGCATCAGCAATTGGCCGCGAATCGCCTTCCTGAAACCAAAAACGGATGAGAACTCATCCGTTTTTGTCAGGCGATAGCGTCTGGCGAAGGCTTGATTCACCCCGCCGAACGTCCGGCTTATACGGCCAGACGTGTGCGACCTTTAGCGCGGCGAGCAGCAATAACTGCACGGCCACCCTTGGTGCGCATACGGACCAGGAAGCCATGGGTGCGCTTGCGGCGCACGACCGACGGTTGATACGTGCGTTTCATGTTGTAATCCCTTGATGTGCTAAGAAAAACACGTGATTACACCCTGATTGAGGGTCTGCTGTCAAGATCAATTATTTCGCACAGCTGTGGATAACTTTGTGGATGAAGGGTAGAATTCCGCCTTTCCCGGTGGCTCGAATGCCGCCGAAATTTTGTTATAAATCGCAATTAAATCAAATAATTAGAACCGCCAGTACGATCTATTGACTGAGCGGGGAGGAGTGCCTTCACCA